>JAFRCD010000002.1 GCA_017404555.1 Bacilli bacterium
ATACAATACCAAAAGTAGTAAGTATACTAAATATTAATAATAGTATATATGGTGTTAAGATTGTTACTGTACCAGTAGCAGGACTAATATTATAAGTATTCTTATAAGTAATAGTCTCATCATCAGTAATAGTCTTAGTAATAGTTCTACTATTAGTATCATTTACAGTTGTTTCATATCCTGTTTCAGAATCTTGAGTAACTGTAATACTATAACCAACTGGTATAGATAGTACTTCAGACTCATCATTCTTTAGAGTGAATGTTGTTCCTAATTCAGGTACTACTACATCATTATTATCTCTTACAGTAACTGTATAACTAAATTCTTTATTAACACTTGCCATATTGCCATATACCTCATTTGTTACTGTTACATCAACATTTGTTAGTATACAACTTCCTTTTACCACATTAGAAGTACTTGATTTAGTTGCTATTATAGCATCTATATTGGTTGTTTCTGTACAATTATATACTACTGTTATTTGAGAACCTGTATCTGTAGCAGAATCGGAGAACATTCCATAATAAGTGGTTGGATTACCTAATATTGGGAAAGTCCCTGACGCTTTAGGGCAATTAGAAAACATAATAGAAGTATTAGTTACATTTGATGTATCCCAATTACTGGCACCATTAATATCTTCTAGCAACGTACATCCATTAAACATGTTACTCATATTTGTTACGCTTGAAGTATCCCAATCACTAGCACCATCTATGTTTTCTAAAGAACTACAACCAATAAACATACTACTCATGTTTGTTATATTTGAAGTATCCCAATCTGATAGGTCATCTATATCTGTTAGATTCCTACACAGAGCAAAGAAAGAATTAATATTTGTTACTTCTGAAGCATCAACATCTGCAAGACCACTTATATCTGTTAATGATCTAAACCCATTGAACATATTTGAACAGTCTTCATTTAGATATAAAGTATCAGCTTCACTATAGTAATACATTGTTCCATCAGTACTATCAAAATAGATATAGATTGGTTTTTCTGATGTAGAACTTGATATTGTATTTTCAGCTGTTGGGGTAAATCCGTTTGGCAATGAACTAGCCTTCTTAATTGCTTGAATAGTTGTATCAGTTGAACTCGGGGTCATTGAGCTTGAATTATTAGCTAGATTTTTCATCTTAACAGTCACATTATTTCCAGTATCAAAGGTTGCACTTGTAGTTATACAACTTCCTTTTACTACGTTAGAATCGCTTGATTTTGTTGCTATTATAGCATCAATATTTGTTGTTTTAACACAATTATATATTACTGTTATTTGGGATCCCGATTCCCTAGAAGCGTATAAAAATGCATCATCATATGATGTTGGATTTCCTAATATTGGGAAAATTCCCGAAGCTTTTCTACAATCTCTAAATATTTTAGATATATTTATTACGTTTGACGTGTCCCAATTACTTGCTCCATCTATATCCTCTAATGAACTGCAACCATAAAACAAATTTTTCATTGTCGTTACTTTTGAGGTGTCCCAATTGCTGGCTCCATCTATATTCTCTAATGAACTGCAACCATTAAACATTCCTTCCATCGTCGTAACATTAGAAGTGTCCCATGAACTTGCTCCATCTATATTTAATAAACTTATGCAATCATAAAGTATATCACTCATGTCGGTTATACCAGAAATATCCCAATCACTGGCTCCATCTATATTTGTTAAAGCATGGCAGCTATAAAACATTCTTTCCATTTTTGTTACATTTGAGGTATCCCAATCACTGGCTCCATCTATATCTTCTAATGACCGACAAGTATCGAACATTTTATCCATTCTTGTTACCCTTGAGGTGTCCCAATTGCTGGCTCCATCTATATTTTTCAATAATCTGCACGTATAAAACATACTATCCATTCTTGTTACTTTTGAAGTGTCCCAATTGCTGGCTCCATCTATATTGGTTAGAGCGCTACACCCGTTAAACATACTACCCATGTTTGTTACTCTGGAAGTATCCCAAGATGATGCACCATCTATATCCTCTAACAAGTCACAGTTATAAAACATATCGGCCATATTTGTTACTTTTGAGATGTCCCAATTACTTAAAGCATCTATATTAGTCATCTTGCAATCTCTAAACATGAACTCCGTGCTGGTTACATTAGATGTATCCCAATCTGATAAAGAGTCTATATTTGTTAAAGCACTACATCCATAAAACATAGAACCAATATTTGTTACTTTTGATGTATCTACTTCGCTAAGTCCACTTATATCCTCCAAACCTTGGAAGTGTCCAAATAGGCGATACGAAAAACTATTTAAATATACTATTTCAGCCTCACTATAATAATACATTGTTCCATCTGTATCATCAAAGAAGATGTAGATTGGGTATGGTGAATCGCTTGTTGATATGGTGTTTTCAGTTGATGAAGTAAAGCCAGTTGGTAACGAAGTTGCTCTTTTAACAGCTTTGATAACTGTATCAGGAGTACTATAAGACATTACTGTTGAATTGTTAGCTAAATTCTTCATTTTAGCATTTACTCTTTCTCCCCAATCAAAATCAGCAGTTGTACCCTGTCTATATACTACATCAATAGTATGATCAGTTGTTACATTAGTAAATGTATATCTACTCTTGTAATCACTTGTACTTACTGCTATTCCATCTACTAATATACTATCTATTACATACCCACTATTAGGTTTATATTTAATTGTCTTATCAGTTCCAGATTCTACTCTAGAAGTTTCTGTTATGGTTCCATTAGTTACACTTGTTGTTATCTTAGGCATTTCTTCTATTACATATGGATTGTTCATACTACCATTGCCAGTGGTATATTTGGTGCCAGGTTTTAGAGATATAACCGGGCGAACACCCTGAGAGTAGTTCGGCACACCATTAGAGAACCCCCCCGCTGAAGATATTGAATAAAAACTGGTATAGTTATTAATGATATCAGGCGACAAAAGACAATAATCTTGTCCTGTTTTCCGAGTAATACTATTATCAAGTAAAGCCATTTCTGATGCTGTAGCCAACCCCACTGGATATCTCAATGCTGCTTTCGCATTAGTTGTTGTAAATTGATCTGTTACATTATTACACTTCAATACCGGAGTGTCTAAAGAGTTAAAAGTCATGAATGTTGATGTGTTTCCACCATTGGGATTCCATCCGTTTGTTGAAGGATTATCCTCTGCTCTGTTATTACAATAAATAACATCTTCTAAGTAATCCGTATAATTTACCATATTTTGATGATACCAAGCTTCTATATATCCTTTCATAGAAGAATTATACCTATTCACACCATTATTATATAGCATTTCATTTTTTGCATCCTCTACACTTTTCCCTCCCGTTAAATCTATATAATTTGGTATTGTTCCATTTAGATAGTATATATAGGATAAGGTTGAACATTTCCCTGTTTCGTTCCAGCATGTATAGTGATGTGTGTTTAAACTTGTTTTATTTGTATCATTTAAATTCCAGAGAGTTACTGAATCATTATTTAAAAAATATTTATATGTATTATCGTCGGGATCTAATCTATATTCAAACCCGTTTGCATATTTGTAATTATTTTGCCTAATGCTTGTATAATCCATTCCTGTGCTATAAGTATACCCCGCATA
The DNA here is from genome assembly GCA_017404555.1 of Bacilli bacterium. GTDB lineage: Bacteria > Bacillota_I > Bacilli_A > RF39 > UBA660 > RGIG2361. The sequence continues at coordinate 3,632 of JAFRCD010000002.1, forward strand.
CCACAAGTCACTACATGTGTTATTAGTAGCATTCTTACATACATATTTGTTTTGTACATTTGAGTAATTACTATACCAATCCTTTCTTTCTATTGTTGCTGGTTGAGTTTCATTCTGATTAGTAATAGTATAAGTACCATCTCCATTGTCACGATAGCTATCGCCATAAGTATAAGTGACGTTAAATCCTCCTAAACTATTATTTGTTGAATGGAATAACTGAATGTAATACATGCTTGAACCATTTACAGCTGCTATATAGTATACATTTGTTCCTGTATAAGTTTGAGATGTATTTTTAAAAGTATATTTACCTACAAGACTTGGATAATCACTTGTTGATGATACTTGGTATGGATTATCTAAATTAAATTTATCTGCAGTAGGACTTCCCCATGTTACAGAATCTGCATACCAATATGATGTATTAAGTGAAGAAGAAGATAAAACTTGTTCTCTATTACTATTCTCTTTTCGGGGATAATAATTATTAAACATGTATCCTAGCATGGCAGGGGAATAACTGCTAGTATTAAATGCGCTTTTTCCAATCTGCGAATAATGAGTATCTCCTATGGTATATGAAGCTGTATAGGCTGTAGTAGAGTTGTTATATGGCCCTACATAATATAAAGTTGTACATGTGCTACTACTATTGGCACAGGTATATTTCCCTATTAGGTTTTGATATGTGGAGTCGCTCCAAGTAGCAGTTGTAGGATTAGTTAAAGTAAATATGCCTGTTGATTCATTATATGCATATGAATCACCATATTGATATGATCCGTTTAAATTTTTAGTTGTACCAAATGTCCCTATTACTCCTTTATCAGTACTTCTTGAAACATCGCATTTATAAGTAGGGTGGTATTTACCATTATAAATTAGTTTTACACCACCAGTATCTGTTGTTCTTAGCATTTGCCAACATGTATCTCCTAATTTTACATTGTTTTTGTTTAATACAATTGACGCTGTCTGTTGAGTATTTTCACGCCAATAATATATTGGTTCATTTCCTGAATTATCTAACGTATCTTGATGCTCTCCAGTGTATTCTTGTGCATATGTACCTTCAGTAGCAGCATCCTTCAATACGTCATATAGTTCATTACTTGTTTCATTCTCTGCACGTGAAAAAACCAGGAATGCTCCTGTTATTATTAAAACTACTATTAGTACTGCTTTCCATCTTTTACTCATATATCCTCACTATTTATATTATAAATAACATTTCTGGAAAAAGCAAATTATTATTAAATAAAAAATGGAGTTTTCTCCATTTAATTGTTTTCTAATTTATTAACTTGTTTAATGAAGTTCTTACTCTTTAAATATACTCCTGTATATCTATCATAATAGTCTTCTAAGAATTCATTAATGTCATTTTCTACACTATCTTTTACATCTAGTTTAGTTATTTTAGCAATATCCACATAATAATACATTCTAAGTAGTTTTACTGTTTTTTCTGATACTATTTTTTCATTAGTATGACAATTTCTACAGATATATCCTCCTCTTGAAGCATCAATTGTTACTATATCTTTTTTACTACCACATAATGCACATTCATCTAAATTAGGCATTACTCCTAAATATTCTAAACATTTAAGTTCTAAGATATTAGTTATTACTAAAGGATTATATCCTTCATTTATTTTGTTTAAAGCATTTTCTGTTAAGGTAAATAGTCTATTATCATTATTTTCTTTAGATACTTGATTTACTAAATCTATTATTAGTGATGCATAAGATATATTAGTTAAAGATTTTAATATATTAGGATAGGAATTAATTAAATCAACACTTATTAGAGTTGATAAAGCTTTTTCTTTATAATAAATATTGAATTTACCATATACTAATTTATTACTGACACTACGAAGTTTACTTTTGGGCTTTCTACACCCTTTAGCCATAATACCAATTACTCCATGTTCTTTAGTTAAAACATTTAAAATCTTACTAGATTCACTATAATTGGTTGTGGTTAAAACAATTCCTTCTACTTCAATTATTTTCAAATCCTATCACTTCTTTTCTTTAAGTTTGTTATACATGATGTAATACTTTATATCACCGGTTTCTTTAAATAGATTCCATAATATTTTATCCATAAATAAAATCACCTCTATTAATATATTGATGATTTTATTTTGTTTTTATTCCGCTTCGTTACTAATTCCTAATTCAATTAGATATTTTTCCCTGTCACGCCAATCTTTAATAGTTTTGACATGAGTTTTTAAATAGACCTTTTTACCTAAGAACTTTTCAATATCAAGTCTGGCTTTAGTACCTATTTCTTTAAGCATAGATCCATTTTTACCAATAATTATTTTCTTGATATTATCTCTATCTACTACTATAACAACACCGATATTGACAATATCCTCTAACTCTTCATACTCCTCTGTATAACAAGTTATAGCATGTGGTATTTCTTTATCTGTTAACTCTAATACCTTTTCTCTTACTAATTCACTGACAATGAATTTAGTGGAAACATTAGTTAATTCTTCTTCATCATAGATCTTATCTTGTTCTGGTAAATATTCTTTAATTGTTTTAATTAATTCTTTTATATTATCTTCTTTTAGTGCTGAGATAGGGATAATTTCTTTAAAATCATATTGATCTTTAATATCATCAATTACCTTTAAAAGTTCTTCTTTTTTTATTTTATCTATTTTATTAAGTAATAAGAAGATTGGTACTTCTTCATTTTCCTTCTTAATCTTTTCAATTAAGAATTTATCTCCTTTACCAATACCAGTAGATACATCTGTTAAAAAAAGAATTAAATCAACATTATCAGTTGAATTATAAGCTTTTTTATTTAAGACATTATTCATCTTATGAATAGGTTTAGCTACACCTGGAGTATCTACAAACACTATTTGACTATCATCATCATTATAAATACCATTAATAATGTTTCTTGTTGTTCCTACTTTATTCGAGGTAATAGCTAAATGTATTCCTAGGATGGAATTTAAAAGAGTACTTTTACCAACATTAGGACGTCCTACAATACTTACAAAACCGCACTTCATTTTAAATCCTCTTCTAAAAAAGATGAAATAGGTACATAACTATTTATTTGTAATTTTAATAATTTATCCTTCATAAGCACTCCTATTTAAATAAGGTAATTAGCTTTGGTAAATAGATAATGGAAAAGTTAATAACAGTTACTAAAAACAAAGTAAACTCTGCTCCACTAGCAGTATCTTTAGATACTTTAGCTAAAGGATGTATTTCTGGTGATGCTTTATCAACAACAGCTTCAATAGAAGTATTAAGTAACTCTGCAACTATTAAAAGACCAAAATGTAGAATAACAAACATCCATTCAATCCGATCTAATTTAACAATAAAACCTAATGCCACCATCACAATAGTAGCTACAAAAATAATAGATAAACTTTGTTCATTAACATATGCATGAGCAATACCATGGAAAGAGTTAATAAAACTATTTTTAAATCTCTTTAGACCAAATTTTTTCTTTTTGACAAATACCTCGTTTTTTAAAATATCTTTTTCTTTCTCTAATTTTCTTTTACTTTCTTCTAGTTTTTTACTAACATCCTTTTTCATAATTATCTAACACCTCTTTCTGTTTCTTAAACATTTCTTTTTCTTCCTCTTTGGTCATATGATCATATCCTAATAAATGATAAAAACCATGAATAGCTAAAAAAGTTAATTCTCTTTTTAGACTATGTCCATATTCTAAAGCTTGTTCTTTGGCTTTATCTAAAGAAATATAAATATCTCCTAGAATTCTCATCTTATCTGGAAGAATCATATCTTTTTCATCTTCTAAAGCAAAAGTTATAACATCCGTAGCCTTATCAATATTGCGATAATCCCTATTAAGCTTATGAATATAAGAATTATCAACAATTATGACATTAAATACAGAATTCTCTATCTTTTCCTTCTTAAGCGCGAAATCTAAAGCCTTTCTAATGTCATCAATATTTTCTACTTCTTCATTTGTTTTATTTAATACTTCGTACATACTCCTCCTATATATGGGTAAATAATAGTATTGTAATAATTATAGTTAAGATAACACTTACAATATCTAAGAATATTTCACTTTTAAGAACACTTGGTAATTTACTAGCAAATTTATCTAATAAATAATAAATAATATATCCAAATACTCCCCCAATTACATTTAAAATAATATCGTCTATATCAAATACTCTACCAATATATAACTGTACTAATTCAATAGCTAAACTAGTAAATAACGTCATAAAGAATACTAAATAGACTTTTTTAGGTTTCAAATAATAACTAACAAAGAAACCAAAAGGCATAAAGAGTAATAAATTACCTAAAACATTTTTAAAGAATAGATTTGTTCCTAATCGGTATCTAGTTATTTCTTTAAATGGAACAAAATTATTAGTTGACCATGATACCACATCTTGACCAGATACTATCTGGAATAAACAAAGAATATAGATGATAAAGATCAAAGAAAACAATTCTTTATAAAGGGTACAATGCATTCTATTCTTAATTAAATAGGCAACTCTTAAAGATACCGCTACCACAATAGAAATAATAACCATTGGCCAAGTAACATCTATAACATCTTGAATTGCATTAGCTATTGGGTTTAGCATCTTCCTCACCTTCTTTTAATTGGACATTTTCAATTGATAAATAACCCGTAATATCTTTTTCAACTTTAAATAAAATATCCACTTCTATTTTACTATCTTTTTCATTTATTTTCAATGCTTGTTTTGTAAGTATTTTATCTTCTCTATTTAATTTATCGAGAAGCTTCTTCGTTGCAATATCAATAGAGTAATTAATAGCTCTATTCTTATTATACGCTCTTTTTATTATTTTTGTTTTGTCTTCAGTAATGTATTCCAAAGTAATTGGTAATAAGCTATCTTGCCAGATGGTTCTTTTCTTGATAATGAATGAAGTCTTATATTTCTTTAGATTTAAGTATTTATTGAAAAAATTAAATGATAATATATGATGAATCTTATTCAACTTTTTTTGTTTAAGATAGTATTTTGGTAATATCACTTGAACTTGGTACCATACTTCTCCTTTAACCTTCCCATTACTTTTTACTTTAGCTACTTCTTTTTCTTTATTATGAATTATTCCACTAATTAAGATATCTCCTTTTTTAACATAATCATATTTCTTTTTGATAATCTCTCCTTCTTTAGCATCAATAGAAGTAATAAGAGCATCATCAGTAGCAATAATATGGCGAGGCCTGTCATCTTTCTTCTTACTTCTTTCTTTTCTTTCTTCTAATTCAATTATATATTTAGTACCTTTTCTTTTTATTTCTAAATAATCTATTCTTTTTCTTTCTTTAGCAAGGATTTTTTCTTTAATCTTCTCTTTCTTTTTAAAACTAACTTGAAAATGGTATTTACTTATACCATTTTCTTTTAAATCATTTCTAATTACTTTTCTTAAATTCTGATTGGGATGATTAATCTCTATCTTAAATATCAACTTAGATAATAACAAAGGAATTAGAACAGCAATTATTATTCCTATTACCAAAATATAATTGTTTTGGATCATTCTTTTTATTTTTAATGGTCCATAATAATTAACTATTTTATGTTTAATACTTTTTAGCTTTGGATAATCTTCTTTACTGATGATAATATAGATAGCTTTCTTTTCTATCTTAATTGCATATAAATTAATTCTTAGTGCCATAATTTTATTCAAATTATAATTTCTATTAATTCCATAGAGCATTATTTGATATCTATTCATTATCAATAACCTCTAGTGTTTTTAAAGTACCACTTATTAGGAGTTCTTCATCAATCATTTTAATTAGTTTTAGTTTATTACCTTTAATTATTATCTTTTTACCAGTAACTATTATTTCAATTTTATTATCTTCTAAAGTAATTATTTTTTGGTAATTAACTATATTAATTTTATCTTTTAAAATATTTATTCTATAGTCAGTATCGAACAAATATCTTTTCATCTCATTAAGCATCTAATCACCAGTAAATTATATGAAAAAAAAGACTTATTTAGTCTTTTAGATATTGTTTAGTCTTTCTCTTATTTTATTACTTAATTCTTTCATATCAACGCTACCTTTAAGGGAAGAAGCTTTCTGCATTACTTTACCCATGTCTTTAATACTTTCTGGTTTAACTTCTGCAAAAATCTCATCTAATTTAGCCTCTATTTCTTCCTCTGTTAATTGTTTAGGTAGATATTCTTTTAAGATTTCAATTTCTTTCTTATTCTTTTCTACTAAATCTTCTCTATTTCCTTTTTCAAATTCTAGTATTGCTTCATTACGTTGTTTTATTTCTCTAGATACACAATCAATTAAAAGTTCATCATTAATTTCAACCTTTTTATCGATATGTTCCTTATCAATAGTACCTTTAGCCATTCTTAAAACAGTTAATTTTTCTTTATCATGTTCTTTCATAGCTGTGATGATATCAGCTTGTAATTTTTCTACTAACATTTTTTCCTCCTTTAATATAAAGAGACTATTAACTAGTCTCTATTCATCATTTTGTTTCTCTTTCTTGAATTTTTAATACCTTGCTTTTTAGCTTCTCTTCTTCTTACTCCGGGTTTATCGTAAGCTTCTCTTTTTCTACACTCAGAAGGGACACCATCTCTAGCTACTTTTTGTTTAAAACGTTTTAAAGCTACATCTAGATTTCCGTTTTTAACTGTAACTTGTGTTGACACTTGAATTCCCTCCCTTCCGTTTTTAATTCACACCAATTATAGCATAACTTTCTTATTAGAACAAGAAAATTTGACAATTTTAGTCAATTAGGAGTTCTCTAATATTTTGACCAATGAAATAAGAAAAGTGTAAAAGCAAAACTGTCATGATAATTCCCATTAATATAAGCATGATTATTGAAATAGTTTTATGTTCTTCATAAAAGTTATTTATTCTAGTGGACAAGCTTTACCTTCTCCGAATCTTCTAAGAGCAGAACCTAGTCCCTTACCACTATCAATTAATACTTTAATAATATTTGTAAAAGCATTAATCATACTAGAGGTAATAGCATTCCCTCCCTTAATCATTTTTAAATCGTTTTCTTCTATTCTTTTCATTCATTACACTTTTTAGGATGAGCTATGCCCTCAATAATACCTGAAATGAATATTATTGTTCCTGCTATAGCAACTCCAACCCAAAAAGAAACACCTCCTTTTACTTTTTTTAATTTTTCTTCATCTAGTTTTTTCATCTTTTCTCCTTCCATATTTTCTTTAATAGTTCATAAACGTTCTCTTTCTTTACAAAAAAACTTATATTAACATAATCACTAGTTTTAATTCTTTTTGGTAGTTTAGTTTTAATAATTATTTCATGATAGTTATGCTTATCTTTTTTTAAGACATTCCTAGTTACTGATATTGGTTCGTATTTTTGTTTATGATCTTTTAGATAAAGATATTTACTTTTGTTTAATAAAGCTAATTCATCATCGTTTACAATTAGTTTAAGCATATCTTCGTTATACATTGATCCGATTATTACTTTATAATGATCATATTTAATTTTAGTAGCACTAAAAATTAAAATAGTGATAACTATAAAAACCAAAACAACAATGACAAATATAGTTTCATCTTGATACTTTTTCTTCATAAAGATGATGATTTTTTAAAAGTAATACACGATTAAAGAAATCATTATTTAGGCGATGGGAGACAACAATAACCGTTTTATCTTTTAAAAATTCAAATATTCCTTTCATTATTTGTTCACATTTAACTTTATCAATTCCATTAAAAGTTTCATCAAAGATATAAATATCACTTTTTTTAAGAAGAGTTCGGGCGAGTATAATTCGTTGTTTTTCACCAGTACTCATGTTATAGCCGTTTTCTTCAACGATTTGATTGAAACCGGCATTATCTTTTCTTACTATTTCATCAACTTTAGTTAATTTACATATTTTATTTATTTCTTCAGAATCATAATTCTTGTATAATTTTATATTTTCTAAAAGAGTATCGGTAAAAAGGTATTCATTATTAGATACATAGATAATACTATCTCTAATTGTATTTAAATGGTAATGATTAATATCAATACTATTAATGGTAATTTGACCATAGGGAACATCAATATACCGCATTAAACTCTTCACAAAAGTGGATTTACCACTACCTGACGAACCCTTTAGTAAGATCTTATCCCCCTTTTTAATACTTAAATTAATATCTTTTAATAATTCCTGATTATTATACGAATAAGAAAAATTTTTAAATTTTATTGTTCCTAGAAGTGAATAGTTTTGATAATAGATACTACCGTCAAATATTTCGTTTTTAATAGTATATAGATCTTCTATCCTTTCTTTAGCAAGTTTATATGCTTTATAATCTGTATAAAGACCAACCAAATTATTAAAAGAATATAAAATATTATTAAGTAGACTCTGAAAGATAATAAATTCTCCTAGAGTTATTTCTTTTTCAATAACTAGTTTGGAACCAATTCCTAAAATAAGAATATTGAAAATACCATAGATAATATTTTTAACACTTTTTTCTTGTTCTTCTTTTTGATAAATACTATAGGCATCTGTTAAAAATTTCTGATACTTAATTTTAAATTTATCAATAATCAACTTTTCTAGATGCATACTTTTAATCGCATTAGGTGACGAAATACTTTCTACTAAATTAGAATTAACTATTGCCAAATCTTTATAATATTTTTTAATACTAGGAGTTATGTAGTTACGAAAGAAAATAGTTGATATCGATATTAATCCTAAAGAGATAATAGTAATTACAGCTAGTTGATAGTTGATATTAAATAATAGTATTGTGAAGACGACAATAAATAGTAAGTCACTGATTAAAAAAGAGATAGCTTTGGCAATAAACTCTTTAACAATACTAAGATCTTTAATTCTAGATAATATTTCACCTGAAGTCCTATTTTTATAATATAAATATGGAAGCAAAATTATTTGTTTAAATGTACTGTTCATTATTTCTTCATCTAGCATAGTAGAAAACTTTACTAAAATATTGTTCTTTAAAAGAGAACAAGTTTCTTTGATAAGGTACATTATAAAAATAAAGGCACTGATAAATAAAATATTATTAGTCAAACTGTAGTTTATTGATTCTTCTTGAAGATATTTGAAATGGTAAGTTATAATTATGGTCATTATATTGATTAGAAATGTTAAACTAAGTAAAAATGGTAAATACTTTTTGTGTTTAGTTAAGAATGAAAAAAGGAGTGTCTTAACCTGATTTTCGGAATTTATATGAATAATGTTTTTAGCTGGTGTAAGGAGTATAAATACTCCACTACTCATCAGATTGAAGGAAGCAAAAGAAAGAGTTTTCTTTCCTTTAGCTGGATCCATAATTAATAGTTTTTCTTTTTCATAATCAATATCATAAATAACTATGAAATGATGATAAGTCTTATTTATGATGGTGTGCGCAATTACTGGAAATGTTTCTTCTTTTAAATCTTTGATACCTCCTTTAGCTCCATAAGCAGAAAAGCCAACCTTTTCAGCTGTTTCAACTAGTTTATAAGCACTAACACCTGTTTTATCTGTATTAGTCCACTGCCGTAAACGTTCTTTAGAAACATTGCCATGATAATGCTTAATAATTGATAACAGACAACAAACACCACAATCTTTAATACCATCTTGGAGTACTATTTCCACAAATAATTATCACCTCCAATTATATTATTCGAAAAAAAAGAAAAAAGCAGTTAACTTTTTTCACTGGTTTTAGAAACATTTAAAACCATACCCATACTAATCATACTCATTAATAATGAGGATCCTCCATAGGATATGAATGGTAAAGTTACCCCTGTTACTGGGATTAGACCTACTACTACCGAAAGATTCATAACTGTTTGAAAGGCTAATTGAAAAGCAATACCAAAGACTAGATACTTGGCAAATAAATCATTTTGGTTTAGAGCTATTTTAAGTGATCTATAAAAAATTAAAGCAAAGAGACTAATAATAATTATTGCACCTCCAAAACCGAATTCTTCAACAATAATTGAAAAGATAAAATCAGTTTGGGGTTCAGGTAAATAGAAATGTTTTTGAATAGAATTACCGAACCCTTTACCAAGTAATCCTCCAGGACCTATCGCATAAAGACTCTGAATTATCTGAAAACCTGTTCCCAGTGGATCTTTCCAAGGATTAATAAAAGAGATTATTCGATTTACTCGATATGGTGCTATAGCTATTAAACCTATTATTCCTGTTATACCAGTAATTGCTGTAATAAAAAAGAATTTCATACTAACTCCACTTATAAATAGTAGTGCTATAATAGTTAGTCCTAGAATTAGGGCTGTTCCTAGATCTGGTTCTAACATAATTAAGGCAAAATAAAGACCTGTTATCCCCAGAATTGGTAAAACCCCCTTGATAATACTTTTTAAATACTTATTATTCTTTGATAAATATTTGGCTGTAAAGATAATTAATCCTAGTTTAGCGGCTTCACTAGGTTGAATACCAAGTGGTCCTAGTCCAAACCAACTTCTACTACCATTTCTAATACTTCCTAGTCCTGGAATAAGAACTAATACTAATAATAAAAGACAAATACCTAAGATTATATTTGCCTTTTTATAATAAATATAGTAATTAGTTTTAGATATTACAAGCATTAGAACAATTCCTATTAATACAAATAGTGTTTGTTGCTTTAGATAGTGAAAGCTATCATTAAATTTATATTCTGCCCAGATATTAGACGATGAATAGATCATTATAATACCTATTATTACTAAAATTATAATGGCGATAAAAAGGTAAATATCAATTTTCTTTCTCGTACACATCACCTATATAATTTTATAGTAATTACTTAAATATTATGTCATAAAAAAAGAATTCTAGTAATTCTCATTTATTTTAGCAAAAATTTTATCTAAGAATTCTTTTACTTCATTATAGTTTCGTGGGCAATAAGCATACCCTCTAGCAGATATGTCTTTATCATCTTGAATTTTTATGAATAAGTTAAAACTAAGTGCATCATAAATATTTTTATTTATTCTATTATAACCATTCCATCTTGATACTTTAAGCTTATTTAAGCCAGTAATTAATTCCTGCATTATGTCATCATCAATCACAATTTCTTTTCTGTTAATACTCTTTTTAGGATCCCATTTATCAATACTGGCATAACATTTATCCTCACAAACTATTTCATAAGTAGCACTTGGTCCCCACCCTGGATGATGACCAAATTCCAGTTTTTTTATTTCTGTTATTTCGATATTTTTTCTACTATCTAAAACAAAGAATAGTAAAATACCTAGTATTACTACTATACCAATTATTAACGCAATAAGGTATTTTTTCTTCATTATAACCATACTCCAAAAATTATTCCTGACATAGCTAGAATAAGGCCAGCAATCCAGAATAATTTAACAATATCATTTTCTTTCCAACCTAATTTTTCAAAATGATGGTGTAACGGAGTCATTAAGAATACTTTTTTATGAAAGACCTGAACCCAGATTGATTGAATAATAACTGATAATGTTTCTATTACAAAGACAAAAGCTACTATTAAAAGAGTTAATTCCCTATGAGTTAGAATCGCTATTGCGGCCATAACAGCACCTAAAGCAAGAGAACCTGTATCACCCATAAAGATCTTGGCTGGATGAGTATTAAAGACTAAGAAGCCTACTAAACAGCCTGTCAATAATAATGAGAATAATCCTAATTCTTCAAAACCAACAACTAATGATATTAGAGCAAAGGCAACAAAGGCAATAGCTGAAAGTCCGCCAGCTAAACCATCTAGTCCATCAGTTATATTAACAGCATTACTAGCACCTACTAAAACAAATAGGATAAACAAGCCATAAAGCCAACCCATTTCCATATCAATATGTAAGGTCCCTACTACCCAAGATGTTTCGCCACCAGCTCGCATATAAATATAGAAAAACGCTACTGCGATTAATACTTGCATAAATAATTTCTGATAAGTCGTTAAACCTTCATTATTACCTTTACGAATGGATAAAAAATCATCCAGAAAACCAATTAAGGCATAACCAATAAATACTAATAAAACAATTCCTAAATTAGATGAATAATCTAATTTTCCTACTAATAATAATCCTAAAGTAATAAAAATAGTAGGAAGAATAAAGATAAGTCCTCCCATTGTCGGTGTTCCTTCTTTTTTACGATGAGATTCACCAACAAAAACACTTATTTTTTGACCTACCCGCATTTTCTTTAAAAGGGGTACCGCTATTAAACCTAAAATACATGATGATAAGAATCCTACCATCATTACTACAATTGCTTTTGTCAATAATAACATTGTTATCACATCCATTCCTAGACATAAATTAGTATATCATATAATTCACTTTAGAAGACTATTTAAACCAAATATAGACAAAACTTTACACTTACTTAAGCATTAACCTAACTACTCCTTTTTCTTCTTGTTTTGTTCCTGGAAGTGGTGATTGGGAAATCACTTTTTTGCCTGTTCCGGAATATTTAACAGTGAAGTTTTTTAGTTTCTTAGTAGCTTTTTCGACACTTAGACCGATCACATTAGGGACTTTATATAGAGGTACATCATTCCATTCTAGATCTTTAGTAAGTTCTTCTTTTTGTTTGGGAATTTTTAATATTTTAATAATATCTAGAAGGATTCTTCTAGCTATAGGAGTTGTTGTATAACTTGATAACATCGCGGTATGCTTAGGATTATCAATAGCTATATATAAAACTGCTTTTGGTTTATTAGCAGGTACAATTCCAACAAAGCTCATAATGTAATTATTATCTAGGTAATGACCATCTTTAACCTTTTGGGCTGTTCCTGTTTTACCACCTATTCGGTAACCATCAATATAGGCTGCTTTACCTCCTCCTTTTGCTACTACACTTTCTAGGGCATAACGCATAATACTGGATGTTTTTTTACTAATGGTTTTTCGCACTAACTTCTTTTTATTCTCTGTAATAATATTGTTAGAAGCATCCTCTGATATACTTTTTAAAACATAGGGATGATAGAGATTTCCATCATTTAAAACCGATGATATTGCCGTTACTTGTTGAATAGGTGTTACTGATACTCCTTGGCCAAAAGCCGAAGTTGCTAGTTCAATATTACCTACTTGATTTAGATTAAAAATAATGCCCTTACCTTCACCATTTAAATCAATACCTGTTTTTTCTCCAAATCCAAATTTATCAATATAAGAGAATAGTTTCTTTTTTCCTAACATTTGTCCCATTTTAACAAAACCAGGGTTACAGGAATTCTGTAATACTTGAAGATATGTCTGCTCGCCATGACCACCTGCTTTCCAGCATTTAATAACGGCACTATCTACTCGCACTTTTCCAGAATCATAGAACTTGTCTTTAAATAGATCGATTTTCTTTTCTTCAATAGCGGCACTAGTAGTAATTATCTTAAAAGTGCTCCCTGGTTCATATGTTGACCAAATAGGTAAATTACGAGAAGTGGTCTCTAAAGAATATTTCTTATAGTTATTGGGATCGTAATTAGGACGAGCACCCATTGCTAGTATTTCTCCATTATTAGGATCCATAACTAAGGCTAAAGCATTCTCTGGTTCGAACATACTCATAACATTATCTAGTTCTCTTTCAACTGCTTTTTGTATGTTATAATCAATCGTTAGATTAAGATTCATTCCTGTAGTTGGTTCAACATAAATATCTGATAATTCTAATTTATTACCCAACGTATCTGAAAAATACTTAATAGCGCCATTTTCTCCTGTAAGATAGGAATTGTACTGAAGTTCCAGTCCTGATAAACCTTGATTGTCAATACCAACATGACCTAAGACATGCGATAACATTTTACCATGGGGATAATATCTTTTTGCTTCTTTTACTAGGTAGACACCAGCTAATTTATAATTACTGATTTTATCAGCTTGTTCATAAGACAATCTCCTACCTTCAGGATGAACCCGTTCTATTGAGGTTTTTTTACTTAAATGCTGAAGCATATTATCATAACCAGTATTTAGTATAGGCGCTAAAAGGTGTGCTGTTTTCTTCTTATTTTTAATTTGATTAGGAATAATAACTAAGCTAGTAGTTGTTAGATTATCAGCTAGTATTATCCCATTGCGGTCATATATCTTTCCCCTTGATGCTTCTAAAGGTAAATCTCTACTCCATAAATCTTCTGCTAATTCAGATAGTTTTTTATAATCAAAAGTTTGAACATAGAATATTTTTAAAACAATTAAAACAAGTGCTGTCAAAAATACTAGTAATATTATTTTAATACGTTCATTTATTCTTTTAACGAACATCATATCACCAATTAAAAATATGAGAACAAAATAAAAAAAAGAACTTTTTAAAGTTCTTTATAACCAACACTTTTCTTAAAGAGAAAAATATTTAATCTAGATAGTGCATTAGGAACATGTAATACTAGTATCCGGTAAATAAAATCTGGAGCAAAAATAAATATAAATGGGATTAATATCGCTATTACTGGTTTTATAAAGCTACCACTTTCACTCAATATTAAGTGACTACTTCTTGATATATCTAAAACTAGAAGAGCTATAACAATTCCTAAGGCCAAAGTAGCAACATAAGAGACTACTCCTCCTAATGAGTATATAATATATACCAATATATAATTAATTACTTGGAGGATACCACATACTAATGATTCTAACATTACTAATATAAAAGCAATTATTTTTCTTAATTTTGGTGTCTTGTAATACTTTAAATACTCACGGAAATACTCCCATTTAGTGTACATTTTCCGATTATTATCTTCATTATATTCAGGATTATCTCGATCAAATTTTTCATACTTAGGATTAGTATTACCCATTAAGGATAAATCATATTCTTTTCTTTTTTCTTCATCAAGCAAAATATCTTTAGCTTCGTTTAACTGATTCATAATCTGAGCAGCATTGTCTTCTTTTGATACATCTGGATGCCATTTTTTAGCTTGAATACGATAAGCCTTATTTATTTCTTCAGTACTAGCATCTTTACTAACTCCTAAAAGTTCATAATAATTAATAATATCGTTCATGTCATCACCTCTTTGTCATTGTGACAAAAGAAAAAGAACAAAATGTTCTTATTTTGTTAGTTTCATCATAGAATTATTTAATTTTTCCATGAATTTGTTTTGATCTTCTTCTTTTAAATCTTTACTCTTAATAGCATCTTTTACTGTTTCTTTGATTTCTGCTGTATTTTCCATAGTTGATTTAATATCTGAGGTTATTTTAAATAGTTGTTGTTTATCCTGTTTAATATCAGCAATCACTTTAGTATCTACAAAGTATTGAGTATCTTTAGCAATTTCTTTAATATTACTTTCAATACTAAAGCTTATTTTAGTACCCATGTAATCAATATCGGCAATAAATGATTTCTTGCGTTTACCATTTGCAATAGCTATTGTACCAATTTCCTTGCTATTACCATCGTAAATGACAATGTCTCTATTCTCTTTATTATTAGTAATCTTTAATTTACCTTGTAATTTATCACCAGAATACAATTCTAAAGTACTTATTTTACCCTTTTCATAAGATAGTTTAGCTTCTTCAATAATTAATTCACTCTTATACTCTTTCATAGATATATAGTCAACATAAGAGTTATATTCTAAGCCTTTATCTAATAGTTTTACATCATCTTTTACAGTAAGTTCTTTAGCATTAATATCATTATCTTTTAGTATTTTAGTTGCCCTACTATCATTTTGAATATCTTTGATAACAGCATTAATTATTTTATGAGCAGCATCATTATCTATTTTTAAGGTTATCTTTAATACTTTCTTATTCTTATCATTAATCTTTGTAGTAGCCATTTCTTTTGTAAAATACTTATTATCTAAGTGTGAAACAAAAGATTTAGTAACAAACTTATTTAAGTATTTAAGGTCTTCAAAAACTTCATTATCATCTTCACGTACTTTAAGACCTAATTTATCTTCATTTTCAATGTATTTACTACTTAAGCCATCAAGATAATAGTATTCTTTTTCACCATCAATTAAGTATTTACCTGATAGTAAATTGTCTTTATCTAGATCAATTTTAACTGTACTTAACATCTGATCTTTACTAGCATCTTTAATTATAGTTACATTACTCTTTAAATTCTTTAAATTCTTTAAAATATTATTAGTTTCAGCATCAATATCTTTTAAAGCCTCTTTATCAGTTTCAATATCAAAAGTAATATCATTAGATATTGTTGATTGTTCTCCAAGATCAATGTCACTACCTTTGATAGTTTTATCTAATTTAGCTGAAACATCATTAATAGATGCTGAAATTAGTCTCTTAGGATTACTATAATAGAATAAGTAACCAGCTACTCCTAAACCAAGTAATAGTAGTAGACATATAATAGCAATAACTACACCTTTTTTACCTTTTTTCTTAGTCTTAGGAGTATTAATGTCTTCACTTTTTAGCTTTTCAGCTGCCTCATTCATTTCTTCAGCAACAGCTCCCTTTTCACTGACAAAAGTCTCTTCAAAAGGATTTTTGTCATCTTCAACAGTCTCAACCTTTTCTAAAACAGGTTCTTCAACAGGAGTTACCTCTACTGTAGGACTTTCTTGGTTTTCAACGGGAGTTACTTCTACAGGAGTAGTTTGTTCTTCTTTAACATCTAATTGTTCAATATTATCATTATTTTCTTTCATTTTCACACCTCTTTATTTCCTTTTTAAAAAAGAATTAGTTATTATCTAATTCTAATACTTCTATTTCTTCGACGATTTCTTGTTGTTGCTCCAGAATTAGCTTCAATCTTCTCTTTAAAATTTTAATATTGTTTTGCATTCGCTGTAAATCAACATTAACCCTCTCTGCTTTTAAAAGGGCTTCATTAACAATTCTAGAAGCATTGTTTTTAGCGTCAACGATGATTATCTTTGCCTCTTTCTCAGCATTAGCAGTAGCTCTTTCTTTTACGCTTTTAACATCTTCTAAAGCAACATTTAGTGATTTTTCAATCCGGCGATAATGTTCTAGTTCTAATTTTAATCTAGATACTTCAGTAGATTTTAATTTATAATTATTTACAATTTCTTCTGTCTGTTTGATTACATTATCAACAAAACGATTGACTTCTTCTTTATTATAACCATTGCTCTCTAGATTAAATTTGTCCATATAATCACCTCTGGATATAATTTAGTGTCTTACCAATTAAACTCGTCGTCTTCTTTATCTTTAGCTTTAGATTTAGCCTTTGATGTTGGCTCCTTATCATCAGAAATTTGTCCTTCAACATTGACATTGTTAGGAGTACATAGGAAAATTCCTCCACCTAACTTTTGAAGATCACCACCAATGGCATATAAAGTACCACTTAAAAAATCAACAATTCTTTTAGCTTGATCAGGAGTTACTCTTTTTAAATTAACAACAACTGCATTTCTAGCTTTTAAGTAGTCCGCAATTTGTTGACTTTCTGAGTATGCTCTTGGTTCTAAAAGCATCATCTTTGAACCAGCTGGACCATTGTCCTCAGCAAACTCTTCTTTAGTAGATGAATAAAACTCTTCTTCTACTACTGTCTCCTCATTATCATCATTTCCAAAAATATTCTTTAATTTATTTAAAGCCATTTTCTTTTCCCTCCATACTATCTTATTCTAATAATAATTATATCATACTATTTATCTTATACCAAAAAAATTTACATAACTTTACATATCAATAAATTTTACTAGTGATATATTTATACATTCCGTATATATCATCTAAAGTTATTGGTTTAGAAAATTTCAGAGCTAGTTCATAAACATTGCTGGTATTAATATTTAGAATTACATCAGCATTTTCAATCTCTACAGAAGCAGTTACTATGTTTTTATATGGTATAGAAAGTATTTCTCGACGATTACCAATAATTAGTTTATAATTAACAATCAAAATTCTTCGATCAGTAACCACAAACATATCACGATTGCCTCTACTAATGAAGAAAAGTTCTTCATCTTCATAAAACATATCTAAAGTTTCATAGTCTAATTCGTCTTTTTTGATTAATGTATCAAAATTGACACGTGGTAACAGGGGTTTGAATTTTAAATATGCCATAGTAATTACCTCCTATAATATTTTTAGCTTTGTAATAGGCCAAATTCTAATTATTGATTTACCAACAATTTGTTTTTTACTGATAAAGCCCAGTTCGCGGCTGTCAACCGAATTATTACGATTATCCCCCATTATAAAGTACATATTCTTTGGTACTTTTTCTATTACTTGAAAATCATCCGTCATTTTATTATCTACATAAACTTCATTTACACGAGTTCCATTTACATAAAGATTACTATCAATAACTTTTATTGAATCTCCAGGAATACCAATTACTCGTTTTACAATCCATTTATCATCTTGATAGACAGCTACTATATCTTTACGTTTAACATCTGTTATCCGATACCTTACTTTGTTAAGTACTAAGATATCACCACTACTAAGTGTTTTTTCCATTGAACTACCAACAACTTGTTGAAGAGAAAAACCATAGGAAATAATTATAAAGATTATAATTATGATAATAATAGTTCGGAAGCTATCTTTAAAGAATTCTTTTATTTCTAAAATATCCATTAACTTCACCCCTATACAACTATTTCCTCAACGTTACTCTTAACGGTATTAGTATCAACTGGTTGATTTGTCTGTACTTCCTTTTGCCAAACAGATGACACATCAACATTACTACTAAGAGGAGCTGGATTTGGTTTTTCTACATATAGTGAAGTTGGTACTCTAAAGGCGCTACCAAAAGCAACACAATTTCCTGGTTTTAAGTTTTTAGCTTGTTCCATAACTTCCTGTGAAATATTTGGTACCATATTCTTAATATATTCAATATCTCTTGGATGTAATGTCCTAAAGATAATAAAGTTTGAACATTGAGAAATGGCTGTATCAGAAAGTTCTGATGGTCTTTGAGTAATTAAACCTAATAATACTCCATATTTACGTCCTTCTTTAGTAATACGATCAAAGATATTATAGCCAATAATATTAACGTCATTATCATTTTGAACATAACGATGGGCCTCTTCAATAACAATATGATATGGAACAGATCCTCTATCAGTATTATTAACTGCCTGATTGAATAAAAGCTTAGAAATTATCTTAGTAATTACTTTAGCCAAACGATCATCGACATAGTTAATATTAAAATTAACTACTTGGGCATGAGTAAAATTCTTTTTATCATTGGTAAGATCGTAAATGTATTCACCTCTAGTAACATACTTAGGATATGAGAAATACTCTTTAGATGCTGAATTAGCTAATGTATGAAGACGAACACTTAAGATATTAGCATAATCAAATACTTTTTCACTTTTTAAACTTCCCTCAGAAATAAGCGCAAATTCCATGGCTTCTTCTAAATCAGACAAGGTATATAGAATCTTATCATTAGGATCGTCCTTATACTCTAATTCGTCATTAATAAAGCTCTTAATGAAGTCTACTACCAACTCCATTTCTTGCATCTTACCACTTTTATCAATAATTAAACATTGCTTAAAAGTTCTAACATAACCAGGTTGTACTATTTTACATTCTAAATTCAAGTCTTCAGTATTAAATTTAGTTAAAATAGCAATTACTTGGTCACGAATCTTAGTTGAATCAAGACCACTAACTAAAATATCTAGAAGTGCTCTAGCAATAATATCATTTTTATGATCTTTAACTTCTTTTCTACTACCAGTTAAAATCTTTACTAATTTTAAAGTCTTTTCAATAATTGGTAATTGAGTTGGCGTAGTTGCATCTAAAAGTAAAGCTAAATCATCAACATCCAATAACCATAATGGTATTCTTAGAATATCAGTATCTTCATAATTAGTATTAGTCGTATAAGTTTTATAACTTAGCTTTGGATTCATATTATGAAGATTATCAAAAACCTTAGTATATTCACCATAGGCATCAAAGATAAAAATATTAGAATTAATTGGTGGATTTGGTCCTTGAAATAATCTTTGGAACATACCGGCAACAGCATATGATTTACCACTACCACTATTCCCCAAAATAGCAAAATGATTAGAAAAGAAACTATTTATATCAACATTAATACGATAATTCTTATAAATATTACTTACTCCTAGATAAAACTCTGTTGATGAAGGTTTTTGTTTACCTAAGATTAGTTGCAATTCATCTAAAGTAATCAAACGTACTTTAGACTTAAAAGAAGGTTTAGTGGAAACTCCAGGATAAAAGAAGATATCTCTGATTTCTCCAACAATATTAATTATTAACTTATCTAGAGTAGCGCTTACTATTTCGCCAACTATCTTTTTATCACCATCTTCAAAAACAGCATGAAGATTGACTAAGTTGGCTTGATTGTTAATATCAATGGATAATTTAACATAAACGCTATTACCATCAATTTCATAAATATTACCCAGCATATAAACACCTTCTTATTCTTATATAATTATAACATGGTAAGTGAAAGTTTCAAAGAAATATTTAAAATTTCTTTGGAAAAGTTTTATTTTTACGATATAATTCTTTTGAAGGAGATGATTATTTTGAAAGTACCTTTTAAGAAGGCCAATATTTTATTACCAAAGAATTGTGATATGACCAAATGGAGCGTTATTGCTTGTGATCAATACACATCTGAGAAAGAATACTGGGATAAAACTAAGGAAATCGTAGGAGATAGTCCTTCTACTCTAAATTTGGTTTTACCAGAAATATATTTGGAAGATAGTGATGTTGAAGAAAGAATCAATAGTATTAATAGTAACATGGAAAAACTATTAGCTGAAGATTTCTTCAAAGAATATCCAAATTCACTTATTTATACCGAAAGAACTCAAAAAGATGGTAAGATCAAAGAAGGATTAATGGGAATAATTGACTTAGAAGCTTATTCTTATGAAGTAGGATCTGACTCTATGATTAGAGCTACTGAAAAAACAGTTATTGAAAGAATTCCTCCAAGAGTAAAAGTTAGGGAGAATGCTTCTCTAGAACTTCCTCATATTATGATTCTAATTGATGATGAAGAGAAAGATATTATTGAAAATATTAAGAATACTACTACCGAAGAAGACAAATTATATGATTTTGAACTAATGCAAGAAGGTGGTCATGTTAAAGGATATTTACTTAAAGATGATGTGGCTGATGAAATCATTAATAAATTAGATAAGTTTACTGATATTGACTATTTCAATAATAAATATGGCGTTACTGAAAACAATCCTTTAGTATTTGCTATGGGTGATGGAAACCATTCTTTAGCTACTGCTAAAACTTGTTATGAAAATTTAAAGAAGACTATGAGCGAAGAAGAATACTTGAATCACCCAGCTCGTTATGCTTTAGTAGAACTTGTTAATCTACATAGTGATGCTTTAGAATTTGAAGCTATTCACCGAGTAGTATTTGATGTTGATGTTAATCATTTAATTGATGAACTATCAAAATACTATGAAATTTCTTATGAAGAATGTGATGGTCAAAAGATGACAATGATTACTAAAGATGACGAAAAGGATATATATATTAAAAATCCTAAATCAAATATTGCTGTTGGATCTTTACAAATATTCTTAGATGATTATCTAAAAGACAATCCTGGTAAAGTTGACTATATTCATGGTGATGATGCTACTAGAAAACTAGCTCAAGGGGACAACAACATTGGCTTTATTCTACCTGCCATGAAAAAAACTGATTTATTTAAATCAGTAATTGTTGATGGGGCGTTACCACGTAAAACCTTCTCAATGGGTCATAGTGATGATAAAAGATTCTATTTAGAAGCACGTAAAATAAAATAACCATTTGGTTATTTTATTTTTTTAATCTTAATTAAAACTTCGGCACTTTTTCTAATTTCTTTTCTTTTTACTCTTTCCTCTTGTTCTGTTTTAGTAATAGTTGTGATCATATCCATATAATCATCTATTTGTTTTAGAGTTGCTTCTAATTCTTCACTTTGCGAGTATAACTCTTGTAGACGATTAAACTCTCTAATTCTTAGAGTCTTTAAAACACTTTCATACTTTTCTCTATTTTCAACGCTTTCAGCATAACGAGCAATAATATCAGGATTAATATAAGTACCTAAATGTCCCCTACCATCTCGTACTTTTAATAAAGTACCGTTAGCTATTAAATCTGGACATTTAGAACTTGTATCATTAGATACTCCTATAATAAGTGGACTTTCAAAAGATTTTAGACCTTTGTGATATAAATTACTACAATCAGCATTAATTCCCAAGTATTCATTAACAAAACGGGAAATACTAATTTCGTCTTTTTCTAAATTGATATTTTTTCTGAACGTTTTCATCAGGACACCTCTGCTTTCTTTTTTGATCGTTATTTCCTTTTGTATTACCATTCATATTATCAACTATTAAGTTTAATTTGTCATTGATATACATTTGGTCTTCAAAAGTTATTTCTTTCCTATCGATTAAGTAATTATCAATTAAAATTTGGTTTACCAAGGCATCTATGTTTCGAACAGGAGAAAAGACCTTTAAACTAACATTTTCATTTTCTTTCTTACTAGAAGTACTATTTAAATATCGCAAAGAAGTATCTCTTCTAATAATATCTTCAATTAAGAAATCTAAATTAGTTTTATTTTCTTTTAATTTATTTACTTCTTCACCACAATCATAGTTATTTTCATAGAATAGTAAGCTTAAATCTTTTCTTTGAGCGTATTCTTTGATAACTTCTAAAGCAAAGCTATTGGTAATGTAATTAATAATATTGGCTGTTTGATAATTAATACCATCTTCTAATCTTAAATCATCAAATATTAAATATAGTAAATTATCAATAGTTTTCTTTAATTCTTCATTAGCACTTTCTGGTAAATAAGCAAAGTCTCCGTAGTATATATTTTCATTAACATTAATAGTAGCTTTCTTGAAATCGAAGTATTCTAAATTAAAATCATTATCAATAATAAATTGGTAGGCAAAAACTGGCATATCTTTACCGGCATCTAATGATAACTCCTTATTCTTCATTTTATTCTTAAAAATTCTTTTACTTCTACCCTCATTAAGGGCTTTTTTGTATGAATTTTTATAATAGTAATCATCACTATTTATAAAATGCAATACATCAGTAGTATAGATACTTAGTCGGTATTTATCATCATCTAACTCTTCCAGAGAAATAGCATTTTCCAATAACTTAGCTTCGTCGTTATCAATAGTAATCACAAAACGATTTCTTAAATCTAAACGGTTTTCGTCATCAGTTTCAATAAAGGCACTTTCCTTAAACGGTAAATCTTCTTTACCTCTTTCAATAAAAGAGCGATGTTTAGCAATTAAGTAATTTATTTTACTTTTTCTTAACTCATCGTCATTACTAGCAACGGTATCTAAAAACTTATCACTAGCAATTAAGAATAAATTATCGAGATAATCATCTTCACTTGTCTTTAAATATAATCCCACCACTTGATCAAAATAGTTTTCTAACTCTTGATCATTATGGTTTAATAAAACATTAAAATAATTACTTAAAACATCAGTAAAAATAAGTCGATCATTATAATCTTTCAAATAAACTATTTCTTTAAAATTAGCAAATAACACTTTAACGTATTCAATATTTTTTAAATTGAAAATTATTTCTTTAGTAATGTTTTCCAAATCATCAGATAAAGCAGTATCTATTTTATAATCTTTAATAATTTTGTTTTCAATGTTTTTAATACTATCACTGATTCTCTCTTCGATACTAGAGAAAAGAATCCGATTTTTAAGATTATTGTTAGTACCATTTGTCATTTCATTATCTCTGATTTTATCTTGGAGATTTATATCTAATTCTTTTAATTTATGTAAAACTAAAAACAACGAATTATCATCTTTTTCTTTCAAATTATCTAGTTCAATTTTACCAAGACTATAATTATAATAACGAGTTAATTCTTTAAAATAGTCATTATTTTTAACATCAGCTTCAAAATTAATTTCTTCAATACTATTATTAAAGAAAGTAATCAAAAAGATCATTAAATCATAGTCGGTTTTCTTATTAAACATTTTCTTTAGTTTAGAAAAAGAATAACCTGTACGTTGTTTTAATATTTTTTTTAATTCTAATTCATTATCATTTGTGATATTTCCCATAACCGAACCTAATCCCTTCTGTTTTTACTAACTAGCTCTAAAACATCAGTAAGCTGTTTTATACGCTCAATAATCCTCCTCGCTTTAACCTTATCTACTCCGCTGGTAGTAATAGCTAAATTCTTTTCTAATTCACTTAAATTCAAATTGGAAGTGAAAAACGTTGGCAAATGTTCTTCCATTCGATATTGAAGAATGGGACCAAGTATTTCATCACGATTCCAATTACTACAGTTTTCAGCACCAATATCATCTAAAAGCAAAAGATCTACTTTCTTAAGAGTGTTGAACCTTTCTTCAAAATCTTCATTGAAAGATGCTTTTAGGCTTCGTAAAAACTCTGGATAATAACAGATAACACTTTTAATTCCTTTTTTAGCCATTTCATTGAATAAAGCAGCAACGAGATAAGTCTTACCGCTACCAAAAGAACCATGTAGGTATAAACCCTTAACATCTTCCCTACCATATTTCTTGGTAAATTCCTGGAAATATTTTAGAATAGGTATTCTCTTGGCATCTTTATAAATATCTTTTAAAGAAGCATCCATCATTTCTTTAGACATTTCAAATAGTTCAATATTTTTCTTATACGCATCCTTTTCCAATTTATCATTTAAGTATTTACAAGCATTATATGAAAAAGATATACTATCACCTTTTACTTCTGGAGTTAAAAGATAACCTTTTACACTATTCTTACAATTAGTAAGACCTTTACAGTCTTTACAGTTTTTATATTCACAAGAGGCATCTTCTAAACTAGAAGTATAGTTAATAAGAACATCTTCTTTAGCTGGTATAGTTTTAATAAAGTCTTTAAAATCTTTATTACTACAAGCATCCATAAAAGATTCTTTTAAGGCTTTATGATCAACTTTTTTATTTAATACTCGCTCTATACTTTTCATACAACCACCTAGCTTTATTGTACATTTTTATAAAGAAAAAGGCAACGTTTTTAAAGAAAAAAAGATTGCCTTTTGCAATCTATTAATTATATTTCTCTTTTATATATTTAATTAAATCTTCCTTATCATATTTTTCATCATATTCAATTAAGACTTCTGCCTTGTTAAATGGATTATTAAAATCAAAATCAGATTTAACTGCCTTTATTCTATCATTTTCAAATAAATGTCTAACTAAATCCATATAACAGTATTCACAATACCATCTAATTTAATTTCCATATATAAAATCGCCTCTTGAATCAATTATATCATATTAGCTTATATTCTCTAGCAATTATTCTATTATCAGAGCAGTATTTAATTACATACTCATTATCTTGTTTACAAATAATAATTCCCACTGTATTATTTTCTTCAATAGTCTTTATATGTTTATCTACATAATTCATATAAGTCATGATTTGACCTGTATGTTCTTTCTTAAGTCCAGTTGTTTTCAGTTCAACAACCACATAGCACTTATACTTAATATTATAAAGAAGCAAATCTATATAATTATATCTATTACCAAATTTAATTGGATATTCATTATCTATAAATGTAAATCCATTCCCAAGTTCTTTCAAAAAAGACGCAATGTCCTCAAGTATTAATCTTTGCAATACTTTTTCTGATATATTTTCATAATTATTACTGTTTTTAATTCTTACTGGATTAGGAATTAAATCATTTGGCCTAAGTATTTCATTTTTGTTTAATTTATTTCTTGTATTTTCTGGTAATCTCTCATATTCATTAGATTTTATTCTTTCTCTTAACTGCCTAATTGATAAATTATTTAATTCAGTTATTTTGACATAATATTGAAATTTATTATCATCAAACCAAAGAATTTCACAATAATGACTCCAACTTAATTTGGCAGACAGTGTCTGCCATTTTTGAGACACTTTATAAAATTGCCTCATATTTCTTAAATTTCTTTGACTATAACCCGAACCTAACTCTTCTGTTAACTTTAAAGAATACTCTTTAATAATGCTTTCTCCATATTGATTACCTGCATTTAGTAATAATTTTCCAACATTATAATATGTATCTAAATCACTTTTGTTAATTGAATAGTTTTTTACTTTTCGATTTATCTCATTATTTATTAATTCATTTTTAATTTCATTATAATAATTCATATCTACTCCTTTCTATGGACTACAAGTCCCTACTCTCAATTTATTATTTTTAATCTTAAACATAATACTTCCATCTATATCTGTTCTATATATTTTAGAATATTTTAAGTTTTCTAATACTTCTTTGTTTGGATGACCATAACGATTTTTCTTACCTACACTAATAATTGAATTCTTGGGTTTTATTGCATTTATAAATTCTTTACTTGAGCTTGTATTAGAACCATGATGCCCTACTTTTAAAACATCAATATCTGGTAAATTATATTTAGAGAGTATTTCTTTTTCAGTAGTTACACTCGCATCTCCCATAAGCATAAATTTATAACCATCGAGTTCTGTATATATAACATTTGAATTATCATTCTCATTGGAATAATCTTTTGTTTGTAAGAAGTAGAGTTTATTATTATCAACATTCAATTCTTTAATACAGGAATAATACTTTATCTTTTTTCTATTTAATACTTTTATTAATTCCTTTTCTAAATAGTTATATCTTCCACAATTAAATATTACTTTTTCTATCTTTGTGTTATTAACTAGGTTTATTGCTTCTCCCATGTGATCCGCATCACCGTGAGTAAGAATAAGTGTCTCTATTTTGTTTTTACCTAAGGACTTTAAATAAGGAATGGTAATATTATTAGAGATGTTATGCTTATCATCAAATAGTTTTCCTCCTGTATCAATTAAGGTGACTTTATTGTTAAGGTATATTAGACTAGAATCTCCCTGACCAACATCAAGAAAAGTTACAAAGCTATTTTTGATTACTTTAGGATATGAATAGTGCATGATTAATAAAATAATTAATGGTATAACTAACAGTTTCTTGTTTTTATATAGTCCATATAAACAAATTATTACCATGATTATATAGATAACATAGATGATAAATGGTCCTTTAAAAAACAATATTTTAGATAGTTCTATTGTATTTAAGTAGTATGCACTCTTCTCTAAAATATTTAAAAATATATAAAGTAAACCATCAAATAGAGGAAAAATAAAAGTAATTAGTACTAAGGGAAAAACTATAAATGTAATTAGTGGTATATAAAAGATGTTGTAGATAATACTTAATAGATTAATTTGATAAAAATAATATAAAGTAATAGGCAAACTGATTATAAAAGATATTAAGGAAGTATACATAATTAATAGTATTCTTTTTTTTATTGTTTTCATCTTATCAATAAAAAGTAATAGTCCTAAACTAATAGAAAAAGAATATAAAAAAGCTTGATTAAAGATGGAATTAGGATCAACTAGTAAAGTAATTCCTAAAACAACTATAAATAATTGATATGGTTTAATATATAAATAATATAGCTTATTAACTCCAAACAATATAAAAAACAATACTGCTCTAAAGATTGAATGTTTAAAACCAACTATAAATAAAAAAAGAAGTAACGATCCACTACTAATTAAATATACTTTATTTTCTTCTAATCCTAATTGCTTTAAAAGATACATAATTATACCAGCTAAAACACTGACATGCATCCCGGACAAAGCAAATAGATGAGAAATACCTATTTCCTGATAACTATTAACTACTTCTTTTTTTAAATAAGATTTGTCTCCCAACAGAAAAGTTTTTAGATATTTTGAAGAAAGAGAAATTCTTTCTATTCTTCTTGTTATAGCATTTTTTATTTTATAAAAAATACTGGTTTTTGTGCTTATTACTTTAATTTTATTGATAGTAAAGGTATAAAAGATGTTTTGCCTTTCTAAATATTTCTTATAAGAAAATATATTCTTAGTGGTTGTCTCATCAATACTATTAATCTTTCCTGTTATTCTTACTTTATAACCTGCTTCTATTTTACTTAACTTTGGATTGTCATAATAAGCTATTATCTTTTCTTTACCTTTGATAACCAAAGTTATTTTTTCTTGATCTTTTTTAATACTTTCTATTATACCGGTGATGGTCTTAGTATCTTTTTGATAGATACTTCTTTTGGGAATACTAATTCTTATGATAGTAATTATGGTTACTACTACTAGAATAGCTAAATATAACTTATTAGATAGTAATGCTTTCCTTAATCTTAGCAAAGACTCCGTCCCCAATGCCATTTACTTCTTTAATATCTTCTATTTTCTTGAAATTACCATGATCACTGCGATATTTGATAATACTTTCGGCTTTGGCTTCACCAATACCAGGAATCATCATTAATTCTTCTTTGGTCGCAGTATTAATATTTATTTTACCAGTTACACTATTATCTTTTTTACTTTCTTCTTTCTTTTCGATACAAGCATCATTTTTTATTTCTTTTTCATTATCTGTGCATATCTTAAGGGTTTGTTCTTCTTTTTCTTTGGTTCTTTGATAATTTTGAACTTCTGCCACTGAATAAATAATAATGACCATTTCATCAGTTACTTTTTTACTAAGGTTAATTACTGTTGTATCAGCAATCTGAGTTAATCCTCCTGCTTTTTCAATAACATCTATTACCCGATCACCTTCAGCCATAGTATAAATACCAGGTTCGTTTATCTGGCCTTTAATATCTACTTTATAATACTTAAGTTCTTCTTTTTTTGAGGTAGTTTTCTTTTTTAGAATAACTGTTTTTTCTTTTTTAGGAGGTTTATTTAAACTCTTTATAACATAATTACTTAAGACAGCTACTAGTATTAATGCAATTATAGAAAAAGCAATTATTTGTTTTCGATACTTATACTTAAATGTCAAAATTATCACCTCAACTATATTATAGAAATAAAAAAAGAAAAACATTTAACTATTTTTCTTTTTTCGTGATAACTTTGTTTCTACTGCGACTCTTTCAACTATTACTAGTGAAACCATCAGACAAACTGTATAACTACCACCATAACTCATAAATGGTAATGGTACTCCTGTCATAGGCATTAATCCAAATAACCCCAGTAAATTAACCGCAATATGCATGAAGATATAAACAGCTATACCATAGCACATTAATCCATCTCTAAGGGTTGGAGCTTTCCTACCAATTGCTAGAATGCGATATAAGACAAACATATACATTAATAGAATAGCAATACCTACAATAGCCCCTAATTCCTCAACAATAACTGCGAATATGAAATCAGTATATGGTTCAGGTAAATACAAATATTTCTGAGTAGAATTACCAAGTCCTAAACCTGTTAGTCCACCATTATTAATAGCAATATACCCATTACATACTTGATTACCAGTAGTTAAAAGCTTATCACAAGGTCTTGTATAATCAAACCGCTCCAACTGTCTTTTTTGAATAACACTTTTACCACTAGCGAGTAGAAAAATCGCTAGTACCATCAGTAATCCTACAGCCGCAAAAATTATTTTCCCTTTTAATACTTTAGGAGTTGGTACTGCTAAGAAAATCATTCCCACAATAGTAATAAAAATAATAGCAGTTCCTAAATCTGGTTGTAACATAATCAAAAAGGCAATACCTAGTCCGACAAAGACTGGAAATAAGACCTTACTATAAGAGTCTAAGCCTTTTTTATTTAATTCATAAAAGCTAGCAGCCCAAACAATATATACTATTTTAATAAATTCACTGGGTTGAAAATTAATTGGTCCTAAATCAAACCAACTGACAGCTTGGTTCTTGGCTTGTCCAATTGCGAGTAGTAGAACTAAAGAAGCTCCAATAAGCAACAATAAAAACCAGGAGGCAATACCATAGAATTTAGTAGTACGACAAATAATAAATATTCCTAAAGCCAATCCAATAACTAAGAAACCAGCTTGTTTCAAGAAATAATTATAAGGACTTGCTGCTTGAGCCATATAGGCTATAACATTTGATGATGAAAAGACCATTATTAGGCCAATCGCAAAGAGAATAGCTGAAACTATTAATAACGGATAATCAATGTTTTTAATGACTTTTTTCATCCTATTCCCTCCTATATTCTATATACATTATACCATAATTTAGACATATTCATTAACACAATTTACCTACTTGTCATAATTTATACTAGAATAAGTAAAGGAGGAATATATATGTATTATTATGGTGGTGGATCTACTTGCTGTAATAGCGGTTATGGAATGCCCTATTATCCAACCTATAACAACAATTCTAACTTTGCCATTATTTTAGTATTGTTCATTTTATTAGTAATTGTCATTGGAACTCGTTTTACAGTAAGCAATTAAAAGAAAGAAACCTTTCTTTTTTTTTAGTTTTATGTTAAAATAAAGCCGGTTGGTGATATTATGCTTAAAACATGTGATATTCTAGACGAAAAGAATAAAGTTTTACGTGAAATAAGTAAAGATGTAGTTTTTCCTCTTACTAAGGAAGATAACAAACTAATTAAGACAATGATTGAATATCTTACTAATAGTCAAATTGAGGAAAAAGCTGAAAAATATGATCTTCGTCCAGGAATGGGAATGAGTGCTGTCCAATTAGGGGTATTAAAAAGAATATTTGTAGTAGTTCATGAATATGAGGAAGGAAAGTTTAAGAATTATATCTTGATAAATCCTAAGATTATCTCTAATTCAGCTGAAAAGATATATGTTGAAGAAGGAGAAGGATGTCTTTCTGTAAATCGTCCTGTAGAAGGAATAGTTCCTCGTTATGCCCGTGTTACTATGGAAGCTTTTGATGAAAAGGGAAATAAATTCCAAGTACGTGGTCGTGAAGAACTAGCAATTGCTTTTCAACATGAACTTGATCATTTAAATGGTATTTTATTCTTTGATCATATTGATAAAAAGAATCCTTTTAAAGATAAAGATCTTTATCGAGCAATATAAAAGAAAGTATTACTACTTTCTTTTTTTTATTTAAATCTTGGTGCTAAATCAATTGTTATTTCCATACCATTAGTTATTTGAGAATTAGGAGCAATTGATTGTTTAGTAACATAACCATTACCATTTAATTTAACTTTCATTCCTAACATCTTTAAGATGCTTTTAGCTTCTTTAGAAGACATTCCAACTACATTAGGAACTGTTATATTAGAATCATTAGTAATTAAGTAAATAGTATCATCACTACTAACTAATACTTTTTTACTAGGGTATTGATTAATGATTTTAGAACCAGTACCTATTACCTGATGGTTAGTAATACCATTTTGATTTAATAATTCAATGGTAGAATTTAAATCTTTATTCTTAAACGATGGTAATTTATACTCTTTTACTTTCTTTTCTTCTGCTTTATCCTGGCCATAGTATTTAGATAAGTTATTTACTATACTCTTAACAGCATCAAAAACTGTACTTTGTTTACCACCACCAGGACGTGAGGCCGCAGCATAAATAATTATTTTGGGATTACTCTTAGGATAAATACCTGTAAAAGAAGAAATAATATCTGCTTCTCCACCTAAATAACCGCCATGACGTTCATCAGCTATTTGAGCAGTACCAGTTTTACCAATTAATTCACCAGAATCAATTCTAAAGCCCATACCGGTATTACCCAAACCATTAACAGTATCATCCATTAATGATTTTATCTTAGTGACAGTTTCTGTTGAAGCTACTTTCTCTATTTCTGTTCTTTCACCTTTAAAAACTTCTTCTTTAGTAACAGGATCAACTATTTTATCAACGATATATGGTTTTAATAACATACCGTCATTAGTAAGTGGTGTTAGGGCTTGAATCATTTGTAGAGGTGTAACCGTAATACCTTGACCAAACCCAGCATTATATATTTCTGTTTCATATTTAAAATTAATTTGACCTTTAGCTTCATTAGGTAGACTAATACCAGTTTTACTACCAAAACCAAGTTTCTTATAGTATTGTCTTAACATAGTAGCGTTCATATGTCTGTGAATAAGATTAATAATACCAACATTACTTGATAAAGCATATCCTCTATCAAACGAGATAACACCCCAACCACTACGTTCATGGTCACCTATTTCGGTACCATCAGAAGTAACAAAAACTCCTGATTTATAGGTTTCACTACCATTATAGACACCATTTTCCATAGCGCACATATATGTAAATGTTTTCATAGTAGAACCGGGTTCATAAGGATAAGAAGTTGTTACATTTAGGTAGTTTTCAATATCTTTTTTATTAGGATCAAATGATGGTGACTGAGAAATAGCTAAAATCTTACCTGTTTTGGCATCAGCTATAACAACAGTAAACCATTCAAAACCATAACCACTTTTAGCTTTAGCTAAAGCCTGTTCAACATAGAATTGAATACTACTATCAACCGTTAAATAAACGTCCTTACCCTCAATAGCTTCTTTTCTTAATTCCTTAGTATTGGCAATTTGATAACCACGTAAATCTTTCTGGAAAGTAACATATCCATCTTCACCAGATAAAATCTTATCGTAGTATTTTTCAAGTCCCATTTCCCCAACTATTTTTTCTTTTGTTTCCTTTTTTTCTTCATCAGTCTCTTCAGTAGTCTTGGCATAACCAAGAGTATATGACAAGAAATTACCTTTTGGATAATATCTCTTGTAATTCTCAACGAATGTTAGTCCTGGTAAATCTAATTTTTCAATTTTGTCTTTTGTAATTTCATTTAAATTCTTACCCTTAGTACCAAATTCAGTTTGATATAAGTCTTTATTAAGATACTTAAGTATTTCTTCTTTAGACATTCCCAGAATAGGTGCCAATTCAGTAGCAGTTTTCTCTTTATCAACAACATGTTGTGGTTTCTTTTTATTAGTAGTTCTTTTACTAGATAAATAAGCAATTAGTTTATAAGAGGTTACATTTTGAGCTAAAACTTCACCACGTGAATCATAAATTACTCCTCGTTGTGCTGGTAAAGTAGTTGTAGTCATTGTCCTCTTATCAGCTAATTTCTTTAAATTAGTTCCATCTATTTCCGTAGCAGTTGATAATTGTAATAATCTTAAAATCATTACAGCAAACAAAAAAAGAGAAGCCATAATAAATAACTTGCTATAACGAACATTATTCTTTTTTCTCCTCTTCTTTTTCAAAATATCACCACTTATTCTACAGTTTTAATGTTATTATTATTATAACTTAATCCTTGTGTTTTGGCAACTTCTTCAATTTTAGTAAGTGAAGCTAATTCATCAATAGCCATCGATAAACTTTCATTTGTTTTGGTCTGAGCAGCTATTTCTTTTTTCTGTTTTTCAACATCAAAATTAATCTTAGCTAATGTTGCTTTAGAAAAGACAATTGATATTGGAGCAATTAAAACTAAAGTAATTGCTAATGTATACAATAACTTTTCAAATTTTGACATCTTTACTCTTCTTTTTACCTTTCTCATATTTCTAACCTCACTTTACTTTTTCGATTGCTCTCACTATAGCGCTATGAGCTCGTTTATTTGTTTCTAATTCTTCTTTACTAGGTTTAATACCCTTTCTAGTTACCAGTTTAAAATCTGGTAGTAGTGAAGGATCAATATTAGGTAATCCTTTTACTTTTTCGTCTACTTGTGATAATTCTTTGAAGTAATTCTTGACGATTCTATCTTCTAAAGAGTGAAATGTAATTACTACTATTCGACCATTGATATTTAGAAGATCCTTACTATCATGAAGAGCTTTTTCTAAACTACCTAGTTCATCATTAACCTCTATTCTGATAGCTTGAAATATCTGTTTAGCTGGATGTTTATTTATTCTAAATTTCATTGGTACAGCACTCTTTATTATCTCAACTAATTCCAAAGTTGTTTCAATTGGTTTTTCTGCCCTTTTTTCAACTATTTTTTTGGCTATATTAGAAGCAAATTGAGCTTCTCCATATTTCTTAAAGACTTTAGTTAATTCTTCTTTAGAATAGGTATTTACAAGCTCATAAGCACTGAAAGATTGTTCTCTATTCATACGCATATCAAGTTTGGCATCTTGGTGATAACTAAATCCTCTTTCGGCTTCATCTAATTGAGGAGAAGAAACTCCTAAGTCAAATAGTATTTTATCAACTTTGGTAATACCTCTTTTATGTAATTCTTCCTTCATATTGGCAAAATTACTCTTAATGATAGTGAAGTTAGTACCAACGGTGTGGAGGTTGTTGGTACTAAACTCTATCGCTTCACTATCCTGGTCAAAGGCGAATAAAACCCCTCGTTTTATTCTTTTTAATATGTTTTTACTGTGTCCGCCATAACCTACTGTCGCATCTACTACGATATCAGTATCTTGTAAATGAAGTAGATCGATCGCTTCTTTTAAAAGTACACTTTTATGCATAGTAGTCACTTCCTAAATATACGGTATGTCGTTAAATAGGTTTTCAGCTATGTCTGACATGCTGTCGTTGGCAGAATTAATAAACTTATTCCAAGAATCGTTTGACCATATCTCTATTCGTTCTCCTGCACCAATGATCACACAATCTTTAGTAATATCGGCATAAGAAACTAATGGGGAGGTAATATTAATACGGCCTTGTTTATCAAACTCTACCACAGTGGCACCGGATAAAAAGAATCTCATAAATTCTCGAGCATCTTTCTTGGTGAAGGGAATTGTCTCTAATTTTTGGACGATGCGCTCAAAATCTTTTTCAGAATAAGCGAACAAGCATTTTTCAATACCACGCGTAACTATAAACTTATTGCCCAGTTCTTTCCGTAATTTTGCTGGTATTATAAGTCTGTTCTTTTCATCAATTGTATGATGATACTCTCCTAAAAACATTTCGCATCCCCCACTTTTCACCACAATTAACCACTGCTTGTATTAAGTGTACCTTATATATGTTAATTTGTAAACAAAAAAAAGAGAAAAAAATGATTTTTTCTCTTTTGAGTGTAAAGTTTACATTCTTGTTCTTTTCTTTATTAAATCTTTAATGTATTTAAGGAACTCTTCCTGGGATAATGTAGTTGTTTCTTTAGTACCAAATAGACGATAACTAATAGTCTTGTTTTCTTTCTCTTGATCACCCAAGATAATAGTGATTGGAATCTTTTTAATTTGTGATTCGCGTAAACGATAACCTAGTTTTTCATTGCGAGCATCTAGTTCTACACGAATATCCTCTTTTGCTAGAAGGTCGTTTACTTCCTTAGCATAATCAGCTTGATGTTCACTAGATACCGGCATTATTATAGCTTGAATTGGTGCTAACCAAACTGGTAGAACTCCCTTAGTCTCTTCTAAGTAATAAGCAATAAAACGATCAATAGAACCAAAGACAGCTCGATGTAAAACAACCGGTGTTTTCTTACTACCATCTCTGTCTACATATGTCAAATCAAAGCGCATTGGTAGACAGAAATCTAATTGGCATGTAGAAACAGTAATTTTATTACCAACAGCTGGTTTTAATTGTACATCTAACTTAGGTCCATAGAAAGCAGCTTCACCTATCATTTCTTTATAAGGGATACCAATATCATCTAAAACCTTCCTAATAACATTTTCAGCTTTATCCCACATTTCATCATCAGGATAATACTTTTCAGTATCTTCTTTATCTCTTAGTGAAAGCTCAAATTCATAATCAGTTATTCCTAAATCCTTATAACAATCTAAGATTAAATCAACTACTCTCTTAAACTCATCACCGATTTGTTCAGGAGTTACAAATAGATGAGCATCATTTTGACAGAAAGTACGAACTCTTTCTATACCTTTTAACGCCCCAGAGGCTTCAAAACGACAGTCCCGGGCAATTTCCCCAATTCTAATTGGTAAATCACGATATGAGTGAATACCATTAGCATAAATCATCATATGATGAGGACAGTTCATTGGTCTTAAGACAAATTCTTCATCCTCAACCTTCATTGCTGGAAACATTGAATCTTTATAATGATCCCAATGTCCAGAAGTTTTATATAATTCAACATTACCTAATGGTGGAGTTAAAACATGTTTATACCCTTGCTTTCTTTCTTTTTCTTTTATATAATTCTCTAACTCTTGCCAAACAATATAACCATTTGGTAAATACATAGGTAATCCTTTACCTACCAAATCACTAGTCATAAAGATTTCTAACTCTTTACCCAATTTACGATGATCACGTAATTTAGCATCGGCTAATTCTTGAAGATGTTTTTCTAGATCTTCTTCATTGTCAAAACAAATACCATATATTCTC
Organism: Bacilli bacterium; assembly: GCA_017404555.1. Lineage (GTDB taxonomy): Bacteria > Bacillota_I > Bacilli_A > RF39 > UBA660 > RGIG2361. The sequence continues at coordinate 40,069 of JAFRCD010000002.1, forward strand.
TGTAACATCTTGTTTTTAGCATCATTTTTCCAATAAGCACCCGATACTTTAAGTAATTTAAAATGCTTTAATTCTTTAACAGTATCCACATGAGGACCACGGCAAAGGTCAGTAAAATCTCCTTGAGTATACATCGAAATAACAGTATCTTTTTCATCCATTCTACTGATTAAATCTATTTTATAAGGATCATCCTTAAATCTCTCTAAAGCTTCTTTTTTAGTAATTTCTTCTCTAACTATTCTTTTACCATCTTTAGAAATTTTCTTCATTTCTTTTTCAATAGCAGGTAAATCTTCTTCAGTAATTACTTTGTCCCCTAAATCGACATCATAGTAGAAACCTTCTTCAATAACTGGTCCTACCCAAAACTTTGCTTCTGGATATAGATGTTTGATTGCTTGAGCCAATAAATGGGCACAAGAATGATTCATAATACTTAGTTTTTCATTTTCTTTTATATTGATCATTTTCTTTTTCCTCCTCTTTTAACATATCTTCTAATACAGATCTTCTATATTCTTCTTTTAGTTTTCTTCTTTCTTCCTTAAAGATATCATCTTTATCTACTTCTCTATTCTTCATTGTATCCATTTTTTCTTCTAAATATAGATCTGTTAATCTTTTTCGAAAATCTTCTTTTTTCATATAAAAACTCCTAACATATTGTTAGGAGTGAATTACACGGTACCATCCTTGGTTTAACTTAATTAATGTAACGGCTTTTAACCGGATATCTCTTTCGAGTTCAACTGTTAAAGGTAGTAATAAATAACTCTTCAATCTGTTTGCACCAACCACAGACTCTCTAGTAAAGAGGCTTATTTATCATGTCCTTCGTCTTCGTCTTTATGTACATTATATCACAATTCTAATAAAAATCAATTATTGTTTCTGCGACCATATACTAATACTAATCTAAACACTTGTAGTAAAGCAGTAACAACACTAGCTAAATAAGTTGAAGCAGCTGCTTTAAGCATTGTCTTAGCATTTTTTACTTCATCATCTACTAAAAAGCTTTCTTCTTTTATTGCTTGCATTCCTCGTTTAGAAGCATTAATCTCTACTGGTAGAGTTATAACTTGAAAAGCAACTATAACAAGTTCTGCAATAATACCTATTCTAACTAGATTAAGTAATCCTAAAGCTGCACCTACTACAATAGCAATATAACCAGCATAGGAAGAAAAGTTTACTAAAGGCACTATTCTATTACGAAGTCTCATAGCTTTATAGCCCACTTTATCTTGAATAGCATGACCACATTCATGAGCTGCGACTGAGACAGAGGCAATAGTAGGATCTTCATAAATAGATTTAGATAAGCGTACTACTTTTTTAGTTGGGTCATAGTGATCAGTTAAGTACCCTTCTACTTCTTCAACAGTTACATCTTTAAGTCCATTCTTATCTAATATTTTACGAGCTACATCCTTTCCGGTTAACCCATTTCTGTTTTCTACTTTGGAATATTTACTATAAGAACCTGAGACAAAAGTCTGAGCAATAAAAGCAATTGCGGCTCCTAAAAATAATAATCCATATTCTACTAAATACATCATAACTACTCCTTTTATCTGAATATTATCACTTATAGTAGAAAGTGTCAATTCCCAAAAAAATAAAAACGTTGATTTATCAACGTTTAAATACAAATGGTCGGGAAGACAGGATTTGAACCTGCAACCTCATGGTCCCAAACCACGTGCTCTACCAAGTTGAGCCACTTCCCGAAACTGGCGCGCCCGAAGGGATTCGAACCCCTGACCTTTTGGTTCGTAGCCAAACACTCTATCCAGCTGAGCTACGGGCGCATTAACCCAACGGCTACTGGGCATATTTATGTAAAAATAAATTATTAACAAACTGGTGGCTCCAGCGGGAATCGAACCAGCGACACAGGGATTTTCAGTCCCTTGCTCTACCAACTGAGCTATGAAGCCACTAAATGGCGGTTCCAACGGGACTCGAACCCGCGATCTTCTGCGTGACAGGCAGACGTGTTAACCAACTGCACCATGGAACCAAATTGGTTGCGGGAAGAGGATTCGAACCTCTGACCTTCGGGTTATGAGCCCAACGAGCTACCAGACTGCTCCATCCCGCGATGTAAATTTAAATGGCGGAGGAAAAGGGATTCGAACCCCTGCGCCGATTGCTCGACCTCCCGGTTTTCAAGACCGGTCCCTTCAACCAGACTTGGGTATTCCTCCATAAGTGGTGCCTAAGGCCGGACTTGAACCGGCACGTGATTTGACTCACGCAGGATTTTAAGTCCTGTGCGTCTACCAATTCCGCCACTCAGGCACATGGTGATCTGTATGAGATTCGAACTCATGACCCTTTGATTAAAAGTCAAATGCTCTACCGACTGAGCTAACAGATCATAACAAATAAATGGCTGCCCTGGTTAGATTCGAACTAACGCATGTCAGAGTCAAAGTCTGATGCCTTACCACTTGGCTACAGGGCAATAAAATGGTGGAGAGAGATGGATTTGAACCATCGAACCCGAAGGAACAGATTTACAGTCTGCCGCGTTTGACCACTTCGCTACCTCTCCATAAAAATGGTGCCGAAAGTAGGACTTGAACCCACAACCTACTGATTACAAATCAGTTGCTCTACCAATTGAGCTATTTCGGCACAATGGTGGGCGATATAGGACTCGAACCTATGACCCCCTGCTTGTAAGGCAGGTGCTCTAACCAACTGAGCTAATCGCCCAATTTAACCAATATTAAACTGTTGCATGTATAAATATATCAATTTATCGCCGTTTTGTCAATATTGATAACCCCTTTTTGTAAAGTATTTACATTTTCACTGACATTTCTTCTAATTTATCATCAATCCATGAATCTAGTTTTTCACTTAAAGAATTAAATCCATTAGTAGTTTCATTTATTTTTAGTTTACGTTTTTTATTAAAACGATAATCCAAGTTTTTAATACTTAATTTTAAATGACATTCTTCACTATTAACTTCTAAAACTCTAACTTTAATTGTTTCCCCAATATGGACATAATCATTAACATTCTTAACAAAATCATCAGATATTTCAGAAATATGAATTAAACCACTATAATAATTATCCAGACTAACAAATATGCCATAATTCTCTATTCCAGTTACGCAACCAGTAGTAATATCGCCTACTTTATAATTTTGCATAACACCACCTCTTCTGTAATTATACCATAAAAAAGCTCTAAAACAAAGCTTTACTACTAGCTAGTTTACTAGTATAATTGTAGTGGTGATTGTTATGGACCAAGAAACTGCTAAAATTATCAACATTATCGATAAAATAAGACCTTTCTTAGTTGATGATGGTGGTGATATTGAATTTGTTAAGTACGAAGATAATATTGTTTATGTAAAACTTCTAGGAGCTTGTGCTGGCTGTTCTTTAATTGATGTAACTCTAAAAGAAGGTATTGAACAGTTTATTATTAATGAAGTTCCTACTGTCAAAGAAGTAAGAAATATCAATTCCGAAGCCAATCAATACTAGGAATGTTGTTATTTAATTGTATTTTACTATAAATATATTTTATAAAATCTAAATACCTATTAGTAAGAGAAATAATTTTTATTATTTCTTTTTCTTTGGCTTTATTACTGACAATATTATCATACTTATCAAAATATATAGAAGGATATATAAGCCGAGCCATTAATAAAGTATATTCTGTATTTGTTAGAGAAATATTATCCATAATATAATCACTTATTTCTTTATAATTATCTTCGGTTAAAAAGACCATTTTCAAGTATTCGGCTAGATCTCTACTTTTATAATCAATAATTAAATTTAGGGGATTATAGTAATCATCAACATTATTAGTAATTCTAATATGAGAAAGATACTTAGGAGTATTCCCATTAATCCTATTATTTACAAGAAAAGCAATAGCAGTTTCAGCCATACCTATATAGTAATTAATACTACTATATAGAATATAATACTTATTCTTGATATGTTTTCTTTGATAGTCATAGTAATCATTCTTTCTACTCCACAAATATACCCAATTACTATGATCAATACTGCCAATAAAATTATTGGGAATTGGTAATTGATTTTTAATAATTACTTCCTTTAAATTTCTGGGTAGATTACTATTAACCTTTATTAAAACATATCTATCATTATCTACTATGGTAATAATACTTTTTTGAATATTGTAGATAAAACTGTAATACTTTCTAGCAAATAATTTTAAAATATCATTAATAATAACTATTTCTTCATTATCTCTTTCAATTTTAAAAAACAAATATTTATTACCGCGATAGAAAAAAAGATAATAATCTTTTTTTGCTTGAATAGTTATATTATTAATATTATAAAAGTAACTGAGAATATTTTCCATATTATTTATCTCTCCTTTAAATAATATGAAAAAAAAAGAAAGTTATACTTTCTTTTATCTTCTCATTGCTCCTCTTAAAGCTTCGATATCAGCATTAAGTTCAGATGCTTCTTCAGAATTACGAGCAATCCGATCTTGATACTCTTTCTTAGTAGCATTTTGAGCTTCAATTTCTTCTCTTTGAGCTGCTTGTGCTGCTAATAATTCATCTTTAAGAGCACTTAATTCTTGTTTTTGACTTTCAAGTTGTTCTTCACTTGATTTAGCCTCTTCTTCTAGATGTTCAAGATCACTATTATTATCCTTAATAGCACTATCTAATCTTGCTTGTTCTTCTAGTAATGCTTTAACATCTAAAACGCTACTCTCATCAGCTACTTGAACAAAGCCAACACCTTCTGGCATTGAACCAACAGGACTATAACTACGAGGTTCTTCTTTTGCGGCACGTCCTTCTAATTCTTTTCTCTTAGCTGTGAATTCATCATAGGTAATATGACCACTGATAAATTCTGTACGATAATGTTCAAGTTCATCTTCAAAATTATCAGCTTCTTTTTCTTCAACAGGTGCTTCTTGTTCAGGCATTTTATTAAAGTCAATATAATTAGGAATTGCTGGTGGTAAATAATCTTTCTCTTCATCATTTACTTCTTTAGCTACTTCCTCTTTAATTGAACCAATTTCTTCTTCGCTCAATTCTTTTTCATCTTCTTTTTCTTCATTGATAAGTTGTTGTGCTTCAGCAACCAATTGAGCTTCATCTGCTAATTTATCTTCTTCAGATACAAGATGGTTTTCTTCGATTTGTTGTCTTAATTTGGCAGCTATTTCATCAACATTGATTTCGTCTTCAGCATCTTCATTAACTGCTACTCTTGGTGCAGTAGCATTGATTTCATCTTCATAGACTTCATCAGGTGCCAATTCTTTTTCTTCTTTGTTGAAGTATTCTTCTTCAGCAAGTTCTTCGAAATCAAAATATAATTCTTCAGCTGCATCTACAATCTTCTCTGGTATTTTAATAGGATTAGAATATTTTTCATCTTCCGCATGAACTTCACTTGGTAATCTAACTGGTTTTAGAGCAGCAATTTTTTCATTATTCCATTCAATATATTCTTGATACTCTCTAATTAGTTTTTGATTTCTACCAAAGAAATTTCTAATTCTTTCTCTAATACTAGTAGGTTCTACTACTTCTCTTTGAAGACCGACAACTCTTTCCTCTATTACTTTGTTAGCTTCCTCTAATTTTTCAATACGGCGACGACTAACTTCAGATAGTTTAATTCTTTTACTATCTTCATCTTTAGCGCCAACACTTTGATCATAAAGGCCGCTACCATGAATGTCCCTTAATTCAAAATCTTTTCCTCTTTCCATAATAAACCCTCCTAAGTATTATTCAGCTTTAGACAATTCTCTTAATACATCCTTGATACGATTCCATTCGTTTTCGTCATCAACACCTCTAAGTCTTGGTTCTCCTGATGAGCGATCTACATTAGAAACATATACTGTTACATTACCATTAGCATCTTTTTCGTTTTTAGTATAAATAACGTACTCTTTCTTATTGTCTTTAAATTCAAACGCTAAGATCACTTCTACTTCATCAACAGAACCATCTTTGGCTACGATAGACATCATTTTCTTTTCAACTTTATTATCCATTTTGTATCCTCCCTTTATTATTCATATATATTCATTTTAACATATTTAAAATTTATTTCAAGGCTTTCTTCACTTTTTTTAATAAAAAATATTTAGCTTTATAAGCACAGTATTTTTTTAAGTAATCATCTAAGGATTCTATCGAGTTTATCTTCTTATAATTCTTATTTTTCTTATCATTAAAACCTTTTAATCTTATTTTTCCATAAGACATATCTCCCATAATATAATCAAAGTCGTCAAAGTAGTCAGTAACTAAAGAAGATACTTCTTCATAGTCAAAAATATCATCTTTATCTTTAATTAATTCATATTCATTGTTATTAATCTTATATTTTTTCATAATTCTCTCCTACATAAATTATACCTTTTATTACTTGTTTGGTAAAGGGTAAATTTATGTCCCTTTAAGATAATATGCTGGTATTTTTCCATTAACTATTTTGATTACTAAAGGGATTTTGTTCTTTATTACTGTCTCTTTAGAAGTAGTAGGCATAACAATACGACCATGAAGTTTAATAATTAGATTAACTGCTATATAAGCATTATTAATACCATATTCTTTAATATCAGTATCGATATAAGAATTTGCTTTACCAGAAAAAACTAATTTGATGGGAATATTGGTTCCTAAGTTAGATAAAATATCACTATCAAAAAGAATACCTATGGGTATTTCACAAACAATTCCTTTAGATAAATGATGGTACTTCTCTCCCCGAAGAGTTGCTGGTAAAGCAATATTATCAATATTCCCCTCTTCAATAGCAATAACTTGTTTAGTTATTTGATCAGTTACTTCATTTAGTAAACTATTTACTTTTTTAGTATTAAAGTTTAATTCTTCTATTTCGTTAGATGCGTTTTTATCCACAGTAAAAATATCTTCTAAATTCTTATTAGAAAGTATTTTTTTAGTTTGATAAGTAACAATATTATTAGTTAGACGACTTACTTCAATATTAGCATAGCGATAAAGAGTGGGATTAATCTTTCTACTAGCCAGTTTAATTATAACAAGAGAAAAAAGCATACTGAGGCCAATAAAAAAAATAATTAGTTTATATCCCCTAATACTTTGTTTCCACCAAAATAACATCTTCACCTATTTTATTGATTTCCATCCAGCTTATTTTCTTCTCTTCTTCTTTACTAAAAACTCTGAAACCACCCTTCAAAGGATCAACAACTAAATAATTAATATTCCCATTATCTCTATTAAAATCCACATCAATAATAGTTCCAATGTTTTTGCCATCTAACATACTAACCACATTTTTACTTTGTAAATCTGATAATCTCAAGTATCATCACCTAATAAAATATATGCCTCTTACTTTAATATTTTCTTTAATTTTTTGACAGCCGATTTCTCTAATCTGGATACTTGAGCTTGGGAGATATTTAATTCCGAAGCTATTTCCATTTGTGTTTTACCAATGACAAATCTTTCATCCAAAATGAATTGCTCTCTTTCTTCTAGTCTTTCAATCGCATCTTGGAGTGAAAGATTGTTCTCAAATCTATGATTACTTATTTTGGTATCTTCAATTTGATCATACAAATAAATAGTATCTCCCCCATCATTATAGATAGGTTCAAACATACTAATTGGTTCTTTTAATGATTCTAAAGCATTAACAATTTCGTAATAACTAACATTTAACTTCTGAGCTACTTTTTCTAAGTCCAATTCTTTTCCAGTTTCCATTAGATATTCTTCCTGATATTTTAGAGTTTTATAAGCAATATCCTTTAGTGATCTACTCACCCTAATAGTATTATTATCACGTAAATATCTTCTTATTTCTCCTAGTATCATGGGAACTGCATAGGTAGAGAATTTAACATTATGATCAAGATCAAAATTATCAATAGCTTTTAAAAGGCCTACACACCCTATTTGAAATAAATCATCTAAATTATCACATTTATTTTTAAAACGTCTAAGAATAGATAATACTAATTTCAAATTACCCTCTACTAGCAGATTACGGGCAATTTCATCTCCTTGTTGCATAGCTTTAAATAAATCTTCCATTTCTTTACTAGTTAAAACCTTTATCTCTGAAGTATCAAGTCCACATATTTCTACTTTGTGCTTAGCCAAAAGAAAAAACCTCCTTTAAATCAATATTGATTTAAAATGAGGTTTATTATTCATTATCTTGATATTTTTCTATAAAACTTACTTCCTTACCATTAGTTTTATATCCTAATAAAGTATCAATATTAGTATTAATTGTTGAAGCAAAAATATTAGAAGGAATCAATGGATTATCTTTTTCCATCTTGGCAATTAATTTCTTGATCTCTAAACGCTTAGAATCTTTAAGAGTACTTTTAGAAGTAACAGTACAAGCACAATTAATAAATTCTAAATCATTACTTTTACTAAACTTAATAATATCTCTTTCTCTAACTAAGTAAAGAGGTCTAATTAATTCCATTCCTTTAAAGTTCGTACTTCTTAATTTAGGTGGCATACTTTTAAATTCTCCACCATATAAAATACTCATTAGGACGGTCTCAATAACATCATCAAAATGATGGCCCAAAGCAATTTTATTACAACCCAATTCTTGGGCTTTTTTATATAAGACCCCTCTACGCATTCGGGCACATAAATAACAAGGAGCTTCCTTTGATACTTTTTCAGTTACCTTAAAAATATCTGAATCAAAAAGATGGATATCTAAATTCAATAATTTGGCATTCTTCTTTATAAGTTTAACTACTTCTTTAGTATAACCAGGATTCATCACTAGATATACCAAATCAAACTTCTTATCACCATGTTTTTGAAGTTCTTCCATTAACTTAGCAAGAATAAAAGAATCTTTTCCTCCTGAAATACAGACCGCTATTTTATCGTTTTCTTCTACCAGTTCATATTCTTTAACTGCTTTAGAAAACTTACGCCAAATATCTTTACGGTATTTAGTAATCAAGTTCCTTTCTATTTCTTCGTGTTTTAACATTTATTAACTCCCGTACAGACTTTTTCCTCAATCTTAGAAATATTTTCTTGGAATATTTTTTTAATCTTCTTTTTTTGTTTCGCAGTAAGTTTTTTATAAGGATCTTTATGTTCATCTAAAGTACCAATATGTACACCTTTAATTTCTCCATCAGAAACAAAGACTACTGTTGGGAAATAAAGCCTTTTAATACTAGGATCATTTAACCCTTCATACTCTCCTAAAAAGTCTCCTAAAAGCTCAACAATCTTTTTATATTCAGCTGTACTTTCTTTATCAACAACAATATTACCATCTTCATCTAAATGTTTTTGATCTCTGATTGCAAGGGCATTATAATAGTAAAAATTAGGATAATCATTCTCCTCTATGCTTTCTAAAAGAATTGGTACTAAATTACGACACCAAGGACACTCTGGAAAACCAAAGAAGATAACAGCAGTATCTTTTTGTAAAGCAGAAATAATCTCTTTAGCACTTTTATACTGTACATTATTCTTTTTAGGTATATTAAGAGTTAAATACTCTTTTCCGTCTTTAGTTTTCTTATGATTAAACTTTTCATATTCTTTTTTAAATTCTTTTTCATCATGAGAATAATTATTAGTACTTAATACAATAGCTGTGATAGCTCCAATTAAAATTATTATTCCTCCAATTATTAAACCAACTTTTTTCATTTCTTCTCCTTTAAACATTTCTCTTCTAAGAACTTTTCTACCCCTTTATTATCATTAGAACTAGTGGTATAATCAGCCTTTTTCTTTATTTCAGTACAGGCATTTTGAACAGCCACTCCATAGTAATTACTTTTCATAAGACCAAGGTCATTGTAACTATCACCAATAACAGCAATATCATTATTATTAATATTCAATAATTCCTGAACTTTTTTAACACCAAGTAACTTATTAGCTTTTAATGATGTAACTTCAACAACAAAGTCTTTTTTAGTATGAATTTGGACTACTCCTTCAATACCTAAATCTAGTTTCTTTATTTCCTTACAGGCTTTAACAGCATCTTCTTTAGTAGAGAAATGAACTTCCATTTTATAAATATTATTTTTGTTGTCATTAATAAACTTCTCAGGATTAGTAATTATCTTTTGTAAATCATAAAGCCCTTTTTCTACTTTGATAATACCTGCATATATATTCCAAGCATCAGGAGTACAATAACAGAGGATTCTATCATTAGCATATAACTTATTCAAAGCCCTAATAGCTTTTAAAGTAAGTCTTTGTTTAGCAAGAACTTTTTCTTTGTTAACATCATAAATATAGGCACCATTTAAGGAAACAATATAATCAATAAAGTGGTAATCTTTAGTATATTCTAAAACTGATTTTAAGACTCTACCGGTAGCCACAGCGAAAAGGCCACCATTACGGCGATATTGATCAATAGCCGCTACTGTAGTTACAGGGATACCATCATCACTATCAATTAATGTTCCATCAAAATCAGATACTACTAATTTAAACATCTCCATCAACTTGCCTTTCTTTTTATCATTATAGCACCATCTTAACAAAATAAAAAGAACCTTTGGTTCTTAATATTTTAATGGCGGAGCAGGAGAGATTTGAACTCTCGCGCCAGTTACCCGACCTACACCCTTAGCAGGGGCGCCTCTTCAGCCTCTTGAGTACTGCTCCACTTATATCAAAAAAACTCATATTTAGAGTTTTATTCACAACTGGTGACCTGTACGAGATTTGAACTCGTGAATGCTGCCGTGAAAGGGCAGTGTGTTAAACCACTTCACCAACAGGCCATCTGGCGCCTCAACTAGGACTTGAACCTAGGACCCCTTGATTAACAGTCAAGTGCTCTAACCAACTGAGCTATTGAGGCATTTATGGTGGGCCTGACAGGACTTGAACCTGTGACCCCACGCTTATCAAGCGTGTGCTCTAACCAACTGAGCTACAAGCCCATAAATAAACTTGTCTAATATAGTTTACACTATATTTTTATTTTTGACAAGATTATTTTAATAGATTTAATTCATTTTACATTTTTTCATCAATTACTTTAGTAACAACTTTTTCTAATAAAGCATAGATAAAATGTGATATACATATACAACAAATAATAATTAGAACCATGATGAAAGTAAGATTAGAGAAATTAAATACTTGTTGGAAACAGATGGCACCAACAACAAAGAAAGCAATCATTAATCCAAATAGTGCTTTGCGCATTAAATTAAATGGTTGGCATATTTTATATAAAAGAACAAACGATGTATAACTAGTCATCATTACGGAAAGTGTTGATATTTCAGCAACTGATAAATTCTTAAAATTAGCAATCGTAATAATAATTAGAATATTTAAAACAATCGTTAGAGCTGGTGGTACTGCCTTCTTTAAGATATTTTTCATAAAGCGACCCGATACTAATTCTTCATTTGGTTCTAAGGCTAAAACAAAAGATGGAATACCAATTGTAACTACGCTAGTTAAAGTAAGTTGAATTGGTATAAAAGGATATGCCCTTTGGATAAAGATAAAAATTAATGATAACAAAGTAGCATAAATAGTCTTTACTAAGAATAGAGATGCACTTCGTTCAATATTATTAATAGTACGTCTTCCCTCTTTAATGACATTAGTCATAGCCTGGAAATTATTATCTAATAAAACTAATTGGCTAACATTCTTAGCGGCATCACTACCAGCAGCCATTGCTACTGAACAGTTAGATTCTTTTAGGGCTAAAACATCATTAACACCATCACCTGTCATAGCGACAGTATGACCAGCATTTTGTAGAGCAATAACAAAATCTTTTTTCTGTTCGGGACTAACTCTACCAAAAACATCATATTTTTCAATAGCAGCAATAATATCTTTATCTGTTTTTAAAGTATGGGCATCAATGGCTAAGGCATCTTCTTTTAAACCTGCTCTTTTAGCGATCGATAAAACGGTATTAGGATTGTCCCCAGATATTATTTTTAAATCAACATTATTCTCTCTAAAATAGTTTAATGTGTCTTTTGCTTCTTTTCTAATTTGATCTTGGATTAGAATAAAAGCTAATAAGGTCTTTTTGGACCCGGTTTTCTTAACTACAGCTAAAACTCGATAATTATTACTGTACTCCTCTAATTCCTTGGTTAATCCTTTTAGACTATCTAATACGAACTCAGGAGCACCTATTAAATAAGTATCTTTACCACAAGTAATACCAGAATATTTCTTTTTGGATGAAAAAGAAATCTTTTTATCTACTTTTAGTTTTTTTACAGGTACAAATTTCTTTTTTAAAGCAATCGCTGTTGGATTATTATCATCTAAAGCATAAACAACACTACCAACAATATCATTAACTTCTTGATCAGTCTTTAAAATAGTATCTACTACTTCCATCTCACCAGTAGTAATAGTACCAGTTTTATCAATACATAAAGTATCAACCCTAGCTAATGTTTCTATACAATATAGATCCTGCACTAAAACTTTTCTTTGGGAAAGACGAATAACACTAACTGCTAAAACCGTACTAGTTAAAAGTACTAGTCCTTCAGGAATCATACCAATTAAAGCTGCTACTGTATTAACTACTGCTTGAGTAAGATTATTACCTTCTAAGTATAATTGTCTAGAGAAAAGTAATATTCCTACTGGAACAATTAAAAAGGAAATAGTCTCAATAATTCTATTTAAACTCTGCATTATCTCTGAAGATATTGGTTTAATATATTTAGTATCACTACCAATTTTGGCAGTATAATTATCTTTACCAACATGTTCAACTTTACAAATAGCTTTACCACTTACTATAAAACTACCAGATAAAATAGAATCATTTTTCTCCTTGGCAATGGTTTCTGATTCACCTGTGATAAATGATTCATCAACTTCTACTTCACCATCTAAAATAACAGAATCTACTACTACTTGATTACCATTACTAAATAAAACGATATCATCAAGAACAATTTCTTCAATACCTATTTTCTTTTCTACGCCATCTCTTATTACGGTAACTTTTTGTTCGGCTAAAACTTGTAATTTATCTAAAGTCTTTTTACTTCTAGTCTCTTGGAAAATACTAATTAAAGTATTAACGACAATAATTATAATAAAAGCTAAGTTCTTAAATGAACCAACTGCGATAATCGCAATAGCTAAGACAATATTAATAATATTGAACAATGTAAAAACATTACTAAGAACGATTTCTTTCATTGTCTTAGTATTGCTAGTAGTATCAACATTAACAAGTCCTTCTCTTTTTCTTTGTTCTACTTCTTTAGCAGAAAGACCTTTAAATTTAGCTTTTTTCTCAGTCATATTCTCACCTTATTTAACGATTATAATATATCATAATTTAAATACTTTGTCTATTGATGACGTTAACAAAAAAACCGTTGTTAAACAACGGTTACTTTCTAATGGTGGAGCATAGCAGGATCGAACTGCTGACCTTCACGGTGCAAACGTGACGCTCTCCCAGCTGAGCTAATGCCCCAACACAAGATAGATTATAGCATATTATTTCTAATAATGTCAACAATTAATGAAAGCGTTTATTTAAATATTCTCTTTCACTATAATATCTATCTTGATGCCTTATGAGATGTCGATAGTCTCTTCTAAAACTTTTTTCATTAGAAACTATCTTTACTTTAGGAAATCTTATTCTATATAAATATCTTTCCAATAACATTTTATTAAAATAGACATTTTTATTATCCCTTGTTTCTTTTATTTTATACAGTAAGAAACTAAGCATAAATAAAATATTTAGATTAGTATTGATAATTATACTCGCTATAAATAAAACTATCACTATAATAACTGAAATCTTAATTGTTAAATCGATACTTTTTAAATAAGAGAACTTAAAGGCTAATAAGTTATTTAGAATTTTACCACCATCTAGAGGATAAATTGGTAAGAGATTAAAAATCAATAGACTAAAGTTGTAAGTAGTAAATAGATTTAATTCTAAATTGTTGCTAATGAAAGAACACAATAAAACATACCCTATTATTTGCATTAAAGGACCAGCTATTAAGATAGCTAATTCTTTTTTTAAAGAAATATTAATTCTAGAATCAACTTTACTGATACCACCAAATGGATAAATACAGATTTTATTAACTGGAATTCCCATTATCTTAGCACAAAGAAAATGACCAAGTTCATGAATAACTACAAGATAAGTTAATACAAAAAAAGGAAAAAAAGCTCCCATTAGAATAGCAATACCAGCAAAAATAGAAACAAAGGGAGAAATATAAAAATAATTAAATATATTTTTTATAGTCTAAAAACTTCCCTTCTTTTTGGAATACCAAGTAAAGCTTACTATTAATACTTTCTCCTAATAAAGTTCCTTTTTCTATATAATCATATAATTTAATATTATTAGTATTTATATTACCATACCAAGTACTAATTCCATTGGTTTGTTCTATAACAATAGTTTTTCCATAATCTTTTTTATCACCTATAAAGACTACAACTCCGCTTTCTAAAGTAGGAACCATATAGTTTTTACTGACTTTTAATTTAACTCCATCCTTGTAAGTACTACTATCACTATATTGTAATTTTTCGGCGAAAACCTCTTTGGTCGTGGGACTTATTTTATCAATTGATAAGATGTTACCAAAATATTTTTCATAAGCCTTTTTAGTTTTATTGAACTTGAAAGAAGCTTCATAAACATTCCTTCTAATTATAGTTTTAAACTTAGGGTTTTCTTTTACAATAATCATTCCTAGTAAAAAGATAATAGTAGTTAACATCAATTTACTTAAGAACTTCTTAAATATTTTACTAATACTATTTCTAAAGCTATTACTTTTTATTTTACTATGCATATCTTCCCTCCAGTAAAGGTTATGAAGATAATGAAAAAAGTATACTAATTAATTTTTAATTTAGTATACTTTTTTGGTATTAGTTTCATTATTAAATAAAGTACTTCTACATAGATAATATTTAATATAAGAGAATGTCCTATTTTATAGAGAATGTCAATTAAAGTTATTTTCTCTAACTGAACAATAATAAAAATTAAACTAGTTAGTACTTCATAACTAACTATAACTACTATAGTATAAAGAATAATAGTTAAGAAATTAGTAGGAATATTCTTATATATAAAGATAATAAGAAGTCCCATTATAGCAAATATTACACCATTAAAAATAAGTAAATTGGTATAGCACAAATCATAGACTATTCCTAAGACGAAAGCGCTTATTAAATACTTTTTTTTATCCTTTTGAAAAAAAGGATAAATAATAATTAGAGCTACTAAAGTAAGCATGGGATAAAAAAGAGATAAATCCCCTTGCATATAAGAGGTAAAATTAGTTAAGATACCATCTAGTAGTAATGATAGTACCATTATTATAAGCGCTATCATTTTTTCTCCTTTAAGACTGTTACATAATGAATCTTATTAAAATCTTGGTTAGTTTTAACATATGCAGTCTTACTGATGTTATAACGATCATTTTCTATCTTATCAACTTCACCAATAAATATACCCCGAGGGAATTTATTGCCTAAACCACTAGTTAAAACTTTATCCCCTTTTTTTAGATCAACTGTTTTATCAATACCGGTTATTTTAATACGATTTTTCTTCTTATCATAACCACTTAAAACAGCATAAGTATCACTATCTCCAATATTAATCATAATTGATACTTTATAAGTCAAATCATTACAAGTAATTAGTTTAACCTCACTATAGTTATGTCCAACTTTATTAATACTACCAATAAGTCCATCAGCTGTTACTACTGCCATATCTTTTTTTATACCATCTTTTTTACCTTTATCAATATTAAGAGTATTAAACCAGTAAGTTCTATTTCTTGATAAAATAGTAGCATTCTCAATACTATATTCAGTTAAAGTAGAATTTAACGCTAGTGCTTTTTTTAATTCCTCAATTTCTTTTTCTAAAGACTCATTAACATTTTTTTGAATAAGGTAACTCTTAGATTGATCAATATTCTGTAACTCTTTTGAAGTGAAAGGTTCAATAAGTAATTTTTCAATATAAGTAATTCCTGATTTAAGAATGTTTTCCCCTTTAGTAGTCTTCCTATTTAAGACAAGAGAATAAATAAACAAGCTTAAAACTACTATACTAATAGTAGTAATAATAATTATTTTCTTTCTTTTTTGTTTCTTTTTATACATCAAACCACCGCTTCTTTAATATTATAATATAGATACTTTTTTTAGACAACTATTTGATTTTACCATTTTCATAAAAACTATAAAAACTATCATTACCAATAATTATATGATCAATAATAAAGATTCCATGTATTTTACCAATAGTAACTAAATTATTAGTAAAATAAATATCTTCAGGACTAGGATTAGTATCACCACTAGGATGATTATGTATACATACAATAGAACTAGCACTATATAAATAAGCTTCTTTAAAGATTTCCCTAGGATGAACAACACTACGATTAATTGTACCCATAAAGAGTAATTTCTTATCTATTAATTCCTGTTTATTATTAAAATAAAGAGCATAAAAAAACTCTTGTTTTTTATTTAAGAAAAGATCTTTAATATAATAATATATTTCTTCAGCATTACTTAATCTGAAAGCATCAGTCTTCTCATTACTTAAAACTATTCTTTTACCAAGTTCAATAGTAGCGATTAATTCTAAGGCTTTAACTTCACCAATTCCTTTAATACTAGTAAGTTTGGCTATAGTCGCATCTTTTAATTTAGAAATATCATCATAAGTCTTTAAAATATCTAGGGCTAGTTCTTTAACCGATTTATTATGAGTACCATTTTTTAGAATGATCGCTAAAAGTTCTTCATTAGATAAAGCACTACTCCCATATTTCTTTAATCTTTCTCTAGGTCTTTCCTTACTTGGAATATCTTTAATCATATACATAGTAATTCCTCCTATGTATATTATTCATTAGTTTTTTAGTTTTTGTTGATAACTTGCTAAAACAAGTTCTTCCATCTTTAATATTTCTTCTGGATCATTAGTTTTTTTAATCATTTCATCAAACTGACTATTTATTCTGGCAAACTCCGCATTATTAAAATCTTCTTCCTTAGTATAAATAGTATATCCTTTATCTTTATAAATATTAAAGAGTTTCTCTAAAACCTTTTCATCTTTGGTAATACCAACATAAACATAATATTTGTTATCCTTCTTAATTACTGCTTTTGGGGATAGGCCTTTAACATTTTCCCTTAATTGTTCTTCAGAATTATATACTCCTTCCTGCATAATATAAAAACTATTACTATGGCTGATAACAGGAATCTTTTTACCATAATGAGTAGAGACAAAGTCCCCTACAAAAGCCCCAATTAATACTGCAATAAATAAAAAAAGCAAATCTCTCTTCAATCTTTTCATATATCCTCCTGAACATATTCTACTAGTTCAGAAATGAGAAGATTGTCGAAAAAGTTGCCCTTTATTTATGATAAAAATTAGATACTAGTTTTGCAAATTCAAATAAAATAATATTACTCTTGTTAATAGCAAAACTTTTACCTAAAGCTTTACCACCGATTGTTAAAGCAGCTGTTACAGCTGAAAATAAGACGAGAGCGACAAAAAGATTAATATTAAGCACTCTAGAAAGAGATGTTGCTAAAACGACAGCTATACTTCCTGAGATAATTCCACAAACATCACCAATAACATCGCAACAGAAATTAGATACTTTATTAGCATTTTTCTTAAATCTAACTGCTAACTTGGCTCCTTTTATCTTTCTGGAATTCATCGAATGAAAGATAGCTTCATTGGCACTAGTTACACTGACACCAACAATATCAAATAAAATTCCAATTAAAATAACTATTATATAAAGAATTATTCCTAAAGCTATTGGTAAATGCGTAAGAAATAGTTCAGATACAATCGAAAGTAATAAAGAGATAATAAAAGAAAGAATAATTACTTGGATAATCCATTTATTATCTGTTTTAATTTTTTTATTTTTTCGATTGAGTTCTTTTTTCAATTCTTTATCCATAATATCACCTAGAAAATATTTTAGCACACAAAAAAATAGTATTCAAATACTATTTAATTACATTAATTAATGGTTATTAATATGGTTAATCTTAGGTCTTAGGTCAAGTAGGATTTCCCTAACTCTTACATATTCGTTACCAAATATGCCGTTCCCATTTAAAAGAGTTATTGTATAGTCACCTGATACAAGACTTGATTGCCACTTAGTACCCACTACAATCCCATAGTAATATCACTCTAGGAGATTTCCTCACCAGTCTTTATTATTAGTTCTTTTTTGCAAAGGTAATTTCATAACAATGATCGTTAATTCCAAAGCCTCCACTCAAGACAAGCTACGCTGCACATAGCTTTCGCCACATTACAGGTTTAATCCTAATTCGTAAATGGTCCATCAGTTGGAACGTATAGGCCAATCACAAGATTAGGTCTCCACGATCTCTGGGTCGAAGCTCACATGCCATTGCGAGTTGCCCAAAAACCTCATCTTCAGCATCCACCCCAAACTGGGCGTAAGAAGCAAACACCAAAGGTTTCATAGATATGCTCTTTAATCGTATTTTACCCCGATCTTCATAATAAAGTAACTGACTAGAATAGTGTACCATCAATTACATCTATAATTATACCAGAAAATAAGCAAAATGTCAAGTTTACACTATTATATGAAAAAGGTCTTGATTTTATTAATCAAGACGATCTAAAGTTATTTTTCCTAGTCTGCCACTCTTTAAATCATTGATAATAGCAGTGGCAACTTTTTCATAATCAACAACTCCTCCGGAAGCCATTAACCCTCTTTTTTTACCAATTAATTCAAACTCTTCAACAAAGTCCTCAGTTAAATGATCAATACCATACCTTTCCTTTAAATTATCAGGATAGTACTCATATAGTTTCTTCAAGATAAATACAGCCAAAGCGTTTTTATCTAGTATTTCCTCTCTAATTGAGGAAAAAGCTGCTAAAACATGAGCTCGTTCCTGATCAGAGAAATCAGGCCATAGAATACCTGGTGTATCTAAAAGTTCTAAATCCTTATTAATTCTAATCCAAGAAATGTTTTTAGTAACACCAGGTGTATTACCAACATTAACTGACTTTTTAGAAACAAGTCTATTGATTAAAGTACTCTTACCAGCATTAGGAACCCCAATGACTAGAGCTCTAAGTGGTCTCTCTTTCATACCCTTAGCTTTTCTTTTTTCGTTTTCTTCTTTCATAATATCAGTACTTATATCAAGTATCTTTGCTATTTTATCAGTAAGAAGATTAATACATACTACTTTATATCCTAAATCTTCATAATATTTAATAAACTTATCAGTTTCATTCTTATCACAAAGATCATATTTAGTCATAATGATTACACGAGGTTTTTCTTTAATAATGTCATCAATATCATCTATCTTACTAGATCTAGGCATTCTGGCATCAATAACTTCATAAACAACGTCAATTAAATTTATTCTTTATTTAATTTCCCTTTTAGTCTTAGCCATATGACCAGGATACCAATTTATATTAGTTTTATTTTCATTCATAGAAATCACTTCCTTTTTATTTCTACTTATCTATTATATCATATTTTTTATTTCAAAGAATTCGATAATATCATAAATTAAAAAAGAAGTATAATTATACTTCTTTTCCTATAACTAAATGATATTTTTGAAAACCTTCATCATTCATACTACATGTCTGTAATATAATTATATTATCATTTTCATCTAATTCAATACCTGTTTCATATAAAGACTTGTTTTTTAATTTATTAATATGTTCTTCCCAACTAAGGCCATTAAAAGAGTTTAAATTAACATAATCATAATCACTAGTCTCTATATAAGAAGAGTATATCTTATATTTTCTTATTCCTTTCATTGTATACAGATTAATACTATTATGTTTTTTCCAATAGTCTTTCTCAATATAATTATTTAGTTTTAAGAAAGGTAATTCTTTTTCTTTGCCACTATGTCCATAAATTAATAGTTTTCTATCACTTAATTCATTTCTATAATCTAAAACAATACTGCCTTTATTATCATATTCCTTTTTATAATTATGATTCAAATAGTAATCATTATCATCACTTTGAAGTACTATACTACTAGTAACTTCTGGTATTTCGATATACGCCACAATATCATTATTCTGATATTTTTCTCTTAATTTATTAATATCGATACTTTCAGTTTTTTTCTTTTCGGCTACAATAGGTTTATTTTTATCTTTTGGTTTAACCTTTGAAGTACGATAAGAAAAAAGACTACATATAATAAGTATTACTACTAATAGAATTGTTGTTTTCCATAATCTATTTTTCATAATACCCCTCCAATTCCCGTATATTATAACACAGTACACAAAAAAAAGAAAAAATTAATTAAATCTTTTCTTTATCCTTAAACTCAATCCAAGTACACCTAATAATACTATAAACAAATAAGCGTTAGAAGTCTTATTAGGATTAATTCCAGTTACTGGAGGAACTATTTCTGTTTTGCCAGTATCTTTTTTATAGTTAATTAGAGTTAATTTTACTTGGTGCTCTTCATCATATGGATTGTACCATCTAATTCCTAGTAAGTTTTGATAAGCGCCATTATCAAAATTATAAGCTGATATATCATAGGCGGTATTATTGGTAAAAAACATGTATAAGTGCATATCTGCTGGATGGTGATCTCTATCACTGACTAAGTATTGATATAACTCATAGTATCTAGCAAGTTGAGCTTTTACAGTGGCATTGTTTTTAGCATTATGATCTCCACCATTCCAGTGTCTAGCTAAAGTACCAAAGGCATTTCCATTACCAACACTAGTTGTGAAGACATCTGATCCTAATGGAGCATTAGGAAGATAAATAAAACTTCTGAAATGAGTATATAAATACCAATAATATCTACCATCATAATAATAATCTTCAACGCCTTCAGGTATAGCGCTTATTCTGGTTACTCCTTGAACTCTTGTCAAACCAGCATTTGTATAATTCTTTAAAGCATTCTCAGTAATATATCTAATTTCTGCTTCAGTTAAATCACTAAATAAGTCACTTGCTAATTGACGATGATAAATAATATCTAAGATTTTGTCATATAATTGTTGAGAACTTAAACTTTGATCAGATATGTCCCGAGGCTCTTTATTTTGTTCGGCATCAACATATACTGTTTGCACCATAAAATCCCTAATATCAGATGCAGTTAAAACTTCTCCATCATAATTAGAGTTTTCATCGGGTGTTTCCCAATCTTGATTAATACAATAAACTTCTTCTTTGTGGCCATTAAAATCTACATAATATAAAGGTGTACCACCATAATGAGAACAAGGTGTTTTTGACCAATCAACACCAGCATCAAGATCAATAACCTCTACTTTAGCTGTAAAGGCCTTATCTTCAGCTTTTATATATCCCTCGGGTGCAGATACTTCATGTAAAACATATTCTCCTTCTGGTAGTAAAACTTCATGACTAGTTCCATCAGAAACCCACTCATCAACAACAATACCATTAGAATCTATAATTTGGATTGTTGCACCTACTAAAGGATTACCAAGTTCATCTGTTTTATTAATAATAACAGAAATTTTATGAACCTCATTAATAATTACTCTTTCAGTAGTTGGTTCATTAGTGTCTTCTATTTCATCACCAATTTCTCTAACTACTGGTATTTCTTCTATTTCTTCTAACGAATCATTACCTTCTTGTTCAACTTCTTCACCAATAGTTGGTTCTTCCACTACATCAGTATTTATTTCTTCAGCATTAACATCTAAAGAAATGAACATAAAAGAAAAAGCAATTAGTATAATCAAAAGTCTTAGATATTTCATATTATTCCTCCCATGAAGCACCAAAGCATGACGCTTACTTAATTTATTATAATAAATGGTTAAAATGATTTTGTCAAACAAAAAAGTATTTGCCATCTTATTGGTAAATACTTTTTTAAAAATACAATTTTTCAATTACTTCAATATTTGTATCAGATAAGCACTCTTTTAGTTTTTTACCATCATCTTTATCTCCTATTATAGAACCATAATGAATAGGTATTACTATTTTAGGATTAATTGTTTTTACTAATTCCGTTGCTTCATTAACATCCATAGTAAAATATCCTCCAATTGGAATAAAGGCAATATCACAGACTACACTTTCTGCTTCTTTAGTCTTATCAGTATCTCCAGCTATATAGTAAGTTATATTATTATAAGTTACTATATAACCTAACCAATTATTTTCTCTTGGATGGAATTCTTTATTAATATTATAAGCTGGAATAGTTTTAATACTAATATTATCTATATTAGTTTCTTCATTAGGATCTAAAAATATATAGTTCTTAAACTCCATTTTACTTATTACTTCCTTCATAGACTTAGGAGCAATTATAATGGTATTTTCATTCTTTACTTTTTCAATTGATTCTTTATCTAAATGATCATAATGTTCATGAGTAATAAATATAATATCTGCATCCTTACTTTCTTCTTCAATTTTAAAAGGGTCAAAATAAATAATTTTATTAAGTTCTAATCTAATACTACTCTGGGTATTAATTGTTACATTATCTGTTTCCATATTACCTTCCTTTTTTATTTTGTTTTAAATGATTTAAAGTCATTGCGAAAAGCTCCTGTTAAGGTCTTTACTACCATATCATGGCTTATGTCACTAGGTTTTCCTGAAGCAATTAATGGGATGTAGTGTTTTTCATATTCTTTTTGGATACTAGCATACGTAGACAGGTATTTATCATAATTATTATATCCAAATTCATAAGGAACCTCATATCCATGGAAATTTATTAGTTTGTCTTTCAGACTTTCTTTATTAGCCCTATATAAATCACGTACTTTTCCTTCAGCTATCATATCTAGGTAAACATATCTTCTATCATCAAAAGAAATATCAATATTATCATTTTCCGGAACTCTATCGCATATGTTTTTTAAAATGTCATAGGACATATATTCATTTACTAATTCATAAATATAATCACCGTTTTGGCCGGTAAAACCAACCGATGGTTTAAACCGATGAATTAAAAAGGCCGGATTAGATATCTCACTTGGTTTTCCAATACCAAGATGTAAGGCGTGATTAAGTTCGTGAATTAAAGCATGTAGTGAAAGAGGTTTGTTTACTTTATAAATTATAACAGGTGGTAATAAATTGGGAATTAGACCACCTAAAGTTTCTTCAATTTCTTTTAAATACTCATTTACTTTAATCTGTTCTTTATTATCTAAATCATTTATCTTAATATCTGAACATACATGGTTATTTCTATCTATAAAAACAAACCTAGTAGAGTCAATGGTATTACTTATTCTATCTTGATACTCTTCACCATAAAAAGAAACAAATCCTTCCTTTAAAACAGGTAATAATTCATCAATATTCTTTTTAAATTTATTATTGTACTCTTTATCCATAGTTTTACTCCTTTTATAAACCTCGTGAAATTAACTCTTTTTGTTATTTTTTCGCAACTATTGTATATTCATAAGTTGTTGTTGCTTTATAGTATGGTTTTAACACATTATAAGATACTTCTTTTATTCTATTACCAAATTCATCATATTCATATTCAATTGTATATGTGCCATTAGGACTACTCTGTGTTTCCTTAGTGATATTATCATCTTTATCATATTCATAGATATAAGTCATCTTATAATTGGTTTTATAATTAATAGTTGTTTTCTCTAATGTTTTTCCTTTAGAAGTCTTTTTATAACTATAGTGCCAAGTATTATCTTCAGTTGTTTTTCCATCTTTTATCTTTCTAAATCTTTCTGTTTTAATCTTATCATCTTTGTTATAAGTATAATTAATCCTTTCTATACCATAACTAGCAATTGAATACTCAACTATTTCTTCTTCCAAATTGTTCTTACTATTATATTTCATCTTATGAGTGGCATTAGAAGTACCACTAGTTTTAAAAGAAGTAATATTGTGAGTCTTAGAATCTACTTTATAATCAGAATAAAATATATTTCTAGAAAGTCCTGTTGTTTTAGTTTTAGCTAAAACCAGTTTTTCTTTAACTGTTTTACTATCTAACATAAGAGCATCTGTTAATTTAGGATTAGATATCATATCTTCTAGTTTTCCTACTACAACTATTTTATCTCCTTTATTTAATCCCTTTAAAACTTCTTTATCTAAATAAACGTCAATTGGAGTTAAGGATCCTAGCTGACAATGATCCTTATTAATAGAGTATACTTCTCCCATATATAAATACCATTTTCCTTCATAGTCTTCAGCTTTAGCTTCATTAACAAAAACTTTGGAATGAACGGATTTCCAATTAAGAATTTCAGCTTTTTCCACTGGATCAATTGCTTTTTTTACTAGATCAAAAACACTACAACCAGTTAAACCTACTATTAATAATGCACTTATTAATATACTTAAAAACATTTTTTTCATTTGTTTCACCTCTTTATTTTATTATAACTCATTTATCTTCTTCTTTTAATATATGGTTCATCGTCATCAGTTAGATAATTAGTTAGATCAATATCATTATCAATAGCCATTTTTACTAATGTTTCTGGATTTGCTCGTTCTACTTTATCTAGTTCTACCATTGCTGCTGGAGAAACATTAAACATTATCCCTTGGTAGTGTTGTTCTAAATCATCACGTAGTCTATCAATATCTAAAGTTATATCATCATTATCCATAAATACCTCCTAATTAAATTTAACATATTTAAAGCCTAAGCTTTTATAAAAATCTGCTGCTCTTGGTAAGTTTAGCGCTCTAGCAATCAACAAATTGTACACTTCATCAAACATGACTATACTAAATAAAGTAATACTTAGTATTAAGAATGCTTTCTTAGACATTTTTTTAGATAAATATATACAAAATGGTACTATTCCATAGATTAATAAAAGTGAAGATACTCCAAAGAAGAGAACACTTCTTAAACAGATAAAACCACCTATATTACCAAAATTCCATATTTCCTGATTATAATCCCATAGTCTTAGTCCATCACCTATTTTATAGATTACAAGCCCTGAGAAATATTCTAATAGACCAGTAATAACAAGGGCCGCAATAAAAACTAATAGTGGTTTGTTTCTTATTTTCTTAGTGAAAAACATTACTAATAGAGCACCATAAGCATAAATATTAATCCAAGGAAGAAAATTACCTCCTTGCATATAAAACTCTTTACAGCCACCATCAAAGTAATAAAGAATAAATTCATATATCCAACCAAAGATACCAGCAAGAACAATAGTTAAGAATATAACTCCTACTTTCTGGTACATTTCAAGTGAAAGCTTATTTTCTTTATATTTATTTATTATCTCTTTCATAATGTCTCCTCATTACCATAAAAATATCATATATTTAGTTTTATTTCAAATAAAAAGAATAGATATTAATCTATTCCTTCACTTTTCTCTCTTCCTTCTTTAAGTGCATAACTAGTAGTGTTCCTCCTACACCAATACCGGCTAGTATTACATAAGGTAGTATTGTAAAGATTAGTCCTGTTACTGGTGACATTTCTTTTGTATTATAGAAATCTACTGTTACTGTGTTTGAATCAGTATTCATATTATATAACCCAGTAGCACTAACATAGTAGCCACTAGTAGAACTTCCTCCGTTTACCGAGAATGCTGGAGTGTAATCACCTGGACTCTCCTCAATAGTGAAATAACTTCCATAACAAGTCTTTCCATCAACAGCAGCTAATTTCTTGACGCTAGGCGTAGTTGAAAAATCGTATTTCTTATGATCAGGATCAGGATCAATATCGGGAGTTTCTTCCCCACAATAACCCCCAGGAATTACATCAAATGTGTTTCCTTCACTTGTTACTTGTCCGATGGTTGCTGTCTGGCCATGTTTTAAATATATTGTAGTCGGGGTTCCATCAGTTATTGTTGTTGGATTAGTTATGGTATTACCATTATAGGTTACTGTTGCGTCTATTCCACTTATTGGATATACCCATCCACTACTATCAATTATATTTGGCACTGCTCCTTCAGTAGTTTCATCTTGAACCAAGCCACTATCATTATCTATATTTATTGTGAATGGAAAATACTTAGTTGTATCAGCCCCAATGCCTTTTACAGTTTTAGATAGTTCTATGTGCCCAAATCTATTAGGATTGGTTTCTAAATAATGATCTGCATATAAGACCCCAGAAACTGGGGAAACTTTTTCTTCGTCATACTCATACTCCTCAGTTTGCTCATTATAGACAAGCCGTCTAAGTATTAATGAGACAGTATAATTACCTGTTGGTGTATTATTAGCATCTACTACATTTCTTACTGATATTGTCACATCATAAAAAGCTGAATCTGACGAAGGAATAAAATAATTATTTAATATTTTTCCTTCACCAGCCTCTAGGCTACCTTGAAGGATATAGTATTCATAATCGCCTGGTTTTGTAAATGTTAAGCTTGATAAATTCATTGTTGTAGACTTCGTTATTTGATAGTTAGTTGGGGTATCACTCGCTGTATAGTTTATTGTTGCAGTTGCTACATCATTATTGCTCGAATATTCCACAAGAGTATACTTCATACTAGCCACTATTGGATTTGCTGTGTTTCTTATAGTCTCCCTAATAGTTATACTACTTGGTCCAACCCAGGTTACTGTTCCTGCGGCTTTTGCTTCTTTTATGTTTAGACTTAGTACTCCTATTAGTACTACTACAAGCATTAAAAATCCATTACGTATACTAAATACTTTCTTCATATACTTACCTACCTTATATATTTATTATAGCTTATCATTAAGGAACGTGTCAATTAAATGGGGATATAAAAAAGAGGTTTAAACCTCTTTTATTTTGTAATTATTGTTGCTTCATTACCTTCTAAAGCATTAGTTAAATTATTTAAATCAGTGATGATAGCATCATTACCTGTTTCTTTAACAAACTCAATAGCTGCTTCTACTTTAGGAAGCATACTTCCTTTAGCAAAGTGTCCTTCAGCTATATACTTTTCCATAGTAGCAATATCTACTTTACCAATATCTTGAGCATTATCAGTATTATAGTTAATCTGAGCCTGTTTTATATTAGTTAGAATAACTAATAGATCAGCATTAATATTACGTGCCATTAATGAACATAATTTATCTTTATCAATAACAGCACTAGCACCTTTAGTAGGTTCATCTAAATAGACAGGAATTCCTCCACCGCCACCAGCAATAACTATATTATCTTTTTCAATTAAATCTCTGATGGTATCTATTTCTACTATTTCTATTGGTTCTGGTGAAGCTACTACTTTTCGGTAACCACGTCCGGCATCTTCAACATAAGTATCACCACTAGTTTCTTTTAATTTATCAGCTACTTCTTTAGTATAGAATGGTCCGATTGGTTTAGTAGGGTTTTTAAATGATGGATCATTCTTATCAACCTTTACTTGGGTAATTAAACTAA
This sequence comes from Bacilli bacterium, assembly GCA_017404555.1. GTDB lineage: Bacteria > Bacillota_I > Bacilli_A > RF39 > UBA660 > RGIG2361. The sequence goes on from JAFRCD010000002.1 coordinate 67,628, forward strand.
CTACACTTTTACTGATATTTTCTTCATTTAAGACCTCTTTAATTCCTTTTTGTAAGTGATAACCAATATATCCTTGGCTCATGGCAGTACATTCAGCAAGCGGCATATAAGGAATATCTTCATTATCAAGACTGTTTTCAAAAGCCAAGTTAATAATTCCTACTTGAGGACCATTACCATGACCAATTACTACTTTATCACCAGCTTTTACTAAAGGAACAATAGTCTTAACAGCTTCCTTAATTAAAGCTTGTTGCTCGTCGGGAGTATTACCTAAAGCATTACCCCCGAAAGCAATAACTATTTTTCTCATTTTTTACCACTAGGTAATTGTTGAGTTATACAGTGAATATTACCTCCACCTAATAGTATTTCTCTAGCATAGATTGGTTCAATCTTACGACCAGGGAATACTTCTTCTAATAACTTAATTGCTTTTTCATCATTAGGATCATTAAATACTGGTAGAGCAATAAAACCATTACCGGTATAAAAGTTAACATAACTAGCCGCTAATCGATCTCCTTCTTCACGAGGTAGAGTTCCGTCAACAGCATCTACACCTTCACTTTCTTCTTTAGTAATTAGAATAGGTGCTGGTGTATACATCTTATGAATAACTAGTTTTCTTCCCTTAGCATCTGTTTCACTTTCTAAGTAATCATATGCTTCTTTACTTCTTTCATATTGAGGATCATTCTCATCATCAGTCCAAGCAAGTAGTACTTCTCCTGGTTTAACAAAGTTACACATATTATCTACATGACCATTAGTCTCATCATTATAGATTCCTCTTGGTATCCAAAGAACCTTTTCTACATTTAAGTATTCTTTTAATTTATCCTCAATTTCTTCTTTACTCATATGAGAGTTTCTTCCTTCTGATAATAGACATTCAGCAGTTACCATACAAGTTCCTTCACCATCAACATGGATTGATCCACCTTCTAAGATAAAGTCATCAGTACGGTAACTATCAACACGTTCTAATTCACACATTTTACGTGCTATCTTATCATCAGAATCCCATGGGAAGTATAATCCATCTACTAATCCTCCCCAAGCATTAAATGTCCAATCAACTCCTCTTACTTCTCCTTCATCTTTAACAACGAAAGTAGCACCACAATCACGTACCCAAGAGTCGTCATTAGCCATTTCTACTACTCTAACATTATCATCTAAATGATGACGAGCATTATCAAATTGTGCTTTAGAGACAATTACTGTCATAGGTTCATATTTACCAATAGTATTAGCTACTTTAGTAAATACTTCTTGAGCTGGTTTAGCACCTAGTCTCCAGTTATCTGGCCTCTCTGGCCATATCATATAACATCCATTATGATGTTCAAATTCACCTGGCATTCTATAGCCATCTTTTTTTGGTGTTGTTTCTAATCTTTTCATATTTCCTCCTATAATTAAATTAGTAGGTTTAAAACCCACTAATTTTTTTATTCTTTTACCTTTTTATCTTTTATTCTGGCTACGAGTATTTCCTCAATAATGAATGAGATTACTACTCCGGCAATAAGTGGAATGTTACCTATAATATAATCTTTTGTAAAGTCACCGAATAATGTGAATAATACTCCTAGTATTAATATTACAAATGGTACGATAGCAGCAACATGAATCATTACATTACCACCAGGTACTTTGTAAGGTCTTTTAGCATCTTTATCTGTTTTTCTAAGCTTCAAGAAAGCTAAGAACATTGGGATATAACCAACAAGTAGAGTTATCCAACTTAAACAGAAGAATAAACTGAAGCCAGCTTCAAATGATTCACTAACGAAACTAGCAATTATTCCAGCAATAACAATTATAGAAGCTACGATACCATTAATGATTGAAGCCATATATGGTACGCCTTCTTTATTAGTTTTAGTAAATGCTTTTGGTAGCGAACCATCTTCAGCAGCATATTTAGCTACTTCGTTAACTCCAAAGCTCCATGAAGCTATATTAGCAATAAATGTATAAACAAACATACATCCAGCAATTATAACTAGTACTTTAATAGCAGAAGCACCTAAACCAACAGTAGCAAATAAAGCATTTAATACATCAACAACTATTTCGGCACCTGCTCCTATCCAATCAGCATTAGCTGGTAGGGCAACATTGAATCCTGTTGCTGGTAAAACATAGAAGAAGGCCATTAAAAGTCCTCCAATGATTAGGGCTTTTGGTATTTGTTTCTTTGGATCATCCATATCATTAGCCCAAGTTCCTACTACTTCAAATCCCATGAAGTTGAATAGGATGATAGAAACGAATGATAAATCTCCTAAATTAAGTCCAGGGAATAAATCCTTTGCACTAGTAATTGGGTTAGCACTATGTCCTGTTGATATAAAGGCATAAATACCAAGAGCTCCAATTCCTAATAGTAATACTACTTTAAATACTGTTCCTAAGTTAACAATATATTTACTTTCGCCAACACGTTTAGTTCCTAAGAATGTAACAAACCAAATGTATAGTAATTGAATACAAAGTAGTGTTACAATACTTAGTTCTACACCGAACATTCCCGCAATAATATCTGTCACAGCTACAGCTAATGAAGATATCCATAATGGGAAGTTAATCCAGTAGTTCCAGGCAACACGACCTGCCCATTTAGGGCCAAAAGCACGTTTTACCCAGTCATACATCCCTCCTTCTGAAGGATATGTTGTTCCAAGCTCTGCTGTAATCATTCCGTATGGTAAGCAGAAGCATACCAATAGTAGGATCCACCAGAAATACTGAGTATTACCAATAGCGGCGGTTGGCATTACAGATTCACACACTAAGGTAAGACAAACAGTTCCTAAAATGGCATCCATCAATTTAAATTTTCTTTTCTTTGCCATATTAATTTTCCTTTCCTAATAATTTATTACATTCTTCACAGGCTTCATCCTTCTTACCCATGAAGTATACTAAAAGCCCTCTCATGGCTGTTAGTCGATTTTCAGCTTCATCGAAGCAAATAGAAACATTCTCATCATCCATAACATCATCAGTTACTTCTTCACCTCTAGTTGCTGGTAAACAGTGCATAAACTTAACGTTTGGAGCACATTTAGCTAGTAACTCTTTATTAACTTGATATTTAGGATAGAATATTTTCATTCTCTCTTCTTTAGGCATTTCTGATTCATATAATCCATACCAAACATCGGTATAAACGAAATCAGCATCTTTTAAGGCTTCTTCAGCATTATCAGTTATTAAGTAAGTACCTCCAGATACTTTACAGTTTTCTTCTAAAGAATCAATATAATCTCCTCGAAGTTGGAATCCCTCTGGTCCAAAGTGAACAAAGTGACCACCCATCTTCGTAATCATCATTCCAAGTGATGCACATACTTGAGTACAATCACCAACAAAGACAACTTTGATATCTTCTAATCCTTTACCTTCTGGTAAGTGTTCAAAGATAGTAATGATGTCACCCATTTCCTGAGTTGGATGATTATAATCACTCATACCATTTAGTACTGGTACTTGTGAATATTGCGCTAACTCAGCAATAGTCTTATGCTCAATTACTCTAGCCATGATAATATCAACAAGTCTTGACATAACAATAGCCGTATCCTTCATACTCTCATGTTTACCAAGTTGTAAGTTTCCTGGAGCAAAATACTGAGCATGTCCTCCTAACTGTGTCATCGCTGTCTCAAATGAAACCCTCGTTCTCGTAGAAGCTTGTTCAAAGATCATTCCTAAAGTCTTATGATATAACGTATTTAACGTATGACCAGCTTTAAGAGTTTTTTTGATTAATAAGCTTAACTGGAGAATATCCAAAAGTTCCTCTTTAGTAAAATCTTGGGTTGTAACATAATCTTTTTTCAAATTATCTACTCCTCCTTATATTATTACAATACAATTATAATTCTTATTTAAAAATTTTACAATACTTTTACAGTTTCTTTACACTACTTTACTATTATTTCATTTTAGCCCAAGTTTTATCATATTTTTTTATATTAGAACCTATATTACGAATATAGCTACCATTCTTTAATATTCTCTTAAGTTTTTTATTACTCATTTGGGAAACATTTCTATTAGTCGCAATATATGGATATTCAGAAACTATTCTTTTAGCAATATCATCTCTTAATAAATAATCAATGAATAAATAGGCGTTATCAACATTTTTACTACCTTTAACAATACAATAATTATCCATACTTAAAGCATAACCATCTTTTGGATAAATAATCTTTATTTTAGGATTATACTCTTGAGCTAAAAGAGCTTCAGCATTCCATAAAAGACCAATATTTACTTCACCAGTCATTAAAAAGGTCTTTGGTGAATCACTATCAAAAGCTTTAACATTAGGTTTCATCTTTAAGAAGAATTTTTTAGCCTCTTCTAAATGCTTGTCATTAGTATCATTAATGTCATATCCATTAACTTGAAGACAAGCACCAATAATTATTCTTTGATCATCAATTAAAACAATATCATTTTCATACTTCTTATTTAAAAGATCTTTATACCCTTCTATATTTTCTTTAATATGTTCAGTATTAACTGCTAAAACAGAAGTAGCTAATAAAAATGGTAGAGAATAATTGTTTTTAGAATCATATTCTTGTTTTAAGAAAAGAGGATTAATGTTTTCATAATTATTAAATCTCTTTTTATCTATTTTAGTTAACATCTTCTTTTCTTTCATTAAAGAAACCATATAATCACTAGGAAAGACCACATCATATGTTCCTTTTTTAGATGAAGAAAGCTTCGCCAAAAGTTCCTCGTTAGAAGAATAAGTACCATAATTAACTTTAATATTATACTCTTCTTCGAAATCACTAATGACATCATCAGGAATATAACTGGTCCAGTTTAATACATTTAATTGATTAGTGCTTTTACTAGTACAACCCGTTATTAATAATAGACCTATTAGGAAGAAAAGAATCTTTTTCATGCTACCACCTTCTTCCTAATCTTTCTTGATTGATAAATTATTGAAATAGTTAAGATGATAATTACCGTTAGTAGCATTAAACTAGTTAAGGCATTGACATCCGGAGTAATTCCCGTTTTAATCATTGAATATATCTTTAATGGTAAAGTGTTACTACCAGGCCCAGCTGTAAAGTAAGAAATAACTACATCATCCATTGATAACGTAAAAGCTAAAGTAGCTCCACTAATAACTCCTGGTCTTATAAGCGGCAAAGTTATCTCTTTAAATACTTTGAACTTGGAAGCACCTAAGTCTTCAGCTGCTTCTTCAATCTTTTTAGTTGTATCAGATAAAGTTGAACGAACACTAGTAATTACAAAAGGAATAGAAAAAGCAATATGCGATAAAATTAAAGTAAACATTCCTAAATTAAGATTCATTAAAGTATAAACACTAAGTAAGGCAATACCTAATACTATTTCTGGAATAATAATTGGTATATAAAGTAATTTGTTCACAAAGTTTTTACCAAGGAATTTATACTTATATAAACCAACAGCAGCGGTAGTACCAATAACTGTTGAAGTAACAGTAGATGTTACAGCAATAATAATTGTATTTATAAATGCTTCTAAAAGATCTCTATTTTTAAATAGTTCAGTATACCATTTTGTGGTAAAACCAGTGAAAACAATGTTAGTTTTGGCTTTATTAAAAGAATAAATGACTAAAACTGCAATTGGTAAATAAAGAAAGATAAAGACTAAAATGATAAAGAGGTTTCTTAAGAATTTATTTTTATGTTCCATCTTACATTCCTCCTAACTCATCGATGTTTCCACCGATTTTCTTATATACTCTAACTAGAAGGAAAGTTACAATAATTAAGAAAATAGAAATAGCAGAACCAAAAGGCCAGTTACGGGCTGTTAAGAATTGATCTTTGATTAAGTTACCAATAATCATTTGTTTTCCGCCACCTAAAATATCAGAAATAAAGAAATAACCAATAGCTGGGATAAAGACCATTAAAGAACCATTAAAGGCTCCTGAAATTGTTTCTTTAAAGATAATATCTTTAAAAACATGGAATTTATTAGCTCCTAAGTCTTTAGCGGCCTTAATTAGATTAGGATCTAATTTATTAACCGCAGCATAAACTGGTAATATCATAAAAGGAAGTAAGGTATAAACCATACCAATAATAATACCAATATTGTTATACATTAAACTTAAAGGTTCTTTAATAATATTTAGGGAAGTTAACCCATTATTAATAATTCCGTTTTTGCGAAGTAAAACAATCCAACCATAAGTTCTAATAAGGGAATTAGTAAGAAAGGGAATCATTACTAACTTAATTAAAGCATTTCGAACTTCTTCTTTTTTATCCATTAAAAAGATGGCGAATGGATAAGCAATCACTAAACAAATTAACGTTGTTATAATTCCAATTAAAGCTGATTTGGCAAATATTAATAAATAAGTACTATCAATAATCGTTAAATAATTAACAATACTAAAATGGTAGTTAATACCTCCAACATAGTCTGTTTCACAGAAACTTAAAAATAATATATAGAGAAGTGGTAAAAGAATTAAAACAAAACTATATATTACTACTGGCCATAAAGAAATATTTTTAAAAAGATCTAACTTCTTATTCATTTTTGTCACCTAAAACAATAATATATTTTTTAGGAACTTTAAGATATACATCACTACCCTCTTTAAAAGAAGAGGCATCCATTAAATTTATTCTTAATTCGGTATTATCTTTTTGAACAATTAATTTAGTAATCATACCATCATAAATATATTCTTTAACAACTCCTTTGAAGGAATCAAGACTTTCAATAGAACTAATATCAAAGCATTCAGGTCTAATAACAACTGTTTTCTCTTCCCCTACTTGATAATTTTTATTATCAATTGTTAAGTCCATATTATCAGGTAACGAAACAACTGCTTCATTTTCACTTACTTTCGTTATTTTACCAGTTAGTATATTAGCTTCACCAATGAAGTCTGCAACAAACTTAGTATGTGGTTTCCGATAAATGTTTTCAGGAGTATCAATTTGTTCTACTGTACCATTATTAATAATCGCAATTCGATCAGACATGGTTAAAGCCTCATCTTGATCATGAGTAACATAAATAAAAGTAATCCCTAGTTGTTTTTGAATCTTTTTAAGTTCAATCTGCATCTCCCGTTTTAACTTTAAATCTAAAGACGCTAAAGATTCATCAAGTAAAAGTACTTTATGATTTAAAACAATTCCCCGGGCAATCGCTACTCTTTGTTGTTGTCCACCAGAAAGTTCATCTGGTTTTCTATTTTCGAAACCCTTTAGTTTAACTAAATTAATCGCATCTTTAATTCTTTTATCTGCTTCAGTTCTAGGTACTTTATGCATTTTTAAACCGAAATCTATATTATCCCAAACAGTCATATGTGGGAATAAAGCAAAATTTTGGAAAATAGTATTTACTTCTCTTTTAGCAGGTACAATATCAGTAACGTCTTTACCATCAATAATTACTTTACCACTAGTTACTTTTTCCAAACCCGAAATCATTCTTAAAATAGTTGTCTTTCCACAACCAGAAGGTCCTAAAAGGGTTAAAAACTCCCCTTCATAGATATCGAGATTTAAATCTTTGATAACGTGTTCTTTACCAAATTTTTTAGATAAGTTTTTTAATTCTACTAATACCCTTTTCATTCTATCCACCTATTATAATTATACCTGTTATTTATTTAAAAGTAAATAAAAAGTCAGTTATTACTGACTATTTTTTATTACCAAATCTATTAAACGGATAAATAGTAAATGTAGCATGTCCTAAAATATCTTTTATATTAACAGGACCTATAATTCTACTATCCTGAGAATGTGGTCTATTATCTCCCATGACAAAGTATTCTTTTTCTTTTAATTTAACTTCTTCAAAATCAGCTGTATCCGCATGATAAAACTTTTCTTTGACTGGTTTATTATTAATATATAAAGTTCCACCACTATAAGATACTTTCTCACCAGGTAGACCAATTACTCTTTTAATAATATATTCATTTTGATATTTAATTACTACAATATCAAAACGCTCTATCTTTTTAAGTTTATATCTTGTCTTATTTAAAAACATTATATCTTTATCGTGTAAAGTATAATACATTGAAGCTCCGTTTACTTTAATAGGAGTTACAACAAATGTCTTAACTAGAATCACAACAACAATAATTATTAAATAAGGTATTAATTCTTTAAACTGTTTACTATTCATATTATCCCTCTTCATCTAATATTATAATTAATCTTCCTCTCAGCTTCAAGTAAAAAAAAGAAGTGTTTACGCTTCTTTGTCTTTTTTCTGAGTTCCTCTTTCTTTAATACGGTATTGACCAACCATATCTTTTAAGAAGTTTAGTTTAGCTCTTCTAACTTTTCCTTTACGAACTACTGTAATTTTATCCACTTTTGGTGAATGAATTGGGAATGTTCTTTCTACCCCAACACCACTGGATACTTTACGAACAGTAAATGTCTCAGAAACGCTACCACCACGGCGAGCAACAACTATTCCTTCAAAAGCTTGGATACGTTCTCTTTTACCCTCGATGATCTTAACATCAACACGAACAGTATCTCCTACACGGAATTCAGGAACATCTTTTTTCATTTGTTTAGTATTAATCTTATCAATAACATTACTCATGAATAGGTCTCCTTTCTAAATATATAATCCAGTAATCATTACATTAATAAGCGGATTACTTTCCAACGTGTTAAATTATACCATCTATTTAGAGAAAATGCAAGAAGATAAAGAAAAAGAACCATTATTTGGCTCTTATTGCATATATATATGAATTTATTTTAGCTATCCAAGTACCGCTTTCAGCATATCTTGGACCAATAAGTTCAACTGTATTTAGTCCTCTACTATAGTAATTACGAGCTAGATTATCAATCATACCAACAATTCCGGCATCAAGTGTTGGATAACCTTTATAACCACCATTACCACAGACTGGAGATCCTTTTTGACCACCAACATTATTACAAGCTACTACTAGATTACTACAACGCCAATTACAACCAGTTTCGTGTAACATAATAGCGGTCGCTACTATAGGGTCAACACCAACTTGTAAAGAGTGCTCCGCAATTAAACGTCCTTTACCAGCTAAATTACTATTTAAACTACGATCTAGTTTAGCAGCTAGTTCATCAAGCGTCATATGCTCATATACTTCTACTCTTGGTGGAGTTACTGGTTTTGGTTCTTCTTTTGGTACCGCTTCCATAGAAACTGCTTCTACTTTAGCCTCTTCTTTTTTAGGCTCTTCAGTAACCTTAGGAACTACTCTTTTCGCAGCCGCTAAATCTTTAACTTCCACTACATCAGTAGAAATAACTGTACTTTCTACTTTTTTCTTTAAATTTATATTGTGTTCAACAAAACCTGCTACAGCAAACATCACCCAAGCTGTAACAACTAGTAGAGCCCCAATTATTCGATATTTATTCATGAGTACACCTCTTTATAAACATATTAATATTACCATCAATATATTATCTTGTCAATTCGACAATTATCGCAACTTAAATGTTAAATAAGCTCGTTTATAGACAAGAATTAGCGCTATTATAATATATAAAGCAGCTGCAATTATAACCATTAATGAAAAGTTTAAAGGAGCAAAGTGATAATGAGTACTTTCATAACAAACAAAATAAGTTAAAAAGCTTACTATACTATAACTAATACTTTTCATGCGTAGATTTACATCATAAGGTTGTAATAAATAATAGATTACCAAATAATGTACTGAGAAAAAGACACTAATCGCAATAACAGCTATAAATAATAGGATGTATTCCATAATACTCAAAGGATTAGTACTTAGAATTAGGATTGTTATTAAGCCTCCTCCCAGTACTAAGGCTGGTAAAAGATTAACTTTAGTGACTATTTTAAGTCTTTCTTTAAAAAGATTTAATATTACTTTTGGTTCCCTATAAAAATTAAAGGAAAGCATAAAATGATCACAGTTAATAAACATGGCTTCAGTAATAATAGAACCTCGATTAATAAAATACATGATAATCAAAAGTGCTGGTAAAAATTTAATAATGCCATCCCCTATTTCTTTAGCGTAATTATCACTAAATAATATTAAAATAATAGCTCCAATAATTACTACCCCAATGAAAAAAGTAAAATGAAGAGCTGATCTTTGTAGTATTGCTTTATGTCTTTCAAAGAAAATAGTATTAAAATAATTATAGCCATGTTTATTCTTTAGTTTTCTAGGATCAATATGATAGTCTTTTTTTCTAATTTCTACAGCCATTTCCCTAGTAGTCATATTTTTACTTTCTTGTGCCATTATAACACTTTGACTATTAATCTGTTTAAAGAAGAATGGTAGTTTATCTTCTTTAGATATTTTAATAAAACTAAGAATAGCTAATCCTAAAGAAATAATAGATCCAATAAATAAAAACAAGAAAGGAATCTTTACTTTTAATAGAACTATTAATAATAGAATAATTCCTACAATAATTAGAACTGTCGTTACTAAAAAGGTCGAAGTAATTACTTTTTTATTGTATTTTTTATAATATAAAATATTTAGATATTCACCTATTACTTTTATAGATACTGATATTAAGGATATCAATAATATAGTTACAATATCTAAGTGTAAGATACTATTAAAAGTAAGCATTACTAGTGTATTAAGAAGTATATCACGAATAAAACTATATATAATATAAGCACAACTATACTTATTCGCATCCATTCCTAATAAAATAACATTATAATACTTTTTAATACCACTTTTTAAAGTATCGGTATTTAAACACATTCCCACAATAGTAAGCGCAAGAAAGACTTCTTTAAAACAACTTGTTCTTTTCAAAAGATATAAAAGATAAATAATAATTCCAAAATAGAATATTCTAAAAGCAACTAATCTTAAAAAAGATAAAACTAATGATAAGTATCTAATAAAAGTCTTTAAACCTTTTTTCTGATAGTAATTACCCGTAAAAATACCTTTAAGAAGTTTGTTATGGGTAAGAGCATAAACAAAAGAATTAAAGGCTGATACAATATCAATTTCAAAAGACTTTTTTAATGTCTTAAACATCTTTCTCATCCTTTAAGGCATTAATAATCTTGTTTTTATACTTAGTAGTATTTAAGTTTTTCTTTTCTACTAATTCTAACTTTTTATTATTAATAATTACTATTTCATCACATAAAGATAGTGCTAGTTCTAATATGTGAGTTGAAAAAATAATAATATGTTCCTTCTTTTTCTTCTTTAAGAGTGTTTTCATCTCTTCACTAACAACAACATCTAATGATGTTAAAGGTTCATCTAAAAGCAAAACATCTTTATTATCAATAAAATTAATTAAAAGTTGCATTTTGTTTTTCATACCATGAGAATAATCCTTCATTAATTTATCCCCATCTTCTTTAGATAATCTAACCATCTTTAGATATTCATCAATACTTTTTAAATCTTTTATTTTATCTTCATTAATATCTAAGAAGAATTGTAAGAATTCTCTACCAGTTAAAAACTCAGGTACTTTAGGAGTTGCGATAACATAGCCAATATCTTTAGACTTTAGAGGGAATCTAATTTCTTTTTCTAAGTAGATATCACCACTAGTTTTTTCAATATCCTCATTTAGACAATTGAAAAAGGTCGTTTTACCGGCTCCATTACGACCAATAAGACCATATATCTTACCTTCTTCAAAAGTAAAGTTAACATCGTCTAATACTCTATTATCACCATAATCTTTAGTTAAGTTTTCTACTACTAACTTCATAAATCTTCTCCTCTTAGTTATTATATTTATTGATTAAATCAGTAAACTCCTTTTCTAATTCTTCTAATCTTTCTTTAGTTTTGGCCTCAAAACGAGCTGTTATATTAGGGCCAGTATTACTAGCTCTAACTAAAGCAAAGGCATCAGGATATAATACTTTAACCCCGTCAATATCTAAATACTTATAGTTTTTTTCTTCTGCATACTCTTTGATTCTTTCTACAACATTAAATTTCTTATCATCAGGTGAAGCAAATTTTATCTCTTCAGTAGAATAGTATTTTTCCATACCCTCTAATAATTCATCAACAGTTTTATCAGTCTTAGAAAGAATCTCTAATAATCTTAGACCTGCATAAAGTCCACTATCAAAACCTGGCCAACGGTCTCTAAAGTAAACGTGTCCTGATAACTCCCCACCAAAAGGCAAGTCATCATCACGTACTTTAGTCTTAGTATAAGAATTTCCAGTTCTAAAACAAATACCCTTGCCGCCTAATTTTTCAATTTCATCTTCTAAAGCTTTAGAACATTTAATATCATATAGAAACTCTTTTTTAGAAACTTTATTAATAATATCTCTAATGATAATGATCATATATTGATCAGTAGGAATAAAGTTTAAATTACTAGATACTACTCCCAAACGATCTCCATCTCCATCAAAAGCTAATCCAACATCAGCACCCTCTTCTTTCACTTTAGCTTTTAATTGGTCTAAATTCTCTTCTACACAAGGATCGGGATGATGATTAGGAAAAGTACCATCTGATTCACCATTAATAGTTATTAAATCTATTGGGAACATTTTATATAATTCCTCAGCAATAATACTAGTAGTTCCATTACCTGGATCAATTACTACTTTTAGTCTTCTATCGCCGAAGTGTAAATTTTCTTTAAATAGTTTTAAATAATCTTCTCTAATATTCTCTTCTCTTAGATGACCTTCGCCTTCAGTGAAGTTACCAGCAGTAGTAAAATAATAGAAATCCTCAATCTCTTTTCCTTTAATATTACCAGACTCATCAATAGCCATTTTAAAACCATTATCATCTTTTGGATTATGTGAAGCTGTTACCATGATGCCTGAAGGATTATTATATTTAATAGCGGCATAATAATACATAGGAGTCGTGACCAATCCTAGAGAAATAACATCAGTACCACTTTCTAAAAGACCTTTAATTAAGGCATTATATAACTCATCACTAGAGATACGGTTATCATGACCTACTAAACAGGTATCTTTACCAAACTTTTTTAGATAACTACCAAAACTTTTACCTATGGTATAAGCAAAGTTAGCATCTAAATCTTTACCCGCAACACCTCTAATATCATACCCTCGAAATACACTTTTATCTAATTCTTTTAAAATCTCCATTTTTATTATCCTCCTTTATATTTAAAAATATATTTTCCATTTTTATTAATTTGTCTTCCTCTATACTCTGATCAAAAGAATGAACATATTCATAGAAAAGAGTTTGATCAATTCTACTAAAACTATCACATAATAATAAATCTGAAAGTTTTTTACCTGTTTCTGTTTTAACTAATTCTTCATTTGGAAAAACACCTAACTTTTCATTTAGTTCTTCATCTCTAAAAACAAATTGTTCATAAGTAGGATCAACTAAATAATAATCATCTTCGATATTATCAAAAACCAAGACAAATTTATGACTGAACTTACTATTACTAACATCACTAATATCAACAATTCTATTTAAAATGTGCTTGCTATTTAATTCATGACTAATATTATTAGCGACATAAGTACATAAACCCTCTGTTTCATAAATATCCCGCATTTCTTTATCAATTACAAAAGCAATTTGTTTAGTAATGGGAATATTTGCAGGTTTTAAAATTTTATAATATTCTTTTAATTCTTTCATAGTCTTCTCCTCTTGCTAATTTTTATCTGAATAATTAATAGTAATAAAAAATGATTAAAAGTGCCTAGGCATTCCATCGTTATCAACTATAAAAATGATATCATAGATACCCAAAATAAGCAAAAAAAAGAACTATAAGTTCTTTTTAAAATAAAGCCGAAATAAGCATAATAATTATTCCTAAAGCTACACCATATGTCTTTATCTGACGATTCTTTTTAGTCTTAACTCTAGGATATAGTTCATTTACCAAAATATAAATAAGCATACCTACTGTAACTGATAATAAAACACCAATTAATACCTCACTTAAAGCTGTAACATTCAAGGCATACATAATTAGACCCCCTAAGAAGGTTGAAAAGGAAAGAGCTAGAATAATAATTAAGGTCTTCTTCTTAGAACGATTAGTTTGGTACAAAGTACTAGTAATAACCATTCCTAATGGAATGTTATGAGCCCCAACACCAATCATTGTTGCTAAGGCAGTACTGGTATTTACTAAGCCAGCTGAATAAATAGCCATTCCTTCAATAATGTTATGAATAATTAAGGCTATTGATGATAAAACACCAATGTGAACTAAATTATCTTTCTGTTCTTTTTTAGTCATCTTAGCGTCTTCATGATCAGGAATAAAGTCATCTAAAATATCTAATACTAAGTAACCAACTACACCAAAAATAATAAATAGATAAATACTCTTAATACCAAATGCATCAGCAACTTCAGGTAATAAATCAATTAGAATCAACATGATAATAACTGAAAAAGCTAAAGAGATGGAAAAATCTACATATTTTTCTTTGGAGTTAGATACAAAAGAAATAACACTTCCAATTAGAATAAACATTCCTAAGATTAAAGTAATAATTAAACCAAAAACTTTATAATCCATAGTTACCTCCTATTTAATAAGTACTAATAGAATAACTATTATAGCTAAAACTATTCGATATATCATAAATACTTTAAAGTCATGCTTTTTAAGATATTTAAGTAAGAACTTAATACAAATTAGACCCATAACAAATGAAGAAATAATACCAATTAAGAAGATACCTAAATTATTAAGAATCATCACCCAAGTACTTTTCTTAACTAGTTTCAAAATGACTGCTCCTAAAACAACAGGTGCACTCAAATAGAAAGAAAATTTAGCAGCATCTTCTCTATTTAGTTTTAATACTCTAGCACTAGCTATTGTAGTACCACTTCTAGAAAAACCTGGTATTAAAGCCAAGACTTGACTACAACCAATGATTAAAGCTTCTTTTAAAGTAAGTTTCTTTAATGAATTAGTACTCTCACTTAACTTATCAGCATAATAAATAATGATACCCATAACAATTAGAGCTAAAGCTATAATAATATAATTAGACCTAATCATATCTTCAATAGCATCTTCAAATAAGAGTCCTACTATAGCAGCTGGTATTGTCGCTATGACAATAGCCCAGAAAAGTTTACCTGATGTTGTTTTAACTCCTTTAGTAAGACCTTCACTAATCATTTTAATAAAATCATTGAAGAAAAAAACAATAATAGCTAATAATGTTCCTAAATGAAGAGCGACATCAAAAGTAAACTCTAAGTTTTTACCCATGAACATACCAATACCAAAAACATCTCTAAAGATAATTAAATGAGCAGATGATGATATCGGTAAAAATTCAGCTATTCCTTGTACTATTCCTAAAATTATTATTTGTAATGTATGCATATTATTTATCTCCTAACTTATAACCAATAGTAAGTCCTAAAAAGACTAAAACTAAGGCTACTAAAACTTCATATAGACTAGGACTTAGTCCAAATAATGGAACAATTAAAGCTATTATTGAAGCTAAAACAAATCCTAGAATACCATAATAAGTTTTTGTTTTATATTTATTGAGTAACATTTCAATTAATTTAGCAATTAAGACTATGCCAATTAAGATACCAAGTCCAAATGGTATTAAGATTAATAAACTATGAGTAAAGTTATCCGTCAAATGACTAATAGTATTAATAATTGGTTTATAATATCCTAAAAGCATTAGAACAAAAGATCCCGATACACCAGGAATGATCATAGTACCAGCCGCTACCATTCCAACTAAGAATAATAAACAGCCACTACCAAGGGTTAAAGTATCTAAAGTTACTGCTTTAGTATCGGTCTTCATAAATGTCATAGCCATAATTAAACCAAAGGTAATTAGAAAGACTATTACATTAGAGACTGTTACCTTCTCTTTTTTTACTTTACGACCAATTAATGGTACTCCACCTAATATAAGAGCAATAAAGAATAAAGTAGTTGGGAATGGATATTTAGAAAGACACCAATCAATTACTTTACTCATTAATAGAATAGCTAAGCCAGCACCAATAATAATTGGTAATAGAAACTTAATATTCTTCTTAAAATTAGTAAAGAAGTGACTAATAGCTTTAATTAGGTCTTCATAAATACCCAGAGTAATAGCTAATGTTCCCCCACTTACTCCTGGGATAATATTAGCTATTCCAAAGACAAAGCCCTTAATTCCTAAAATAATATTTTTCATGTCATCACCTAGTTTTCAAAATATTCCATCATCAAAGGAACAATATGCTGTTTTCTCGACATACATCCTTTAATAAAAGTTCCTTCTTGTAAATCATCAACACCATAGACCATTTCTATAGTTTCTTTAGCTTTGGTATTATATAAAACATAAGAACCATCTTTATTAATATCAGTAATATATAAAGTAACTAAACTATAATTATTGGCACTAGCTACTTGATCTAATACTTTAATATATTCAGGAAGTTCTTCTTTTATTTCAGTATAGTTATTAGTGAAGAACTGTCCAACTGCAAAGATATGATCTTTGGTATTATAAACTTTAAAGTCATTATAAAGAATATCTTCTTTACTCATGTTTTCTAATGAATTACCTGCAGCAATTAATTCCATACCATATCTTTCATAATCAATACCGGTAATTCTAGATAGTTCTTTAACTGCTTTAATATCAGCTTTAGTAGCAGTAGTACTCTTTAATACTAGAGTATCTGATAAAATACCAGAAAGTAACAATCCCGCTATTTCTTTAGGTATTTCTATCTTACTAGCAGCAAACAAATAATAAATAATAGTACTAGTAGAACCAACAACCATAGCTGTATAATTAAGAGCTTTATTAGTAGTTAAATTACCCAAATTATGATGATCAACTATTTCAATAATTTCAGCTTCATCAATACCATCAGCACTTTGCATCTTATCATTATGATCAACTAATACTACTTGCTTTCTTCTCTTGTCATTTAAATCAGTTATCTTTAATAATCCTAAACATTTATTATGTTTATCAACTATTGGATAATTAGCATGTTTAAGCTTTTTATTAACATCTAATACATTATCAACATAATCATCTTCGGAGAACTTAATCGTATTATAATTCTCAACCAAAGTATTAGTATAATTAGAAAGACTAATTAATCTACCAACATTATAACTATCATATAAAGTAGATATAACATTTATTCTTTTTTCTTTAACTATTTCTAATTCAGAAGCAGATAACTCATTACTATTAATCAAAACAATTAAATCAATATCATCAAGAGAAATATTACTTATCTTATCAGTAACAATTACTCTTTTATTAACTAAAGTACTTTCTATTTCAGAAGTCACTTTTAATACTTCTGTTCCTTTTAAAACATCTAATAAATTATCATAAGAAGTTATTAACTTATTAGTATTATTTAAAAAATCACGAGCTAAATCTTTAATTGTAATAAGTCCTAGAAATTCTTTATCTTTATTAACAACGGGAATAGCTGTTAAATCATCAGTTACCATCTTTTGATAGGCTGTATAAAGTGGTTCATCCTCTTCAATATAGAAATCATGATGATAGTTAATGTCTTTTAATTGTAATTTAACATCATTTAAATACTTTGGTACTGCAACACGAAAATAATCGAGAACATATTTAGTCTCCTTATTAATGTCTCCTAATACACGTGCTTCAGTATTCATCCCCAATTTATTCTTTAAATAAGAAAGGGCAATAGATGAAACAACGGAATCAGTATCAGGCTTCTTGTGACCAAAGATATATACCTTATCCATCCTATCACTTACTTTCTCTTAAATTATAGCAAAAATATATCAATAAGTAAAATAAAAAAATCTAAAATCTTTTTCTGATTTTAGACTTTATTCTTCAGTTTCAACAACTTTATTTTTCTTATAAGATCCACACTTAGGACATACACGATGAGGTTTAATCATTTCTCCACAGCTTGGACATTTTACTAAACCTTTTACTTCGATTGCATTATGGCTTCTTCTAAGTCTTTTTCTTGTTTTTGATACCTTACGAGCTGGTACTGCAAAAAGTTGAATATTAAGTCTCATTTTATCACTCCTTATTTATTTCTTCTAATAATTCTTTAAAAGGATTATTGGTATTTATCTCTTCATCTTCCCCTCTTAAAGACCAATCTTTTCCTTGATACTTGGAAAAGTCATTGACTTCGGTATACCTAACCGGTACCTCTAGGACAATATTTTGCCACAAAAACTCATATAAATCAAGTGAATTTGGTAAATTTTCCTCGTTTTCGAAGAGATTACCATCTACTTTAGCATTAAACTCATAATAAACATCTTCTAAAGAAATAGCATCTTCTAAAAGCATTTTCCCAGTTATATCAAGATCAACTTTAATTTCATCAGCACTATCTCTAAAAATACTACCCAATACTTTAATACCATTTAATTCCTTAACATCACTATTTTCAAAGTAGTTTTTAGGAATATCTACTACTCTATCTATTTCTATTTTATCAACATTATGCGAATTGAGCATTGTTAAATCAATATTCATATTATCACCACTATTATTATAGCGATAAATAATCTTAAAGGCAATTCCATTTGCACCTTTTTATTCTTTTTGATAAACTTTGTGTAAAGGAGGGATCTCTATGAAAAGCATTGGTATAATCGCTGAATATAATCCTTTTACTAAGGGACATCTATATCATTTAGAAAAAGTTAAAGAAATGTTTCCTGATTATGCAATAATTGCGGTAATAAGTGGTAACTTTACTGAACGAGGTGATGTTTCTATAATTGATAAATTTACTAAAACTGAAATAGCTTTAAAGATGGGAATAGACTTAGTAATAGAACTACCTTATGGCTATGCGACTGATTCAGCTGATTTCTTTTCTTATGCTGCTTTAAAAATATTAAATGAATTACAAGTAGAAAAAATAGTCTTTGGTAGTGAAAGTGCTAATATAGATGATATGAAAATTATTGCTGAAACTCAAGTTAATAATAAAGACTTCGATAATTTAGTAAAGATTAATATGCGACTAGGTACTAACTATCCAACAGCCATCTCCAATACTATATATGAACTAACTAATAAGAAGATTACTACTCCTAATGACCTTTTAGGAATAAGCTATTTAAAAGAAATATATATAAATAAATATAATATAGAACCTATATCTATTAAAAGAACAAGTGATTATAATAGTACTAGTCTAAATAATAAATATCCTAGTGCCAGTGCGATTAGAGAGGCTCTAGAAAAAGGTAAAGAAATAAAGAATTATGTACCAAAAGAAGTATACAATATATTAAAGAAAACCACCCTGCACTTTCAAGATGATTACTTTAGTATCTTAAAATATAAAATAATGACTACAGACGATATATCTATTTATCATGGTATTGATGAAGGAATTGAAAATAAAATTAAAAAGAGTATCTTAAAAGCCAACAATACTGACGAATTAATCGATCAAGTAAAATCAAAAAGATATACTTATAACAGAATCAAAAGAATGTTAAACCATATACTATGTGAATATACTAAAGACAAAAAGAAAGAAATTAAAGATATTAATTATATTAGAGTATTGGGTTATAATGATAAAGGAAAAGTATACTTAAACAAAATAAAGAAAGATACAAACATTAAAATAATAAGTAACTTTTCTAAAGCTAAAGATCCTTTAATGGATTTAGAATTCTTAGCTACTATTACTTATGCTTCTACTCTAGATGAAAAAGAAAAACAAAATTTAATAGAAAAAGAATTTAAGCATCATCCTTAAATTCTTTTTTATATTACTTTTGATGTTTCACCTTTAATTTTTCTCTATTTTGAAATAATAACACTCCTCCAACACCTATACCGACTAGTATTAGATAAGGTAGGATTGTTAGAAATAATCCTGTCACCGGTGAACCTTCTCTTTGATTATAGAAATTAACAACATTACCATTATGAGTTATCGAGTTAGATCCCGTATCATTTCCACTAGACTCACTTCCACTATTTATCTTAAAGGTTGTGGTATAGTCACTTTCTGTACCTTCTATTATCTTGTAATAATCATCTATAGAAATAGAGTCGTAAGTATTGTTGTTATATGTAAACTGTCCTATAGTAGCTGTTTCTCCATGATTTAGAGTAATTGAATCTTTTGTACCACTCTTACACTTAGTTACTTCAGAACCATCTTCAGGTACTCCTGTTCCTTTTATTAAGTATTTCTCACTTCCAGAGTAACTTTGACAAGCACTACTTGCAGCATCATCTACTTGAACACTGAAACTAAAGTCTTTAGTTCTATCAGCCATAATACCTTTAACTGTTTTAGTTAGTTCTATATGTCCAAACTTAGTTTCATCCTTTGGCTCATTAAAAGGCATATTACTTACTTTGGTATCATTATCATCTTTAATAACAAACTTAGCATTAAAGTTTCCTGTTGGAGTTCCATTTTGATCAGTTACATTTGTTACTTGTACTATTACTGTATATTCATTATCATTATCTACTGGATATGCACTATTACTAGTAGCAGTCTCTTTCACAGTCAATTCATAATTGCCTGGTTTTTTAAAGCTTAGTCCCATATTAGCAAAATTAATTGTTGTACTCTTATTTACTGTATAACTATTACTTACAGTTTCAGTTCCAGCGAAAGATATGTCTTGGGTGTAGAATACTATTCCACTACCAAAAGTTGGTGATTGGGATGGAGATGATACTTGACTACCCTTTATAACGTTTGATCCTGCTGATTTAGTAGCGATTATATTATCAATATTAGAAGTTCCACTCCCATAGTTTACTGATATTTGGGTTCCTGATTGCGTAGCTGCATTAGTAAAGGCACCACTATAATTTGTTGGGTTAGCTAATATCTGAATTGTCCCAGAAGCATTTGTACAACCATTGAACATATTATTAACATTAGTCACCCTTGAAGTGTCCCAATTACTAATACTATTTATATTGCTCAAACTACTACAGCTATCAAACATCCCTCCCATATTTGTTACTTTGGAAGTGTTCCAATCTGATAAAGAATTTATACTTGTTAAAGAACTACAGTAAATGAACATGGCAGACATAGTAGTTACATTTGAAAGATCCCACGCACTTGTTGCATCTACACTAGATAATTGTGAACAATATGCAAACATCCAAGATGTATTAGTTGTTTTAGAAGCATCTACTAAACTAAGGCCTGATATATCCATTAATCCTTGCATGTTTCTAAACATGTTGGCAGAAGATGAATTCAAGTATATTTTATCTGCTTCACTATAATAATACATCGTTCCGTCCGTACTATCAAAAAAGATGTATATTGGAAACTCCGAATTGGCTACCGATACTGTGTTTGCTGCGGTTGGAACAAAACCACTTGGTAAAGAACCAGCTTTTTTTATAGATTTTATTGCAGTGTCAGGTGAGCTGTATGTCTTTGTTGAACCATTAGCAAGAGTTTTCATTATTCCATTAACTGTTGTTCCTGTGTTAAAAGTTGCCAATCTAATTAGTGAGGTATCTTCTGTTGATATACTATAAGTAAAATCTACTACAGGAGCATTATAAACGTTTTGTATTGTCCTTGATATTGTTGCAGTACTACCATCTGGCCAGTTAACAGTACCTGCCGCTTTTACTTCCATTGTTTTGAATGTTAACACTCCTACTAGTGCTACTACAAGTATTAAAGTTATATTGTATAAATTAAATACTTTTTTCATATGCTTTTCCCTACCTTATATATTTATTATACCTTTTATTATAATGTAAAAACAAGGTATTTAGCCTTGTTTACAATTCTTTTACATATTCTTGGGTAAAGTAATACTTACTGTTGTTCCTTTATTAGGTATTGATCTATATTTAATTGTTCCACTATGAAGTTCTATTATTTCTTTAGATAGAGGTACTCCTAGACCAGTTCCTTTACTTTTAGTAGTAAAAAACATTTTATTTATCTTGTTTAAAGTCTTTTTATCCATACCAATACCATTATCTTTAATTATTATCTTTACTTCTTTAGTACTATTTATTACTTTAATATTAATAAGCATTTTATCTTTTACTTTTTTAGCTTCTAAAGAATTTTTTAAGATATTTACTAATACTTGTTTCAATCTATTATAGTCAGCATTAACAATTATTTCTTCACTTTTAATATCAGTTTCCACTTTAACATTATTCTTTTTTAATAAAGTATTAGAATTAGTTATTACTTCTTCGATTAAAACATTAATATCCATTTCCTCTTTATTTATTTTGATCTTAGTATAATCTAGAAAATCATCCATTAATATTAGAGTCCTTGATATTTCCTCATCTATAATATTTAGGTACTTTTCTCTATTCTCTTCCTTAATATTATCTTTTTTCATCATGTCAATATACCCTTTACAAACGGCAATAGGATTTTTAATTTCATGAGTCATTTTAAATAATGATTCTCTTAAAGCTTTTTCCTTTTCTAATTCACGTAAAGTAATATTTAAACTTACAGTTTCTTCAACCTTCTTAATTAATTCAGTTATTATATAAGTAGTAACACTTAGAATAATCATTTCCATAAATATTAAGAAAACATTATACATAAATGAAGCATGAGGCATAATATAGATAAATATTTCTAAACTAATAATAAAAGCTTTTATAATTAAGAACCTGCTTATAAATTTATTAAAACTAGTTGTTTTGATAAATAGCACATAATAAATAATGTATTCTATTATTAAAAGGACAATATTAATATTAAAATCAATATATGAAAGTACTATCACAATAATTGATATTATAATAGAAAGATCTTTTCTTTTCTTTAAATAAGCTACTAGTAAGGGAACATTTATTAAAAGTAATTGATATATCCACAAATCTTTATTATGTAATTTAACAAGAAGAAATATTGATGATAATAAAGCTAATTCTAATAGTTCTTTTCTTTCATTAATATCTAAGTTTTTAGTATAAACAATATATAACAAATAAGCCATTATGGGAAATAGTATATATATTGAAGTGAGTATAATAGTTTCAAATAATTGCATTCTACCACCTCAATGATATAGTACTATTTTCTGGTGTCGAATTTTGTCGAAATATGAAAAAAATAGCAAAAATTTGCTATTTAAGGTCGTCAATATATTTTTTTAATTGTTTAGACTCAGGTCCTAAAATTATTTTTAATTGATTATCAATTTCTACTACTCCCTTAGCACCTAAGTTATGAATTCCTTCTTTATTAGCTTTAGAAACATCGTTTAGAGTAACGATAAAGCGAGATAAATTACTTTTAGTATCGATAATATTTTCTTTACCTCCTAAAAGCTCTACTAATCTGTTTAAGTCTAAAGATGCATCTTTCTTATTAGCCTTTAAAACCGCTAATAAGATTATTAATAAGACTACTCCTATTATAATATATTGAATATAATTCATAAATTCTCCTTTCTACTTAATCGTAATGATAAAGGGACTGTCTTTAGTACCTATTCCATCTTTAATATAAGCATCACTTCTAATATAAAGAGCTATTTTAAAAGCAAGTTTAGTATTAGATCTTATTGCTCCTGATAAAGAATCACTATATATAACTCTATTATACTCTTTATCATAAGGAGTAATTAAGAAATAATCATTCTTTTCATTGGTTGTAAACATTTCTCCATATCTTAGAAGTCCTATTTTAGCATTAACATATTCTCCTTTAATAATGTCTTTATAACTATCTTCATAAGTACATTTACTATTATAGAATTTACCTTCTACTAATAGGTCTTTAGAATTATCACTTAATTTCTCATACCAATCATGATTTAAATAATAAGCAATATTTTTCTTATCATTTAAATCAAATTTAGATTCTTTGGAAGAAAACTTTTTATTATTAAGTGTTTTCATAGAAACTAATTTAGTCTTTTCTTCATCAATAGTTACTATGCGATAAAGTTCATCATTAAAATGAACATATTCACCAATAGACCTAGTATTTAAAAGAGCATTATCCTCTACATAATCTTCTAAATAATAAGGATTACTTTCACTACCATCTCCACCTTTAATTTCTACACTACTTAGAATATTAATGGCTGGTCTAATTAGATGGGTTAATTCTTTAGAAGATGTTTCTACCTTACCCTCTTTATTTACAATCATATTACTGTCATTATCATAAGTATAAGTAACCCAATTAGTATTATTATTTAGATAACCATCTCCAATACTTTCAGTAGTACCATTATATGATAATTGATAATCATAAGTAGTTAATAATCCAACTGGATTAGTAATAGTTTCATAACTTTTAGATTTTCTAATATCTCCTAAGATACGACCATCATTATATTTAGTCCAAATACTATCTTGTTTAATATAATCTTTATAACTTTTTAAACTACCTAAGAAACCATTATTACTAGTATCATTTAAGAAATAATCAATATCATCATTACCAGATAAAGTATTAATACCTTTATCAGTAACCATTTTAACGGTATTTTCTTTGTTATTGATTGATACTGCTCGCCATAATTTACCACTATACCAAACATAGTTATTAGGCTTTTTAGAAGTAATAATACTATCATCATCAACTTCTTCAATATTATTAGATAAATCACTTATTAACATATTGTATAATGCTTTATTATCAGCTACTGGCTTAGAAGCTGCTCTACTAATATTTAGTATTAAATTAGAGGATACTCCTAAAAAAATAAGTACTAGGGCAAGAATTAATAAATTATACTTATTTCTAATTAAAAAGTTCATATTAATTCCTCCTTTCGTACTCTATTTATAGTATATCTTATTTTAGTATTTTTTTCAATAATTTAGGTATATATATGAACAATTTAAGTATTATTTACATATTCTATAGTAGAGTTAAAAAGGAGAGATAGATATGGATAATAATGATTGTTGTCTAGGAAAACTATTAAAAGTTATTGATACATTACAAAAAAACGCCAACAACGAATGTCCAATTGATGAAGGTTGTAGTCGTCCTTATTTAGGAACTTTTACTAGTTCTTTGTGTTATAACACAAGACCAGTAACTTTATATTTAAAAAATGGTGATTTATTTAGTGCTCCTTATAATAGTACTGGTACTACATCTTCTGTTTTCAGAGTGGAAAGAGTTAAAGATTGTTGTGCTAAGTTAAGAGTCTTAGAGCCAGTTGTTAATGAGGGTGTTACTACTTATAATGCTACTAACTTTTTTGTTGATGTTAATTTACAATGTATCTGTGCTATTAAATGTTTAGCTGACATTATTTTAGAAAATATTTAGAAAGGAGTTTTTTCCATGTGTGAGGAACAAAATAATACTTGTTGTTTAGAAAATACTTTAGCTAAGATTATTAAATTACAATGTATAGATTCTATCTGTGATGTTGAAGGAGGTTGTGATAAACCTTTTTTAGGACCTACTCCTAGTATGGTTTGTTATAATACCAGACCAATTAGTCTTTATAACTGTTGTACTGGAGCTCTATGGAGTTTTCCCTATACCAGTGGAGAAACAACAGCCAATTCCACTGTCTTTAGAGCCGAATCACTAGATGGTTGTTGTCTTACTTGTCGGATCTTAATTGATAATGGCAATGATACTTATACCGATACTTCAGAATTCTTTACTATAAACCTAAAATGTTGTGGTGCTCTACAATGTCATAGTGATGCTTTCGTTGAATTTAATAATAATTAAAAAATCCTCATTGGATTTTTTATTTTATCGTTATATCAATAATATCCCCTATATTAATCTTGTCATTATCAATAGTTAAAACATAATTATTATTCTTACTAATTAAACTAGTATCATAAATTCTATCTTTAGTTGTAATTAAAACATCTTTATTAAAAGCAAACCCATTACCATTAAAGATTTCTTTTAAAACATCATATTTATTAAGACTAATATGATCTTTACTAATCCGTTCTATTTCTTTATTATGACCTATCTTTTTGGTGATTATATTCTTATAAATGGGTGAAAGTTTTTTCATAGAACCTCCTTTTTAATAATTTTATGTATTTACTAAATAAAAATTGAATAAATTTGTTATAATACTATTAACGGGGTGATTTCTATGTTACGTCAAAAAATTAGTTTTAAAATTATTATCCCTGTAATTTTATTTGCGATTATCAGCATTGTTACTATTTATAGTGCTTCTACATATATTTCTGCTGGTATGGGTAACTTAGCTTTAAAACAAGCTATTTGGTATTTAGCAGGTATAGTGGTAGTTATTTTTATCGTTAAGATGGGTAATAATTATTTATATGACAAAGCCTTTCTTTTCTATATTTTTGGAATAGTATCCCTTTTAGGATTATTACTTTTCGCAACACCTATTAATAGTAGTAAATGTTGGTATATTGTACCAGGTTTAGGAAGTATTCAACCAAGTGAATTTATGAAAATATTCTTAATGCTTTACTTAGGAGTATTTATTCATGATTTTAGGGATAAGTATACTAATCCTTCTATTAAAGAAGAATTAATCTTTATTATAAAATCGTTTGTTATCTTCTTAATACCCGCTGTTTTAACCTTCATGCAACCTGATACAGGATCTGTTATTATTTATTTAGTAATATATCTTTGTATGATGTTTTTATCAGGGATTAGAGCCAGATGGTTTATTATTGCTTTTGGAATTATTGGTGCTATCTTAGGTACCGTTTTAGGAATATATTTCTTCAATGGTGATATGTTTATAAAAGTTTTTGGTACTGATTTATTCTACCGTTTAGATAGAATATTTGCTTGGACTAGTGGTAGTGGATTACAACTAGAAAATGCTTTAGCATCCATTGGTTCAGGGGGTTTAGTTGGTCACGGATTTAACCATACTCCATTATACTTCCCTGAATCAGGAACAGATTTTATCTTTGCTGTTTTCGCTTCTAATTTTGGTTTTATTGGTTGTCTATTACTAGTTGGTCTAATTCTTTATTTTGATATTAATCTAATACTACTTTTCAAAAAGAAAATCCAAGATACAGAAAAGTTCGTTTTAGCAGGTATTGTGGGAATGCTTTTATTCCAACAAATCCAGAATATTGGTATGACAATTGGTCTATTACCTATAACTGGAATTACTTTACCATTTATATCTTATGGAGGAAGTTCCCTTCTATCATACATGATATTAATTGGTATTTTGATAAACATTTCTAATGAAAAAGATCATAAATATAAATATTAAAAAAGTGATGATTACTCATCACTTTTAATTACGCTTGTAAGTAAATATTCATCTCCATATTTCTCAAAACGATATAAGTAAGTATCCAGTTTATCACTCAACTGTTTTTGTTCTTCGTCAGTAAAATTAGGTTCTCCCTCAAATTCATATACTTTCTCTTTGGCCTTTGGATCCTTATATACTTCGTTTTTTATAATTTTAGGTTCCTCAATAACAGTTAATTTTAAAAACAATAGTTTTTGAGCAACTACTATATAATCAGTGTAGAGTTCTTTAAACTCAGTTTGTAAAGGAAATATATTTAAATTATTATCCTGACCATTATATAAGTACTTATCATCTTTAACTTTATAAACTGTCAAATTATTACTCTTAATTGGTTTTTTATAATAGTTAACACTTAGAAAGTATTTATACTTGGTTTCATCTAATTCATCAGTAGAAACTTCCTTTTTAGAACCATCTTTATTTATACTTGTTAATAATACTAAAGTTTTTTGCATATCATTAATTTCATCCAAGTTCTTAATTGGATAATTTTGTCCTAAAACATTATTGTATACTTCTATTTTAGGAACAATTAATTTATCATAAGTATGAATAAATTCATTAAGTTCTATTTCTTGATGATCTTTCTCTTTAGCAGGTAATTTATCCTTAGTAAAACTTATATTTTTACCATATAGAAGTAATCCACCACCAAAGATTAATATCAATCCAACTATAATTAATAATAGACTTTTTTTATTCACTATAGTTCCCTCCTAAGAATAAACATATTTATAATTAGCTTTGCATTTACTAACCCAATAAGAACAAGTCTTTTTCACTCTTGTTGACCTACAACAACGATACTTATTACCACTACGTTCAATAGTTAAACCATTGGCAGAAGAACACGCTATTCGGCCATTATTAGGAACCGCCCAACCACTACATGATTTTGTCGTATAAGAACAATCATAATACTTTGTACACCCTGTATAATGAGAAAATACTGATTTTCTCTTATATGTTTTAGAAAAAGCTTTACTATTTCCGGCATTATCTGTACAAGTACTACTTATTGTTACACTGGTTCCACTCATTTTTTTAGAAGTATTGCCACTCTTAATTCCACTTAAGGCATCAGAACATGTTAATTTAGCAGTTCCGCCTGCAGCTATTTGTCCACTAGTAAAGCTTCCTGTAGGATTAGTACGATCCAGTTTTATAGTATAATTGCTAGAATATGATGAACAATTTCCTAATTTATCACATGCACGATACTTAATATACGATACCCCTTGTGCTTCGATGTTGCGAGCTGAAGCTTTTATATTGGTGTCGTTGGAAGTTTTTCCAGTTGTTGTATATTGATAATATACCCCTCCTGCTCCACTATCAGTAGCACCACTAGCATTTGTATAGACTTTTCCAGAAAACCAAGTATTATTTGGATAAGCACTTAAGCCACTGGCATTCGCTGGTTTTGTACTGGCATTCTTCCATTTATAAAGACCTACTTTTAACCCTGTTGGGGCGGTTTTATCAAAATAAGCATCATAAATACAAGATTGAGTGTTTCCCACTTTATCTTTAATCGTTTCCGTGTATTTTGCGGTAGTACCACTAGAAAATGTTCTTTGATAAGGACTTTTTTCACAACCACTCTCGTTATCAGCACATGCCAATTTTATTGTTCTACTACTATTAGTCCAGGTTGTACTTGCCCCTGTAGCCTTTCCACATGTTGGCGGCGTTATATCAATATAAACATTATAAGAGCAAACTTTTTCATTACCGGCTTTATCAGCTATTGTTACTGAGGCTCTCTTAGTAGTTTCTAAATAAGTATTATTGTAACTACCTCTTGCACAATTACTTCCACCTGTATCATTACAAACTTGGTTTATTGTACGAGCTTTTTTCGTCCATACATCACTAGCATTTTTTGCCTCTCCACAAGTTGGTGGTGTTTTATCTATTTTTACTTCAACTACTCTGCTTTGGCAAGTAACTCCGTTAGCACCTCTACCTATTATTCTATATTTGCTTATTCCAGGTTCACTTATAGTAATTGTTTTTTCTTCGTGATTATCGGAATCAAATTTAACCCAACCAGCTGCAGTTTGTTTTAGAATATCAAAACTTTCTATTTTGGTAGGTTTTTTAGCTTTCAATATTACATCTTGATTTGTCCATATATTAGCTGGTGTAGCCTGCAGTATATTATCACAATTTATTATCTTTCCCATATTTGGATCTGCTGTACTTTCTATAACTTTATTTTTATAATTAGGGCAATTCAAATACGTTTTATAATCATATTTTTTCTCGCCTGTTTTGGTTATTACTACATAACTTTTTTCATCATAAGGCTCACTGGCATTAGGATCACATACTTCTTTAGCATAATCTTTTACTTGTTCTATATAATCCTCACTTTGTAAATCAGCTAACGCGACTTTATTTGATTGACCAACTCTAATAGGGCGTTCTCCCTTATGGTCATTATAGTAATCCATTCCAGCTGCTACCACTAATTTATCTATTCTTCTATAATAGCTTTTTTCTAAACTCTTCCGTACACCACTTACACCCATTATAGCTAAAGTTGTTAAAACAGCTACTATAGCTAAGGTTGTTAATAGTTCTACCATTGTAAAACCTTTTTTATTCTTCACTATCATCACCTACTTTGTTATTTTCTTTCTTTGTATTTTATAAGTTGTTTTTAGAAGGGCTTTATCGCTTAATAACCTTTTAAAAAATTTAGTAAGTTTAATCCTTCCTCCTGGGATTATTTCTCTTTTATGTTTAAACATTTCTTCTACGGCATATTTAGCTACTACATCAGCCTTCATAGCTTTAACCCCAAATTTGACATTAGCTACTTTATTAAAATTAGTGTCAACAGGTCCTGGTGTTAAAACTGATATATGAACATTACTCTTATTCTTCTTAAGTTCATACCAAATACTATTAGTAAGGCTTAAAACATAACTCTTAGTAGCGTAATAAGTTGCCATTAGAGGTCCTCCTGGCAAGAATCCTGCTGATGAGGCAACATTTAAAATATATCCTTTATCTTTTTTAACAAAATCACGCAAAAAAGCTTTGGTTAGAATATGCAAAGCTTTTACATTGGTCTCTATCATCTCTAATTCCCGAGATAATTCTAATTCAACAAAATTACCACATAAACCAAAGCCAGCATTATTTACAAGAATATCGATATCTTCTCTTCTCGTTTGGACATAAAGCTCTTTAGCTTTTTGTTCTGAACTCAAATCCATAATAATGATCTTTGATTTAGTTTTTAATTCTTTTTGTAAGGTTTCTAGTTTTTCTTTATTACGGGCTACTAAAATAAGTTCGTACCCTCTATTTGATAAGCATTTAGCTATTTCTCTACCTATACCACTAGAAGCACCAGTTACTAAAGCCTTCAATATTTTCACCTTCTTTAATTCTTGATAGTACTACTTTCAAAATAATAGTTTTTATTATCTATATGGAAACGATATTCAATAGTATTAGCTTTATCTTTATCCATATAATCATCAATATTAATTGTACTATCATTAATTGAGTTGGCAGCTACTGTCTTGCTCTCAATTAATCTAGTTTTAGCATAATCAGAATAAACATTAATTATTACATTAGAACCTGAAGGTTGCTGAGAAGTATAAACTACTCTTTCAGTTAATACTAAAGTATTGCCTTTTTTCTTAGCCTTAGTCAATTTAGTATAAGCAGTCTTTATTTTGTTCTTATTAGCTTCTGCTGTATCAAAAGTAGATTTATATGATTTTAGGTTTTCATCATAGACTAAATTCACCATATTACCACCATCTTTACTAAATGGTAAGATAATACGATAAGATCCTTCTCTATGATATGGTATAACTTTACCAAAGAATTTTTTAAGAGCTTGTTCAAACTCATCAATTGATACCGCATAGATTTTCTTGCCATCTTGCGTTTTACCAGTATCTAAGAAATTATCAGTATTTAAGAATTGAGTAGCATAGAAAATCTTTTCAGCATTATCAAAGTTATCAAGAGTTACCTTTCGATTAGTTAAGAAATAATCTTTATTATTGGCATTATCTCTACCATAAGTAACATAGTTATAAGTAGTAACTATTCTTGGACTCTCAATTGATAATGTCTCTTCAACATTACTTGCTGGTGAATTTTTATCTTCCTTTGGTTTAGATGAACTATTTTTACCAATCATATTAAATAATAGTACCAAAAGAACAATAACTACTATTGCTCCAACAACAATTCCTATTAATTTTAAAAGTTTAATTATATTCCCCTTTTTAGGGTTATTTTCTTCTGTTTTTATTTGGTCATACATGAAACCATCTCCTACTTTAATTAAATTATATCATTATTTAGAAACTTTGTCTTAATTTTTGTCAATAGATATGTAAAGTATAATTACAAAAAGATTACTATATTAGTAATCTTTATTAACCATTTTTAATACAACTTTATTACTTAAGTTGAGTTTTTTAATAACTCTATCTAAATCTTTTTTATTTAATCCTTTAATAATTTTTAATTTGTTATCAATAATCTTATTATATCTGACAATATCCATAAAAATAGAATCAGCAGCATTATCAACGTTTTCATAACTTCTTACTAAATTAGCAATCCATATTTTCTTATACCGATTAAAGTCATCAGTACTTATCTCAATATTTTTAGTGTATTTTTCAAAAGTCTTGATAAACTTATCTGGTTCTTTAGTGGTAGCATATACATAAAGGGTTTTAAAACCATCAACTGTCTCAGAGAAAGTACCAAATGAAAGAGCAATATTATTCTCTACTATTTCTTCATAATAATCACTACTACGTCCTAAAACTACCGCAATAATCATATAAAGATAATAATCTAATTCGACTTCATTTTTAATTGGATAATCCTCTGTTTTAGTCTTAAAAGCCATTCCTACTTTCGGAATTTGGACATTCATTTTTATTTCGTCTTTTGCTTTAGCAACTGTTAAATCTTCCTTATAATCAATCTTTTTAGGAACTGGATAAGAAGTAATACCATCAAAATTATGATGAATTATTTCCATAGCCTTTTTAACATCAATATTACCTGTAGCAATAATGAACATATTACTTGGTTGATAAAAAGCACTATAACAGCGATATAAATCCTCTTTAGTTATCTTTTCAATATCTTTAACACTACCAATAACGTTATTCTTTCTAGGTAAGTTTTTGTAGGTATTTTTCCTTAAGGTATCCGCTAAAACACGATCTGGATTATCAAGACCCATATTAATTTCTTCTTTAATAATACCCTTTTCTTTAGCGACGTTTTCATCAGTAAAATAAGGGGTATTTACATATTTCAATAGAAAAGCTAAGTTCTCTTCATAATTAGTAGTACCTGTAAAATAATAAGCTGTTACATCATAATTAGTAAAAGCATTAGCATCACTTCCTTGTTCAGCATAGAAAGTAAAAGGATCTATTCCTTCTTCTGTTTCAAATAACTTATGTTCTAAGAAGTGGGCAATACCATTAGGAACCCTTACTTTTTTCTTCTTACCATTAGGAACAAATTCTATTCTATCTGATCCGTATTTAGTGACATACATAGTAGTATAACTACTTTTATTTTTGATTGGACACAAGAAAACTTCTAAACCATTTTTTAGTTTTTCATAGAAAATAGAAGTATCTAATCCAGTTAGTTTTATTTCTTTCATGAAACATCACCTTCTAAACAATAGATAGTATCCATTTTAATTTTCTTAGCTAAAGCAATGATATCTCTTTTAGTTACTTTCTTAATCATTTTTTTAGCTGTTTTAATATCATCTTCACCTAAAGTATCAATACTATAATACATATTAATAACATTATAAGGATTCTCTTCTACCGTATTCATATTAGATAAAAGAATAGCTTTAGATTTTTTAATATCCTTTTCTGTTAAATGACCTCTTTTAATTTCAATCATAATATCATCAACTAAACGAATTACATTTTTCAAATTCTCTTTAGATATTCCTGCTCTAATTAATAGAGTATGATCTAATTTATATGAACTAGAATAAATATAATAAGCATAGGAATATTTTTCTCTAATAATCTTAAAAAGCTTACTATCGCCAGTTGATCCTCCTAAAATTAGATTGTATACAGGCAAAACATATTGTTCTTCAAATTTAGTTAGCTTTTTAATTCGACAACCAATAGTTAATTTAGATTGATTATGATCATCTTTTTCAGTAATAATTAATGGTTTCCTAAGAGCTTTTTTCTCTTCTAAATAAAAACCTATTCTTTTCTTCTTTAATACTTTAGACGAGAAGTTAGTAGTAATAATTTTTTCCATTTCTAAAAAATTAATATCTCCTACTACATAAACATCCATCATTGAATTATCAATCATATCTTTATAGTGTTTATACAAATTAGTAACATTAATATCTTTTAAATCTTCTAAATAACCGCACATTCTAAGAGAACTAGGTCTTTTCTTATCCATCTCTTCACTTAATCTAATCGCACTAAATAAGGAAGTGTTTTCTTTTAGACGTTCTAAATACTCTTTATTATCTTTTTTAATAATATTAACTACTTTAGGATTAAATCTTCTACTTTCAACATCAGGGTTATACATAACTTCACTTAACAATTCAATTGCTTCCTTGGCATTACCTTTTTCAGTATACTTATCATTTAAAATATCAATCGAAAAAACTGTCGTTAAGTAATTACCAAAACGATAGTTATTGACTGTGATATTGGAAGCATATAGTTCTTGTTCCCTAATATTTAAAAGTTTATTGGTATTATAAGTCTTAGTTGAATAAGTTAAGACATCAGTTAAGATATTACGCATAGTAATATCTTCTCTCTTAATAGGTTTCTTTAAATATATTTTAACTACTACTTCTTTAAAATTATCAGTCTTTATTAAATGAATATTATATGATCCTTTATCAATCTTTTTATATTCCATTGTCTTCTTCTCCTCTTATTTATTATGTCCGAGTTATAGTTTTTTATTAAATAGAATCTAGGGCCAATAAAATCATATCATTTAATTTAGTTTCCCGATCCCCACTAGATATTTCAATATTACTAAAAGATGAATCTACTATCGTTAGAATAGAAGCTGCTTCTTTATTGAGATGTTTAGCTATTGCGAAAAGAGCTGCGGTTTCCATTTCAGAAGCCAAAGTATCTAAATCAGCTGGATAATTCGCAAAATACTTTTCCTTATCAAGATAAACATCAAAGACATCAGAAGTTATAATTCTACCTCTTTGATAAGATAGATTCTTTTCTTTAGTTATCTCTTCTAATTTATTAGTAAGTTCTTTGGTAGCATAATACTCTTTTTCTGAATCATCAAAGAAAAGTTTAGGATATGCTGATAATGTGAACGCACTATCAGCAATAACTATATCTAAGACATTAACTTCTTTTTTATTAGCTCCTGCGGTACCTACTCTAATAATTTTTTCAACATCATAAAACTTATATAGTTCATAAGCATAGATACCCATACTAGGCATACCCATACCAGATGCGAAAACAGTAACTTCTTTTTCCTTATATTTACCAGTAAAAGCTAACATACCCCGAACATCATTTACTTCTTTCACATCAGTTAAAAAATTATCCGCAATATATTTAGCTCTTAGGGGATCCCCAGGCATAATTACTGTTTTAGCAATATCTCCTTTTTTAGATTCAATGTGTGCAGTCATTTTTACCTCCTACTAAATAAAGAGAATTCCTTCTCTTTATTCTTCTTCGTCTCCTTCTAATTTGATTAATACTTTTCGTGGTTTAGAACCATTTGCTGGTCCCACTATACCTCTTTCTTCTAATAAATCAATAATCCGAGCCGCTCTATTATATCCTAGTTTAAACTTTCTTTGTAATAAAGAGGCACTAGCTTTACCATTTTCAATAACAAATTCTACTACTTCATCATATAAAGGATCATCATCACTACCTTGTTCAGCTTTAGATGAAGTAGCTTTAGGACTAGCATCCAACTTCAATAATTCTTCATCATAAGAAGCTTTTTGCTGATTAATAGTATGATCTATTATTCGTTTAATCTCTTCATCTGTGATAAAGGATCCTTGTATTCTAGTTGGTGTATTCATTCCAATAGGTAGATAAAGCATATCACCTTTACCAAGTAGTTTTTCAGCACCAGTTTGATCTAAAATAGTTCTAGAATCAACTCCAGATCCTACTGAGAATGATATTCTTGATGGAATATTAGCCTTAATAAGACCAGTAATAACATCAGTAGATGGTCTTTGGGTCGCTACAATTAAATGCATTCCCGCTGCTCTAGCTTTTTGGGTAATTCTAAGAATAGAATCTTCTACTTCTTTAGCCGCTACCATCATTAAATCAGATAACTCATCAATAATAATTACTACATAAGGCATCTTCTTCTTTGGTTCATCTTTATGTTTAGCATTGTATTTATTAATATAATTATTGTATCCTTCAATATTCTTAGTCTTAGTTTCATTAAATTCTTCATATCTGCGTTCCATTTCTGCTACCATCTTGGCAAGAGCAACAGCGGCTTTTTTAGGATCAGTTACTACTGGACACATAAGATGAGGAATACCATTATAAACCGATAATTCTACTACTTTTGGATCAACCATTACTAGTTTTACTTCATCCGGTTTAGCCCTCATCAAAATAGAACAAATAATACCATTAACACAAACTGATTTACCACTACCTGTAGTACCAGCAATTAAAAGATGAGGCATCTTATTAATTTCACAAACACCAATTTCTCCCATAATACTTTTACCTAGAGGTACCATCAGTTTTTTATCAAAAGCATTCTGCATTTTTTTACTATTAATTATTTCATAGAAACTAACTGGAATTGGTTTATCATTAGCAAACTCAACACCAACAGTATTCTTACCTGGAATAGGTGCTTCAATTCGAACATCTTTCTTAGCTAAAGCTAAAGAAATCTCCCTATTGATAGCTAAAATACGATTAACACGAGTACCACTAGCAATATCTAATTCATATTGAACAACAGATGGTCCAACATGAACTTCTACAACTTTACCAGATATCTTGAAATCATTAAGAACTTTCTCTAAAGTTTCAATGTTCTTCTCAATAATAGCTTCATTAGCTTCTTTTTTAACCGCTTTTGGTTTATTAAGAAGATCCATACTTGGTAAAACATAATTAGCCATAGACCCCTCTTCTTTAGGAGCATCTTTTTCTTCAAGAGGAACTTTTTTCAATTCATCAATGCTAGAAATAACCATTTTTTCATCTTCGTCACCAGCACTAATCTTAACATCTCTTCTTTTTCTTTCTTTTAGGCCCTTATTCTCTGCTCGTTTTTCTCTATATTCAGCAAAGGTTTCTTTTAAAGTTTCCATAATAGAGAAACCAGTAAATAGTGCTAAACCTAGGCCTACTAAAACCCAAGATATGATCTGCATACCAGTAAATGAGAATAGTTTGTCAAAGAGAATAGCTAGACTACCACCAATAATACCTCCACCGACATCAAATAGATTCTCAACACTACCATTATTCATAATTGAATTAAAAGACGCAACCAATTCATTAATGGTTTCTTTGAAAATAGCCGCCATATTAGAATCATTTTCTAAGACAAAATCTTTATGCATCATGATTAAAAGACCAATTACAATTAAATAGATACCAATCAGTCTACTTTGTAAGAAATCAGGCCACTTTCTTTTGATAATTAAGTAAAGACCTAAAATACATAAAACTACTAATAAAACCATGTAAAGAGATCCCACTAAGAAAAGAGCAAATGAGGCCAACATTCTACCGACAGGACCATATTTACCAATACCTAAAATAGCGATTAAAACAAACAAAACACCATATAGTTCTTCGCTATGTTCAAATCTTTTTACATGCTTTCTATTCTTTTTCTTTGCCATATTTATACCTCTATATAAATTATAGCATCACTAAATCACAAATGACAATAAAAAAGTGTCAAATAAAGACTTTGTTTACACATGAAAAAATCAACCTAAAGGTTGATTTAAAAATTCCTGTTTTGTAAGAATGGTGGCAATTCAAATTCATCACCATTATCATCGTCATCATCAGCATTTGTTGTAGCAACATAAGCTAATTCTGGTTCCTTACTTTTTTGTTTTCTTTTAGACTCAATATTTGATTGGAATAGAGTCTCTGGTTCTTCTTTTTCTTTTTTACTCTTCTTATCAAAACCAGTAGCAATTACAGTAACAATTACTTCATCAGATAAGTTCTCATTGATAACTGAACCAAAGATAGTATTAATATCATTATCAGCAGCAGCTCTTACTACTTCAGCAGCTTGTTCTGCTTCAAACAAAGTAAGGTTTACACCACCAGTAATATTAATTATAGCATCTGTAGCACCAGAAATAGATGTATCCAAAAGTGGTGACGCTACAGCTTGTTTAGCTGCTTCAATAGCTCTATCTTCACCCATACCTATACCAATACCGATAATAGCTTTACCAGATTTCTCCATTACAGCTTTAACATCGGCAAAGTCTAGATTGACAAGTCCTACTACAGCAATCAAATCAGAGATAGATTGAACACCTCTTCTTAGAACATTATCAACCTCTTTAAAGGCTTCTAACATTGGTGTTGACTTATCAACTATTTCTCTTAAACGATCATTAGGAATAACAATCAAAGTGTCAACATGTTTTCTTAATTCACTTAAACCTTTTAAGGCATTTTCCATTCTTCTTTTTCCTTCAAAGGAGAAAGGTTTAGTAACAATAGCTACTGTTAGTGCACCTAAAGCTTGAGATATTTCAGCAATTACTGGAGCAGCACCAGTACCAGTTCCTCCACCCATTCCACAGGTAATAAAAACCATATCAGCACCAGCTAAAGCATCTTCAATCTCTTTTTTAGATTCAATAGCAGATTCCTTACCAATTTCTGGCATACCACCAGCACCTAGTCCATCAGTAAGAGATGCTCCTATTTGAATCTTAGTATCAGCTTTAGAGTTATTTAATACTTGTAAATCAGTATTAGCAACCATAAATTCAACGCCTTTGACACCAGACTCTACCATTCTATTAACAGCATTATTTCCGCCGCCACCGACACCAATTACTTTTATTTTTGCTAATTGATCCATTTCTAATCCGCCTAACATATTATCCTCCTTTAATCAAAAAAGTGTCCAAACATCTTGTTTATTACGCCAGCATTTTTATCTTCATTTATATTAGTTTTAACAAAATTATCATCTATTAATGTTTCCTCTTGATCTCTAAGAGCTAATTTTTCATCATAGTATTTAATTAATCCTAAAGCTGCACTATACTTATTTTCTCTAGCTCCTAAAGTAGTCATATTGAAGACTGTTGCCTTGTGACGAAAAACATCATCAACAACATATGAAAAGCCTGATAGCTCTGTCATGCCTCCTGTTATAATTATATATCTTATTTCTCTTTTTGTTAAGT
This sequence comes from Bacilli bacterium, assembly GCA_017404555.1. Lineage (GTDB taxonomy): Bacteria > Bacillota_I > Bacilli_A > RF39 > UBA660 > RGIG2361. Next base: position 106,412 of record JAFRCD010000002.1, read on the forward strand.
TTTTTATCTCTTTTTTTGCAACTTTTAAGATCTCTACAATCCGTGCTTCTACTACTTTAGAAATATCTAACTGAGACACTTCTTGTTTTTCATTACTATTATCAACAATCTCTACTTTATCCATGTCATCAGAGTAGTTTTCAGAAGCAGTTGCGAACTCTTCTTTTAGTCTATTAGCTGTTGTTCTATCTATTTTATAAACATAAGCTAAATCATTATTAACATGGTGTCCACCAAGAGGAATAGATGAAGTATTAATCATAATTCCTTTAGTAAATATTGATATAGTAGTAATATCTTCACCAATATTAATAATTGCTCCTACTTCTTGATCAATATCTTTATTGTGAACTGTATAATAATCCCCAATAGTTTTATAAGCCATATCAACAACTTCTAAACCAGCTAAATCAATAACACCTAACATTTGGTAAAGACTTGTTTTAGGTGAAGTAGTAAGCACTACTTTAACTTCTAGTTTTGTTCCTCTTTTCCCTTTAGGATTCTTTATTTTTTCTAAATCGTTTATTCTAAAGAATACTGGTGTTACTGTTACTAGTTCTTCTTTATTTAATATTTTTTTAGAAGCTGCTTCTTTAATTACTTCAGAAATATCACTACCAGTAATTACTTTTTCTTCTTCAAACTCTATTTCTCCTTCAGCCATATCAAATTTAGTTTCATCTTCATATACACAAGCAATTACTTTATTAATTTCTGTATTTAATTTGGCTTCTTGTCTTTTCTTTACTTCTTTAATAGCCTCCACTACTTTAGCAGCATTAACTATTAAGCCTTTTTTAACCCCGTGCGATTTAATACTATCGGAAGCTAATGGATAGAATTTGCCATTATGTTTTTTGACAGTAACAAGTTTAACTGTATCACTACCAATATCGATAGCTGTATATATATTACTCATATCTTACCTCCGATCCTTATTAATACAATTATACTATATTTTTACTTTTAAGCCAACTTTTTTCCTGCTTATTTATTTCATTATCTTAAAATGATTACCACTATCTAAGTAAAGAATACCTTTTTTACCTTCTAGTTGAGCTAAAACATCATTATAATAGTTCATCTTTTTAAACTTAGTTAATGTTAAATAAACTGAATTATCATCATCCATGAATAGTAAAAACCGGTCTTTATCGTATTGATTAGGGGTATAAGATATTTCTGATACTTTAACTAGAATAGTCGGTTTAATTGTCTTCATTTTAGTAACTAGTTTTTTATATGTTTTAGGAGGAACCTCATTAGTAAGTCTAGGTACTAATAAATCAGCATCGCTTTCAATAGCATGACCATTATCTAATACATATTTATTTTTCAAACTATCAAAGAAAAGAGGTTCGTGTTCTGTAACAGTAATCGTCATAGTGTGATAGAAACCTTTCTGAACTTTAACATCTTTAATATAAGGACTCTTCTTTAGTTTCTTTCTAACTGACCAACTAGAAGTATGCCAAAAACTAGGATAGTCTTCTATACCAGCTTCCTTCATTATATACTCATCAGTCAAATAATTTGTCTTTAAAATAGTTATATTTTTGATAGGAGTATTTAAATATAATTCCACACCCAAAAAGATTAATGCTAGAATAACTAGCATTATGAAAAAAGGTAAAAGCTTTAATTTCTTCTTCTTGACTATTTTTTTGGCCATAATTACTCCCAATTTACAAATTCTTGTTCAACTTTTAATTCGACATGATAATTCTTTTTAACTGTTTCTTTAGCAAAATCAATTAAATACTTAATATCATCACTACTGGCATTACCCATATTAACGATAAAATTAGCATGTTTGTCACTAATCATAGCGCCACCTTTTTTAAGACCCTTTAAACCGCTCTTTTCAATCAATTCACCAGCAAACATTCCTTCAGGATTACGGAAAACACTACCAGCTGAAGCATATTCTAATGGTTGAGACGCTATTCTTCTTTTTCTTCTTTCGTTAATAACTTCTTCAATAGCTTCTCTTTTACCACGAGCAAGTTTAATAGTAGCTTCCAAACAAACATATTTAGGATGTTTCTTTAAGAATGAAGTTCGATAATGGAAATTCATTTCTCTATTAGTCATAACAATTATTTTTAACTCTGGTGTTAATACTTTGACATTAGTCACAATATAACCCATATCACTTTTATAAGCACCAGCATTCATAAAGACAGCTCCACCAATTGTTCCAGGAATACCAGAAGCAAACTCTAATCCAGTTAAAGAGCGTTTAGCTGCTAAATGAGATAAACGTGGTAATGATACTCCAGCACCCACTGTTACTTTATTACCGTTCCATTCTATTTTATTAAATTCAGTTAATTTAATAAGAACTCCATCATACTTTTTGCTACTAAACAAAAGATTAGAACCATTACCTAAAATCTTATATTTAACTTTATAATACTTAATTAAATTAATCAATTCTACTAGTTTTTCTTCATTTTTAGGATAGACAATAGCTTTAGCTATTCCTCCTACTTTATAAGTAGTGTATTTACTCAAAAAAACATTTTTTTCTACCTTACCAATATTAGAAGAAATAACTTTATTTAAAAATTCATCCATGTTATTTCCCCTCTTTCAGTTTTACTATTTCATCATATATTTTAGAAGCACTATCTTTAACTCCTAAACTTAGTGATCCTTTTTTCATCTTTTGATATAGTTTTTCATCACCTAGTATTTCCGAAATAGTAGTTAGGACATTTTCCTTATTAAAATCATCTTCTTCAATAATTCGACAGGCATTATTTTTTTCTAGTTCTTTAGCATTTTTAAGTTGATGATTATTAGTAACATATGGTGATGGTACTAAAATAGCTGGTAAGCCAATAGAAGTTATTTCAGCAATAGTTGAAGCTCCTGCCCTAGAAATAATTAAATCAGTATCTTTCATAATAGAAATTAACTCATCAGAATAAGGAATAATTAAAACATTTTTACCATGTTTAATGTTTTTATACTCATCATAGTAATTATTACCAGTTATTAATAATACTTGATAAGCTTCTTTATCAAACTCTGGAATTAATTCCTTTAGCTTAGTTGTCATTGTTGTAGAACCTAAACTACCCATGACAATAACTACTAATTTTTTGTCTTTAGAAAAACCATATTTAGTACGACTAATACTTTTAATCTTAATAATCTCTTCACTACGAGGATTACCGGTATAAACCACTTTATCTTTTAAGTCATCTTCAATATAATCTAATGTTTCTTTTAGAGAAACACATAGTTTATCTACTTTTTTAAGAAGCATTTTATTAGTCATCCCTAAAACAGCATTTTGTTCATGGATTATAGTTTTATATCCCAATTTGGTAGCAGCTGAAATAACTGGAGCAGTAATATAACCACCAACTCCAATTACAACATCAGGATCAAAATCTTTAATTACTTGTCTTGCCTTTTTCAAAGCTTGTTGATACGTCAATAAAACTTTTATATTCTTGAAAATATTCTTCCTATTTATTCCCTGCATAGCAATACCCTGGTAATCAATACCCATTTTAGGAATAATATCTTTTTCCATTCTATCAGTAGTACCAATATATAGAAGTTGCAGATTCTTGTCTTTTTCTTTTAATTTATTGATGATGGCTACTGCAGGATAGATATGTCCCCCGGTACCACCAGCAGAAATAATTACTTTCATTATAATCACCTTTATATTTATATAGTATTTTAAATACTCTTAATCGTTACTTTAATTATACCTTTAATTTGATTATAAGTAAATAAAAAACAGTCGTTAGACTGTCATGTTTATTCACTTTCTTCTACTTTAATAAGGCCATGATAATGACCATCTTTATCAAGATTTAAATTAGTGTCTTTATCAATCCATAATCTAATAGTATAATCAGCTGTTTTACCAGGTTCAATAATATCAGTAGCTAAAACACCGTTTTCTAATTCATTTAATAAAACGATATTATTATGTTCCTTATCCTTATGATAACCAAGCTTAATACTTTCTATTGGTAGTTTAGTATCACTGCATCCATCAAGATCATACTCTTCTTTATCATCAAGAATCTTAACAGTATATTTCAAATTCATCTTACTGTTGTTTTTAATACTAATCGTATATCCTTTAGATGAAAGACCTAAAGCATCAGTTAATGGATTTACTTTAGTAATACTGATCTTGTCTTTTTCTTTTTCATGAAAAGTTACTTCTAAATTCTCAACAGGAGTAACTTGATCATTCTCTTTACTAAATTTATCATAAATAAATCTAGTAGCTACTATTGCGAAAAGTAAAATAAAGGCAATAACAATACCTCTTTTGAGATAATACTTTAATAAATACTTATTCATAAAGCACCTCTTTCTATAGTGTGTCTGGAAGCTCTTTTTTAGAGTGAGCATACTTAATATTTTGACTACTTAAAACTTCATTATTTAACGATCTAGTATCTATTTCTGAAGATAGTAAATCCTTAATATATTCTGCACTAGCTTCAGTGGCATAAACACTCTTCATATTTTTAATAAGTTCATTTAAATTATCAGCTTGTTTAGTAAATGCTTTGGTAAGATCAGCAATGTTTTCTTTACATAAATCTATTTGTCTTTCCAAAGCTAATATTGTATCTTCGGAGATTAATTGATCTTTCATAATGATACCTCCTATATAACATCTATTTTTTCAAAATTATTATTAATATTCACTAGATTACTATTATCACTTAAAACATCTTCCACTTTCTTAACACTTTTAGCTATTTCTTCAGAAACACTATCTAATTGCTGTGGTTCTAAGTTAAATTTATCTAGATTTTCTAGTATTTTGAAATGAAGAGGACTATTAAGATATTCAACAACTCTATCATATCCATCTATTTTGACATCCCAAAAAGATTGGTCCATAACTGTAGAAGCTAAAGCATTACCAAAAGCAGAAGTTGGTGCTTTGGTACCATCACACTCTTTTAAAGCGTTGATGGTATGGGCCAAAAGATTAATTTCATCAACTAGATTAGTATAAGTATTCGTAAGGTTGTTTATTTCAGTTCGTAGTACTTTGGATACTTCACTTATTCCTTTTACCGATACTGTACTTTCCATAGTCTCTCCTTTTTTAATATACTAATATTATTATACAAAATATATTTCTTTTTGAATATAGTTTTCCCTATTTTTTTTACATTAATTTACAAAAAAAACAAAACCACTATAATAGTGGTTTTATATCAAAATGGTACCCGCGAGGCGACTCGAACGCCTGACCGATCGCTTAGAAGGCGATTGCTCTATCCAACTGAGCTACGCAGGCATATAGCACAGATACATATGAATTATACACTAAAAAAAACTATTTTTCAAGTTTTTAGGGTAAATCTTTTCTAGTTATCTCTTTTATTTTTTGACCATTTACTTTAAATACTACTTTCTCTTTTTCCAAGGTTTCAAATACTGAATATGATATTGAATAAATAACTTCTTCTAAAATTTCCTTTTTACGGTCAAAAATACCCGAATCAAAATCTAGAGTTATAGATGTATCATCTTCGTCATAACCTTTTAGATGAGTATTATTATTTAAAAAGCTCATTAGATTAGGTTCATAAATATAACTACTAGCTAATTCATCAATAATAACTTTTATTTTTTGATCTTTAGTATTTAAATACTTAGTTACTGGGACATAATAATTATTGCTATCAATTTCTTCTAAATAGTATAAGACTACTTTTTGTGTATCTTCTCTTTTATGGATATCTATTCTTTTATTAATTCCTATTTCCCGAGTTAATACTTCCGGTAAAGGAATATTAGTATTGGGATAAGTTTTTAAAACTTGATCTTCTACTAAGATTTGAACTTCTTTAATATCAGCGATATCAGTAATACTAAATACTAAAGATTCTATTAGTTTTTTAGAAAGATGAGGAGTTATGTTAAATAGTTCTTTAGAAAAGTTAAGTATTGCTCTTCCATCTTTAACATTGATACTTTTTATTTTGGTATTTTTAGGAATTGTTCCTCTTAAACCAGTTGGTTTTAATGTTTGAGAATCATCTTTTAAAATATTTATAATCTTGCGAATATTCTTTTCATCAGATTCTTCATCTAAAATTATTCTATTTTTAACTAAATATTCATTAGAATCCATTAAATAAACACTGTTAGTTCCCAACCCTGATAAATACTCTATTTCTAAACCAACCGGTAACTCTTCTTCTTTATTGGTAGGTAAAAAATAAATAGTCATAAGAACAAATGCAGTTAGGGTTGTTATAAAGATTTTTCGAAGAGCCTTTTTCTTAAGCATTGTATCACCTAAAAAAGTATATGAAAAAACGCACTAAAAAAGTACGTTTATAAAGATATTTCATTTAGTTTTAATAATTCAACTACGGCACTAGCGCGACCACTAACACCTAGTTTCTGCATTGCATTTGATATATGATTACGAACTGTTTTTTCACTGATGTTTAACTCAGTAGCTATTTCTTTAGTTGTCATATTATCAACTAAAAGTTCAAATACTTCTCTTTCTCTATTAGTTAAAATTCTTTTAACCATTTTTTCACCTCTTTATACTGAATACCTATCAATATTTTATGAGGTGAAGTCATCTCCTGTTAATTCTTATGCCCATTTTGGAATTTAACAGTAGTAAAGACTCGTTCTTGATACTCTTCTTGAATAGTTCGCATGATATCATTAGCTAAAACTTTATCATATTTATCACTAATAGCGACTACAGATATATTACTATTATCTATTTTAACAAAACTATCTATTTTTAAGTTATCTTTTATTTTATTTTCTAATTTCTCTTCTTTACCCTTTAATCCATTTAAATACTTTAATTGTTCATAAGCATTATTCTTTTCATCTGCTGTTAGATCTTTATTAGTTAATTGTTCTTTTAAAGTTGTAGTTAATTCTTCCCTTTCTTCTTCTAGTGATACTCGCATAGCTTCTAATTCATTTGTCTTTTTAACTTTAGCCTTTTTAAGTTTACTTTTTTCTACTACTTCTTTAGTGTTTTTTAAAACTAAGTCATTAGGCATTGTAATATAATATACACTTAGTACTAATATCAAACTGAAGAGTGTTAAAAACCACAAATTTTGTTTATTAATCATCCGAACATTTCCTCACTTTCTAATTAAGTGTATGATTAATTAAATAATTTAGAACTACTTTTTAAGACAATAAAAAAGCGCTTAATGCGCTTTAAAACTATCTCAAGTCTTCTAAGAAGTGATCAAGTTCTGATTCATTATCATAGCTATATAAGTATTTAGTAGTATAACTACTAGCATAGTTTTCAACATCAATTGCGACTAAAAGAGATTTCTTATTATCTTTATTTGGTACATAGACAATATTTAATAAGTCTCCTTGATTAGTAGAACTATAGATATTATCTGAGATTGAGAAACTATAACCAGGACAAGTAACCTCATATTTTATTTCTTCTACTTTAGAGGCTGCTTTTAGTTTATTAAAGACCTTAGTAATAGAGTCTTTAGAAAGTATCTTATGGGTTTTATCAAAAGCATTACTACTGCTGGCATCAGCAAGTTTACAAGTTGATAAATAAGGGTGGGTACTCTTAACATTATCCATATAGTCCTCTATCTTAGCCTGCATACCATCATAATCAAACTTAGAGTTTTTAGCAACCACTTTTTCTTGTTTTTTTTCATCATTACTAGGTGGTACTGTTTCCTTTTTATAAGTTGTCTCTTTCTCTTTTGGTTGATAATCAGCTACAGCATCAAAAACTATATAAGCCCCCATTGCTAAAACTAATAGCCCTAAAACACATACTACAATAATAAATATTACTCTTTCTGTACTCTTCATACTTCCTCCTTTATTTTATTATACAATAAAACATGCTCTTAAAAAGAGCCTAAGCTCTTGATGAATATTTACCATTAGCAGTACTAATAAGTATTTTTTCTCCCTCTTCAATAAATAGAGGTACTTTTACTACTAGCCCTGTTTCTACTGTAGCATCTTTCATAGCATTATTAGCAGTATTACCTTTAACAGCTGGTTCAGTGGCTGTTACTGTTAATTCTACTTTATCAGGTAAATCGATACCTAATAGTTCTCCTTCATAAAGGATAACTTGGACATTCATGTTTTCGATTAAATAATTCGTGGCATCACCAATTTGATCTTTAGAAAGTTCTAATTGCTCATAAGTATCCATATTCATGAAATAATAAATATCACCAGTATTATATAAATACTGAACATTTTGTTTACTAATATTTGCTCTAGCAAATTTTACATTAGTATTGAATGTCTTATCAAGAATACCTCCAGAACGAAGATTTCTTAATTTAATCTTCATAAAAGCAGGACCTTTACCTGGTTTTACATGTAAAAATTCAACTATTTGATAAATCTCATTATCAATCATAATAGTCATACCATTTTTAATATCATTTATGTTAATCATCTTTTACACCTTCTATTTCTTTTCTTTATGAGTTGTATGTTTTCTACATTTTGGACAATACTTACTTATTTCTAATCTATCAGTAGTATTTTTAACATTCTTATCTACACGATAGTTTTCTTCTTTACATTCACTACATACAAGTGTCTTATATTGTCTGTTTCCTACTTTTGCCATAATATCACTCCTTTTTTATCTGCTAGTATTATATCAAACTTTTCTTTTACTAGCAATCTTTTTTTAATATCCGTACATATCAAAATATTTAGCTGTTATCTCCTTAGAGATTCTCATTGTAACTAAGGAAGCGTAATCACTCTTAGAATTTGGGTAAGATGAGTTTGGTGAAACAACAGTAATAGTAAATCTTGGGTTAACTGAAGGTACATATCCTAAGAAGGAACTAGTAATAGTTTCTGTATCAATTCTACCATCATCATCAGTATCAATAAAGCTTTGAGAAGTACCAGTTTTACCTGCTGAATCATGGTCATAAGCTACATAGCCACGTCCATAACCATCACCACGCATAGTAACCGCATGGAACCCTTCTTTAACTCGATTGAAGTATTCATCTTTAGTATCAACTTTATTTAACACTTCTCGTTTAGATTTATAAATGATTTTACCTAAAGCCTCCGTATTAGTTGCTTCATGAACTTCTCTTAACATCTGCGGTTTAATTCGCTCTTTGCTATCACCAGCAAAAGTTGTTATATACTGGGATAATTGCATTGGAGTATATGTTTCATACTGACCCATAACATAATCAAGTAAATTACCTGATGATTTGTCTTTTCCTTTACCGGAAACACCTATTGATTCAACTGGTAAGTCTATTTCTGTTTTAACTCCTAGTCCAAAGGAATTATACATTTTTCGATATTTATCAAAGACATCTTGTCTAAAAGGAACATATACACCATGATAATATTCTACTCCTGAAAGACGCATTGCGATTTTAAATTGATAAACATTGGAAGATTTAGCTAAAGCTGTAATATCATCGATAGTTCCTAAGTTATCAACAGAAGAACACTTCTCTGGAGCTCCCGATATTTTAACACATTCATCACGCATGTACTCTCCTATTTCAACTCCACCGTTATTATAACCAACTAGCATAGAAGCTCCTTTTACAACGGAACCTGGAGTAACTGGTGAAGTAAGAATAGCTGGAGTATAATCTTTAGCTACCCAATGACCATTTTCTAAAACAGCTTGTTTACCACTAATAGCTAGTATTCCTCCATCTTTAGGATCTTGTAGAATGACAAATGAATGATCATAGTAAGCAGTGTTTTGTTCTCCTTTAGTACTAATTACTTGTTGAGATAAAATACGATCTACTTCTTGCTGAAGTTTAATATCAATATTTAAAACAATATCGTTTCCTCTTTTACCTTCGCTTATTAAAGATAAAGTTTTTGAATTAACAACTTCGTATTTTTCTTTAGTACCATGTAAATAGTTTTCATATTGTTTTTCAATATAACTTGTACCAACTCGATCACTTAGGCTATAACCATTAGCTAAATAATAGGCTTTTTCCTCAGCTGGTAGTCCTTGAGTAGCTGAAGAAACATTACCTAAAATAGTTTTTAAAGTATCTCCATAAGGATAAGTTCTTTCCCAATCTAGTCTAGTATTAAATCCAGATAAATTATTACTATTCTCTGTAAAATAAGCATACTCTTCTTCTGTAACGTTAGTCTTAATTATCTTATCATCATAAGCATAGCCTTTATTCATTAAATAATAAATATAAGTTGCTTTATTATCATCATTAGTAAAACTATTTAAAATATTATCTGTTATTCTTTCTTTTTGTCTTTTTAAGATATCACTACTAGTAATTTTTCTTTCTTCTAAAGCAGTCCATTCATTTTGAGTAATTAATTTCTTAGCTTTAGTAGGATACTTTTTTAAATAAAAGTCTTTTTTCATATCAATAGTTAATTTGGAAATATCCAATTCAATATGAGGTGCAACTAAATAAGCTAGTTCTATTTCTTTTTTAGTAGTATTAGTTTTTTGTTTTTTATAATAAATAGTTTTAACCGCAACATTATCAACCAAAATATTATAGTTTCGATCATAAATTCTTCCTCTTGGTGATGATGGACCTTCAACATCATCATAAGAAAGTTTAGTTAGTTTCTTTTCATATTCTTTTTTATCAACAATCATTACTTGAAATAATCTAGTTATAATAACTAAAAAAACAAAAATAGTTATCCCCAGCAAAAAAATACTCCTCCTAGACAAAATTTTGTCAAAAGAAGTTCTTTTCTTACTACGATTAATTCTCTTTGTTTTCTTTTTAGCCATAATTTTCCCCCATCTATAGTTTATCACATAAATGGAAAGTTATTTCATATATTTTTAAAAAGGAGAAATTTATGCCTAATGAATTAATAAAAAAATATATAAACTTACTTACAATTGACCATATTAAAAAGTATGCCTTAGCTAACAATATAAAAATAACTGCTGATGAAGCAGCAGTTATTTATAGTTTTATTAAGAATAATTATCAAGATTTATTAACTGGTAATATTAATAATTTATTACCATTAAAAGAAAAGATAAATTCTAATACTTATAATAATCTAGTAATTCTTTATAAAGAAGCTTGTATTAAGTATTTATGACTTTAAAACCTTTTTATATATTTCTACTAATTTTTTACCTACTTTTTTAATATCTCTTTCTGAAGCCACTTTATAACTTTCTTTAGTTAAATCTGGCAATTCATTGTTTAGGATTTTTTTAATTTTCTTTTCAAATTCATTTATGTCTTTTGCTTTATAAACATTTTTACCATCTATTAACCAATCATCAAAAACTGGAATATCTCTAATTAGAGCTTTAGTTTCACAAGCACAAGCTTCAATAATAGGAATTCCTTCAGTTTCTTCATAAGTTGGGAAGACATATAGATCACAACTATTAAGAGCTTCTTTGATTTCCTTTTGGGGAACATATCCTGTAAAAGTTAAATTAGGTAATTTAGTATTAACAGCTTTTCGTACTTTACTAGTAGTAAGATAAAGTGGTGATGAACCAAACCAAACAAACTTATATTCTGGTAAGCGTTTAGCTAGTTCTACAAAATCAATAATTCCTTTTCTTTCAATATAAAGGCCAATCGCAATAACTATTTTATCTTCTTTAGAAAAGTTATATTTTTTTAGGAATTTACTACGCGCTTTTTTATCTTTCTTAAATAAATCCAATTCAATACCATTGCTTAAAGCATAGATAGGTTTTTTAATACCATAACCTTCTAATAGCCTTTTAGAATATGGTGTTGGAGTAATAATTACATCCCCTAAGTTATAACACTTAATAATCCATTTTTTAAATAATTTAGATGTCGCTTTACTGAAGAAGAAACCATCTCTAAAATCTTCTTCTGTAGAGTGGGCATGATATACTACTTTTTTACCCATTTTATGTGCTTTTTTAGCAAAAAAATATGATTTTGGTCCATAGAAATTAATATGAACAATATCAAAATCATCATTTTTATCAGTTGTATAAGGAATACCATTTTCTTTTAAGGCTTTCTTTTGATGTTCTATAGCCTTACCAAGACCACTATTATGCAGGAGTTTTTCACCTTCGGTATATAATAGAATTTTCATACTTCTCGCCTCGTTTTAATTATATCATAATCTAATTCTTCAGTCTATTATTCAGCACTTTCAAAGAAGGCTAAATAGGCTCTATAAGCCTCATAAATATCAAATTTACTAGTTACTTCATATGGAGAATGCATTGATATTAATGGTACTCCACAATCAATTACTTCAACCCCTTTATTAGCTAAGATATAGGCAATAGTGCCTCCACCACCAAGATCTACTTTACCAAGTTCAGATAATTGATATTTTATATCATTCTCTTCAAAAATACTTCTTATTTTAGCAACAAATTCAGCATTAGCATCACTAGCTCCACTTTTACCACGAGCACCAGTGTATTTATTGACATCAAGGCCATATCCAATGTAAGATGCATTGTTTTTTTCTGAGGCTTCGGCATAATTAGGATCAATACCCACTCCTACATCTGCTGATAACATCATTGATTTATTATATATTTGAGAAAGAAGCCCTATTTCATTAAGTCCCATTTTATTTAGTACTTCATTAATAAACAAATCAAAACTTTCGGAATACATTCCCGTATTACCAACACTACCTATTTCTTCTTTATCGGCAAAGATAGCCACTTTAGTAGAAGCAGTTTCTTTAGCATTAATTAAAGCCAGTAAATTAGCATATGAACATGATCTATCATCTTGACCATAGGCAGCAATCATACTTTGATCAAAGCCTAAACTTCTAGCTTTAAAAGCTGGGACTAATTCTAGTTCAGCACTATTAAAATCACGTTCTGTAATGTCATACTTTTCATTGATTAGTTTCATTATATTTTCTTTAATTTTATCATCACTATTAGGAATACTACCAACTAAAACATTTAAGTTTTCTCCTTCAATAGCTTTTTCTAATTCTTTTTTCTCTTGTTCTTTGGCTAAATGAGGTAATAAATCAGTAATTGTAAAAATAGGATCTTTATCATCCTCACCAATATTAATTCCTATTTTTGTACCATCAGCTTTTACTACTACTCCATGTAAAGCAAGGGGAATAGTTGTCCATTGATATTTCTTAATACCACCATAGTAATGAGTTTTAAATAGAGCTAATTTATTACTTTCATATAAAGGATTAGGTTTTAAATCTAGTCTAGGGCTATCAATATGAGAACCCACAATTGATAAACCATCTAGTATATTATCACCTATTATCATGGCATAGACACACTTATTCCTATTAAGATAATAAACATGATCACCAACAGATAATTCCTCTATTTCTTCAATATTAACAAAGTTATATTCTTCTAATTTATTAACAATGAAATCAGCAGCTTCTCTTTCAGTTTTTGAAGCATTTAAAAAATCTATATATTTATCACAAAATAAATATATCTTTTTTAGTTTATCTTTAGATATATCTTTATAACCGCACTCTTTCTTATTCATTAACTCCATACTTTCACTCTCCTATTATTATTTTATCATATTATTTAAAAAACATTATTTTTTTATTTATTAGTTTACATTTAAGGCTATTTTATGTTATAATTATTAAGTCTTATGGACCCTTAGCTCAGTTGGTAGAGCAACTGACTCTTAATCAGTGGGTCTAGGGTTCGAATCCCTAAGGGTCCACCAGATAAAAATAAAGGACGATATCGTCCTTTTTTTTATTCTACCAAAAAGCTTAAAACCTTGGTCTTTTTAATCAAGTATACACTCATTAAACTACAGATTAGAATAATCAGGGAAAAACCTGTTATTCCTAGTAAGGAATTAATTTCTTGATAAGAGAAATATTTAATTGTAATATCTAAGAATATTCCATGAATTAAATATACTCCTAAAGACATACTTGATAATATAGTTATAAATTTACTTAAATGTTCCTTTTTATAGTTCGCTATTACTAAAGTATAAAGTGCCATTGAAGCAACCATAATAAATGGAGTTCTATAAGCAAAGAACAAATTATAAAACATATGATATTTTATTGAATAAATATAATTTAAAGTTACACTAATGGTGATAGCAGCAATGGTAGAAGATACTAATAAAGGATTGTATTCTCTGTTGTATTTCTTCTTAGCATAATCATAAAGGTACTTACCAATGATAAAATAACCCATATGGGAAAAGATAGTAAATACTTGAGCTATAGTATTATTAACAATACTAATAGTTGATAAAGTTATCCAAATAATTAGTAATACTATTTTTATTTTTTTATCTGTTTTATCTAAAACTTTTTTTAGTATTGGTTGAACCAAATATAATAACAGAATAGTATATAAAAACCATAAGTGAGCCCGATAAGGCTGAATTAATAGCATATATAATTTATCATAAGTAATTCCTAAAAAATAGTATTCCCATAGAAGATAAATAATATCCCAAACTACTATCAGTATTAAGAATTTTATTATTCTTTTAATATATTTTTTCTTATCAAATTTTCGATCTAGTAATAAGGCACCACTAATCATAAAAAAGATAGGGACACTTACACGCGCAGTTGTGTTAAAAAATAATGATCCTAAAAACTGCTTATTACTAATAATTCCAAAACTACGAGAATAAACATTAGATACATGAATAACAACTACTAAGGCCATAGAAATAACTCTTAAAATGTCGAAAGTATATTCTCTTTTTTGCATAAACTACTCCTTCTAGTTTCTAAAACACCTTTTTAAATTCTTCTATTGTATAAAGATTACCATCCTTTTCATATTTTACATATGAATAAGCTCCATTTTCTTTAGCAACTTTAAATACATCTTTCTTTTTCTTTAATTTCTTTTGTTCTAAAACTTCTTCATTCCACATTGAACTATCATTATGATCTAGTTTAGTAATAGTATTGATATAACTATACTTCTTTTTGTTCTTCTTTCCTTGATATAAATATGTTGTATGTACTACATCAGTAGATTCTCCTTTAAAGACAGCAATATATCCTGAAGGAATACTATTTTCATTAGCATTAAACAATACAATTACAACAGTACTTAATAAAACAATGAAAGCAATAATTATAATTATCCAAACATTCTTTTTCATAATTCACCTCATAATAAATTATTAAAGCGAATGAATATCATTCGCTTTAGAAAACTATTTTAATTTTTTAGTTCCTTTTACTCCTCTCCTAGCTTGATATCCAGCTAAGATATTACTATCAAACGAATGAGTTTTACTTATTCTTTTTTTGTAATCTTTTACCCCAATATTAATTAGATTATTTAATAATTCTGTATAATCTATATTAATTGGTTCAAATAAATAGAATGAAAGAGATCCAGGAATAGAATTGATTTCATTGATGTAAACTTTCTTTGTTTTAGAATCAATTAAGAAATCAAAACGACATACACCAGATGATCCTAAAGCTTTAAAAGCTTTTAGAGCCATAGTTTCAATTTCTTCTTGCATATCTTTAGGTATCTTGGCTGGTATTTCTCTAGCAGCTGAAGCCATTCCTTTTGATCCTTTAGCTGGAACTTTAGCTCCTAATTTACCTTTAACTTTAGAAGAACCAATATATTTATCTTCATATGTTAGGAACTTATTACTTGATAAAACCTCTTCAATAGCACTAACTGTTTGTGATTCATAGTTACCTAAAATAGCAATATTACATTCCTTTAGGTTTTCTACTAATTCTTCAACAATAATTTTATTATCATAATTAATAGCTTCATCAAGCCCATCAATTAATTCTTTATCATCTTTACAAACAGCAATACCTACAGATGAACCAGTAGTTGCTGGTTTAACAATTACAGGATAAGATAGTTTTTTAATTTTCTTTAAAACTTCTTCTTCATTATCTTTGTACTCATTATCATAAAACCAAACATATTTAGTAATTGGTAATTTTTCATGTTCAAAGATATTTTTCATATAAACTTTATCTTGTCCTACTACAGAAGCATAGACATTAGATCCTGTAAATGGTATTCCGATAGAAGTAAGATATCCTTGTAAAACACCATCCTCTACATTAGTACCATGAACTATTGGTAAAGCTATATCAATATCTGTAACTATTCTTTTAAAGCCTTTTTTATTTTGTAATACATATTTACCATCTTTGTAATATAGTACAACATTAGTGGCATATTTCTTTAGTAAACTCATATCACTAAAAGTATCAATATCCATTAACATATGTCCTGTATACCACTCTCTTTTTTTATCGATATAGATTGGTATTATCTCATATTTTTCTTGATTAATTTTATTCATGGCTTGAATAGCAGATATAATACTAACTTCATGTTCTACTGATTCTCCACCAAAAATAACTCCTACTTTAATTCTCATATATTTTCCTCCTATTCATTATATGTATCTGGTAGATCATTTTCAAAAAGTGCATAAACCTTTTCCTTACCACCAGTCAATGTTCCTATAAATTTATATGCATCTTTAACATTATTATATGTAATAATATTGTCTTTAGGATAACCTTCTTCTATTAATCCTTCATAGATAGGTTTGGTTTTCTTTTCACCAATTAAAACTACATAATTGGCATCTGAAAGAGTCGCTATCTGTTTACCTAGTTCTTTATTATAATAATCTTCTTTATCACCTAATTCAATCATTCCTGGAGTAACAACGACTTTAATACCATCAAACATTCCTAAAACTGTCATAGCACTTTTAGCACCAATTGGATTAGAGTTATAGGCATCATCTATTTGATAGAAACCTCCTAATTTCTTGATTTCTAAGCGGTGTTCTATCGGTTTAACTGTTCTTACTGCTTGAATTAGTTTATCCATTGGAATACCAAATTCTCTTCCACAGGCAATACCAGCTAAAATATTATAGACATTATGATAACCTAAAAGTTTAGTTGTAAATTGATATTTTTTCTTATCACCTTTAATCTTAAGGTCAAAAGTAGTTCCTTCGTGATTACATTTAATATTTGTAGCCTGGTAATCAGCATTTTCTTCTATACCAATCCAAATAACTTTAACTTTGTTTTTAAGTTCATATTCTACTTGTTTAGGATCATCCTTATTTAGAATAGCAAAACCATCTTCAGGAAGAGATTCAATAAGTTCAAATTTACCATCTCTAATATTTTCCTCACTACCGAAACTCTCTAAATGAGCTGTACCTATCCTAGTTAGAATACCATATTTAGGTTCTACTAGATCACATAGCTCCTTTATTTCACCTTTTTTATAGGCTCCCATTTCCGCAATAAAGATATCTGTAAATTTATCCAAAGTATTATTAATTGTCATCATTAGACCATTAGGAGTATTTAAATTCCTAGGACTTGGATAAGCATTATATTTAATGTTTAAGATATCAGCTAGAATTCTTTTACTACTAGTTTTACCATAACTACCAGTAATACCAATTACTTTTAAATGAGTCATACTAGCTAATTTACTTTTAGCCTTTCTTCTAAAATGATAAAAGACTTGCTTTTCAATTGGAGTATTAATTAACTTAGCTAAGTATACAACAAAGTAATTGAAATAACTCATGAAAGTAAGTATAACTATTACTAACCAAACTGTTTTAGGATTATCAAAATCTAAAAACATAATTAGAATTGGTATTAAGTATAAAATACTAATCGTCACTAATAATCTTTTGACTCTAGCTGTATAAACAAGAGGTTTTTTATTCTGATTCTTTCTTTCAATATTCATAATTGTAATAAAGCTCAAGATGTAAATAATCATTAGGATAAAGACCATTATATTGGTATAGACATGGTCTCCAGCAAACGTATAGTATGCATATAAACTAGTTATTAATGCTACAAGTTCAATATTAAAGAACTCTTTAATATTCTTAAAAACCCATTTTAAATAACGATTATTCTCATTATATAAATTTTGTTGAAGCATGTGTAAAGCTCTGGTAGTCTTCTTAATTACTGCGATTAAGAATAAAAATATAAAAGCTAAATAGAATAGTCTAGTCATATTATTTACCTCCTAAAAAATTATTTAAGATACTAATTACTTGATTTAAGTTTTCTAAATAAGCATAATGGGTTCCTGGTAGTACTATCAAAGCCGCATCTATCATTATTTTTTCTAAATCCTTAGCATATTTTAAAGGGGCTTCAGTATCATTTTCACCCCAAATTAATAAAGTTGGTTCTTCTATTCTTCTAGCATATGGTGATAGGTCTTCATTAACAGTATTGACTAATATTTCTCTCATCATTGGTGAAGCTGCTTTATAATCACGAGAACCAATATACTTTTTCATGTATTCACCAATACCATTAAGACCTGGTAAAGTCTTTAGCTTCTTTAGTGTTTTAGTCTTTAGTGATAACTCTTTTACTTCCTTAAAACAAGGGCTACCAAATAAAACTAATTTCTCAATAACATGATCAGCACAATATCTAATAGCCACCCGGCCACCAAAGGAGTGCCCTATCACTGTTGGTTTATCAATTTTCAATTTCTTAATTAATTCTTCTAACATGTCGGAATAATCATCAACAGTCCAGGCTGTTTTTGGTTCACTACTTTCTCCAAAACCAGGAAAATCAATAATAGTAACGCGATGATTCTGAGAAAGGGGATCACCAATTGGTTTCATCATTTCAATATTTTGTCCCCAACCATGTAAAAGAATAACATCACTGCCTTCGCCATATTGTATGTAATTAATATCAGTTTCTTTAATATTAATTCTCATAATATCACCAATTTAATTATAGCATTAAACCCAAAAGAAAACAATTAAATAGTTTTTAATTGTTTTTTAAATTTCCTCTTTTTAAAACCAAAACTTTATTTTGTTCTTTAGGTGACAATCTTCTAATTTTCGAAATATTATCCATAGCAATTTGTCTATGAGTTTCATAAATATATTCACAAGAGTTAATCGCAGCTCTAATATCACCTAATTCTAAATACTTATGTTCATAGAAAGCAGCATAACTGAAGGCCTTACGAATAATAGAATCACAGATATCCGGATTAGCACTATCTTCTCGATAATCTCTATTCTTGGAATTAGTTAATCTAATAAGTTCATGATTAATTTTATTAATTTCTGATTCATTATAACGGAACTTTACACCAATAAGATTAGAATATTTCTTATATGATTGCCTAATTATTTTATCTAAGATCTTCCCTTCAGGTTCTTTAATAGTAATCTTATCAAATCTTCTTTTGAAGGCAGGATCCTTTTCAAAGTTTTTATATTCTTCTTCGGTAGTAGCTCCTATTATTTTAACATCAGCTCTGTCAATATAAGGTTTAATAATATTGGCTACATCATTAGTACCAGTTCCTTTACCAGCACCAATAACAGTATGAATCTCATCTAAGAATAAAATTACATCATCACGACTAGCTAATTCATCAAATAATCCTTTAGTATTTTCTTCTACCATACCAACAAATTTACAGCCGCTTATTAATTCAGTAGCACTAGTTTTTAAGATTTTCTTATTTTGTAAATATTTAGGAACTTCTCCCTTTTGAATACGATAAGCTAATTCTTCAACTAAAGCTGTTTTACCTACTCCCGATTTACCTAATATCATCGCACTATTATAGACAAGTGCTATTTCTAATTCTTTAATTTCTCTTTCTCTACCTACAGCAGGATTAGTTGGATAATTAACGTTAGTTAAATCTTTAGTATATGTCTTAATTGATGAAGTAGGTTTAGTTACTGTTGATCTTTTTTCTTCTAAAGAATCTTTTTTACTCTTCATCTCTATATCATTATTATCTGTTGTGACAAAACTAATAGTATCATCTTTTATATTAGGAGCGGCATTTTCTAAATACTTCCAATATAAACTAGTTATTTCTTCATCATCTTTAAAATCAGAATTAAAAACAGAAAAATAAAGTAAAGAATATATTTTTCGATCATTATAATCTTCTTTAGCAATAACTAAATTAATTAGATTTATCATTTGTTCTCTAGTAAGATCAAATGAAAAGCGAAGAAGAAATTCTGTTTCTTGTCCTTCTTTAGGAGTATCGAAATTAGCAATTATTCTATAATCATCATCAGAAAACTTAACTCCCAATAAGTGTCTACCAGTAATTTCTTCACTTCCAAATTTTTCTTGTGCTTCTTTTTCATTATAATCATTCCAAAAGTAGTCTATTACTTTTTGATTAGTTTTCATATTACCACCACCAAATAGTGCTTTGTATTATAATACACGAACCATAAAAAAACAAGACTAATTAGTCTTGTTTATCTCTTTTATCTTTTCTTCAATACGATTACCATATTCAATTGAATCATCGTAGAAGAATCTTAGTTCTGGAGTATGTCTAATTTCAATTCTATCAGCTAATAATTTACGAATATATTTACTAGCTTCATTTAAGGCTTTCAAAGTAGAGTTTTTCTTTTCATCATCTAAGACTGTAAAATATACTTTGGCATAAGATAAATCATTAGTAACTGTTACTTTAGTTATAGTAACAAATTTAATATCTTCATCTTTTATTTCTTCTGCTAGTATTTTACTTATTTCTTCCATATAAGTATGATTTAATCTTTCTATTCTAATACTACTCATACTTACCTCTTAATCTCTACTAATTCATAAATTTCAATATTATCGCCAACTTTATAGTCTTGACAATTCTCTAGTGTAATACCGCAATCCATACCCTTTTTAGCTTCTTTGGCTTCGTCTTGTCCTTTTTGTAGAGTATTTACTTTACCAGTATAGACAACTATATCGTCTCTGATAATTCGTGCTAGAGAAGTATTCTTAACATAACCTTCTGTAACATGACAACCAGCAATTAGACCTACTTTAGAGAACTTAAATAATTGTCTTATCTCTAAGTTACCAACTACTTTTTCTTCATATTCTGGATCTAACATACCTTTCATAGCATCTTCCATATCTTCAACTAATTTATAAATAATATCATAGTTTTTGATACTGACACCATATTCTTTAGCAATATCCATAGTTTTGGCATTAGCTCTAACATTAAAGCCAATAATCATAGCTTGTGATGCTTGTGCTAAGACAACATCACTTTCAGTAATAGCTCCAACGGCACTACGAACGACATTAACTTTAACACCATCAATATCTATTTTTTCTAAAGCACTTTTAACAGCTTCACTACTACCATTAACATCAGCTTTAATGATGACATTTATTTCTTTAATTCCCTCTTTAATCTTACCAAACAATTCTTCTAAACTCATACCACTGAAATTACTATCTTCTTCTTTAGCTCTTATTTTTCTTTCTTCAGCAATAGCTTTTCCTTGTTTTTCAGTTTCAAATGCCATAAATTTATCACCGGCAGCAGGCACTTCGGATAGGCCGGTTATTTCTACTGGTGTTGAAGGAGCTGCTGTCGCAATGTTTTCTCCCTTATCATTCTTTAATGTTCGTACTTTTCCATAACTAGTTCCTACAACAATTGGATCTCCTAATCGTAGTGTTCCATTTTGAATTAACAAAGTAGCTACACAGCCAGTAGTTTTATCTTTTTTACTTTCGATAACAACACCACTTGCATATCTATTAGGATTAGCTTTTAATTCACTCATTGAAGCTACTAAAAGAATATTTTCTAGTAATTCTTTAACGCCATCGCCTTTTTTAGCTGAAATCTTATTAACAATAACATCTCCTCCCCATTCTTCAGGAGTAAGACCATTATTAGATAAATCTCCCATTATTTTATCAATGTTTTTAGCTGCGCCTTCTTTATCAATTTTATTAATAGCAACTATAATTGGTACTTTAGCAGCTTTAGCATGATCAATAGCTTCAACTGTTTGAGGCATAATACCATCATCAGCCGCTATAATAATTACGATAATATCTGTGCATGACGCACCACGAGCACGCATAGCTGTGAATGCAGCATGACCAGGTGTATCAATAAAAGTAATATCTTTATCGTCACACTTAACAGAATAAGCGCCAATAGCCTGAGTTATTCCTCCAGCTTCTCCTTCAGCAACACTAGTTTTCCTAATAGTATCTAAAAGAGTAGTTTTACCATGATCAACATGACCCATAATAGTAACAACTGGAGCTCTCTCAACTAAATTCTTTTCATCTTCTTCAATTTCAAAGTTTTCAAAGTCACTGATATCGACACTTTCTTCTTTCTTTAAAGTTTTATTATAATCAGTAACAACTATTTCTGCAGTATCGAAATCAATAGTCTGATTTTGATTAGCCATTACTCCTAAACCAATTAGCTTTTTAATTATTTCATTAGCGTTAACACCTAATTTATTAGCTAAATCAGCTACTGTCATTTTACTATTATAAACAATGATATTTTCATCATCTTTTTTCTCATTACTTTGAAGTTTTTCACGATGCTTATATAAACTCTTTTTTTGTTTTAAAAACTCTTTAGTATTTTCTTTATTCTTAGCTGGTCTTTTCTTAACTTTTTTAATACTATTATCTTCATCTAAATCAATATTAGTTTCTTCAGCTAATTCAACTGCTTTATCATAAACTTGTTCTTCTTCTGTTTCTTCTACTTCTTCTTCCTCTTCTTCGGTACTACTATTGATTTCATTATCAAGTAAGATTATATCTTCATCAGATAATTCAGTATTTTCATCTTCATATGCAATACTTAATTTATCACAAAGAGCTTTTATCTCATCAATGCTTTTATTAACATCTAACGCATAATCAGCAAGATTCATCATCATTTATCACCTCTTTCTTAAGATTTTACTATTTCTTCTATTTCTTCATATACTCTCTCTTCTATTGTACTCTCTAATTTCTTTTCTAGAACTTTACTTTTTCGAGCTTGTTTTAGAACCTCTAAATCTTTTTTTATATAAACTCCTCTTCCATTAGCTCTGGAAGTAGGATCAGCAAAGACTTCTCCCTCTTTATTCTTAACAATTCTAATTAGTTCTGCTTTAGGTAGTTTTTCTAAGGTTACCACACAAGTCCGCATTGGTATTTTCCTTGTCTTCATAACTCCTCCTTATTCTTCATTACGAATATTGATACCGAATTCTTGAGCTTGTTCTGGAGTCTTAATATCAATGCGATATTTAGTTAATCTACTAGCTAAACGAGCATTCTGTCCTTTTTTACCAATTGCTAAAGAGAAGTTATCTCCCTCAGCAATAACAATTGCTTCTCCTTTTTTAGGATCAGTAACTAGAACAGTTAAATTCTTAGCTGGTGACAAAGCATTTTCAATAAAGACTGCTGGATCACTATCGTATTTAACAACATCTATTTTTTCACCATGTAATTCTTCAATAATACGAGCAATTCTACTTCCTTTTTCACCAATACAAGCACCAATTGGATCAACATTATTTTTCTCTGACATAACGGCAATCTTACTACGAACACCTGGTTCACGAGCTACTGAATATAATAAGATACTACCATCTACTAGTTCTGGTATTTCAGATTCAAATAATCTCTTAACAAAACCATAATGACTTCTAGATAGTAAGATTAGCATTCCTCTTTTGTTATTATCTACTTTAGTAACATATACTTTTATTTGTGAACCCATTTCAATTTTTTCACCAGGGATACAATCTTTCTTAGGAAGAATTCCATTACATCTTCCCAAATCAATAAAGTAATTATCACTATCTTCTAAGGCAACTGTTCCTACTAACATTTCGCCTTCTTTATCACCAAATTCATCCATAATAGAAGTTCTTTCAGCTTCTCTAATCTTTTGAACAACTACTTGCTTAGCAGTTGAAGCTGCAACTCTTCCAAAGTCTTTTGGAGTTACTTCAGTATCAATCGTATCTCCTACTTTTAATTTTTTATCTTGTTTTTTAGCATCACTTAATTTAATCTCTGTTTCCGGATTAAAGTATGATAATTTTTCCTTTTCTTCTTCATCTTCAATATTAGCAATTTTCTCTTCATATTCCTCTTTAGAAATCTTATCATCTTCTACTACTGTTAAATAAGAATAAACTTTAATATCTCCAGTTTCTCTATCAATTAATACTTTAACATTAGTCTTTGACTTAAAATTCTTTTTATAAGCAGATGTTAAAGCTAGTTCCATAGCATCATAAACGATTTCTGGATCAATATTCTTTTCTTTAACAATATTATCAACAGCTGCTAAAAACTCTTTACCACTACCGTTCATTTTGTCCTCCTTTTTCTTTTGAATAAATATCTAATTCATCAATATCTTTTAATAAATCAGTCTTATCTAATTCTTCATTAATAATTCTACTAGCATCAGTAATTCTATTTAAATCAATTACTCCTTCACTATCAAGTTCAATGTTTAAAACATATTTACCTTCTTTTTTTTCTTTAAAGATAGCACTTACTTGCAAATTATCATCTTTAATTAGATTATTAACTATTG
Source organism: Bacilli bacterium (assembly GCA_017404555.1). Lineage (GTDB taxonomy): Bacteria > Bacillota_I > Bacilli_A > RF39 > UBA660 > RGIG2361. The sequence goes on from JAFRCD010000002.1 coordinate 130,839, forward strand.
TCTCTACTTCTTTTTCCACTTCATCCTCCATTTATAAAATTTAAAGAGTGGAAACGCTTCCACTCCATGTCTGCACTTATTATAGCAAAGATACTCTTATTAAGCAAACATTTTTGTTATTTTTTCTTTATTTATGATATACTTTATTAGTAGTATAAAGGAGTTAATATGGAAGATATTCTAAGCGTTATTTTTATAGTTATTATTTTGGGATTGGTTATTTACTATTTTGATAAGAAAAAAGATATTTTACTTAAGAATATCTTTAAAGGGGTTTTAGTCTTTTTCCTATTCTATTTTAGTAGTGTCTTTGCGAAAATACCAATGCTCATCTTTAACATTAAATATAATAAAAGTACTAGTCCTTATTTAAGTATCTTTTCTAATACTTGTTTAGCAATTGTTCTTATTCTTATGTATCGAAAAGAACTTCTTAAAGAGTTTAAAAAATTTAAAGACAAGTTTAGTGATAATATGGATGTTGGTTTTAGATACTGGATGATTGGTTTAGTAATTATGATGGTCTCTAATATTCTAATAAGTGCTTTTGTTACTAAAAACCAAGCTACTAATGAACAATTAGTCCAAGATATGATAAAAAGGATTCCTATTATTATGATTATTAATGCCGGAATTATTGCTCCATTTGTAGAAGAAATTACTTTTAGAAAGTGTTTTAAAAACATCTTTAAGAACAAATGGTTATTCTTAATTATCTCTTCTTTAGTATTTGGTTCACTACATGTTTTACCTGGTATCTTTGATGGTGCTAGTATTAGAGAAATATTCTTTCTTCTTCCTTATTCAGCTTTAGGATTTGTTTTTGCACTAATGTATTACGATACTGATACTGTCTTTACATCTTATACTATGCATGTAATTCATAATACTATTTTAATAATCTTATCGATTTTAAAATAGTTTTTTTTATGGGGAAAATTTGCTATAATATAATTGGTGATGATATGCATACCAGAGAAGAAAAAATGAAAGACATTAGAGAAGTCATTGAAACCGAGGAAGAACGGAAAGCTAGAAAAAGATTTGCTATTAGAATCTTTAAAATAATTGTGTTTGCATTTTCTTTTGTTGTTCTTTTCTTTTTATATACTTATTTCTATTCTACTAAAGGATTAGTTATTAAAGAAGAGAAAATAGTAAATGAAAAGATTCCTGTTTCTTTCAGAGGGATTAAAATAATTCAGTTTTCTGATCTTCATTATGGATCTACTTATTATAATAATGAACTTAAAAATGTTATTAATAAGATTAATAAAAGAAGACCAGATATTGTTATTTTTACTGGTGACTTAATTAATAAAGATTATAATCTTAAAGATAGTGATAAAGAAGCTATAATTGCTAGTTTAAGTAATATTGATGCTACATTAGGTAAATATGCTATCTTTGGTGAAGAAGATAATGATTATACTAATAGTATATTATTACAAAGTGGTTTTAAAGTTTTAAATAATAGTAAAGATGATGTTTATACTACAACTAATGAATATATTAGTTTAATTGGTCTTAGTATTGATTATAATATTACCCAAGCATTTACTAATTTTGATAGTAGTAAGTATAATATTTGTATCTTCCATGAACCAGATATTATTACGGAAATATTAAAGGATAAGACTTGTGATTTAGCTTTAGCAGGACATTCACATAATGGTCAAATCAATGTTCCCTTTCCAATAATAAGAAAACATAAAGGTACTAAATACTATAAAGAGTATTATAAAATAAAAGATACTGACTTATATGTATCAAGTGGTCTTGGTACTAGTAATATTAATGTTAGAGTTGGATCACATCCATCGATTAATTTCTTTAGATTATATAATAACTAGAAAAGATTAAATAGTCTTTTCTTTTTCTTTAGATAAATAGGTATTTTCTTAATAGTTTTATTACTTAGTTTTATACATAGAACTCCTACTTGATTCTTTTGAGAATAGTTTTCTTTCATATCAATTCTAATTATTTTTTTTACTTCATCTCTTTCACTACTTGTCAAAGGATAGGAAAAATCCTCTTTAATATAGACTTCTTTATTAAAGAGCTTTTTATTTATTCTAAAACTTTTTTTATTTACTATTCGGTACTTTTTATACTTAGAAAAGATTTTTTCATATAAATATTCATGAGTATCATATTGATTATCATCATCAAGAGTAACTATTGTTAAATTAAGACCATTTTTAGTAGCTGTACTAACAAAGGTTCTTCCGGCTTTAGGTGTATAACCGGTTTTACCTCCAGTAGTATATTTATATCTATTAAGTAGATCATTGCGGTTAGTCCAAATATAAGTTTTTCCTTTAGTTCTAGTTGTATACTTTTTACTTTTAGATATCTGTCGATATAATTCTTGTGTATTGTAAGTATAACTTGATAATTTAGCCATATCATAGGCTGTAGAAATATTTCTGGTTTCTTCGTCTAAACCGTGAGGATTTTTAAAAGTAGTATCTTTCATACCTATTTCTTTAGCTTTAGTATTCATCATTTTAACAAAACTCTTTTCACTACCTGCTGTATTAATAGCTAAAACTAAAGCTGCATCATTACCACTTCTAAGAATCATTCCATATAGTAAATCTCTAACTGTTATTTTTTCCCCTACTTCAATATAAATATTGGAACCATACATTTTTAATACTTCTTTTCCGACTTTTACTTTCTTATTTACATCAGTGTTTTCTAAAGTAATTAGAGCTGTCATTATTTTAGTAATTGACGCTATTAATCTTTTATCATGAGTATTATTTTGATATAGAACTCTCCCACTATCCATATCCATTACAATACTAGATCTAGCACTATCTAAGGCATAAGTATTAATAGGAAATAAAAGTAATAAAAATAAAAACATATACTTTTTCATCTTTTCACCTAAAAAAGTATATGTCTTATTAATTATAATTATTTTAAGTTTTCTAAGAATCCTTTTAGTTCATCACTACTATTATAATAGAAAGCATAGCCTTCATCTTTGTAACCAACTAAAAGAGAGGTTTTATCTTCACCATAATCAAGTAAGAAATGATCTTTTCTGTTTTCTCCATCAATATCAGTAGTAATTAAATAGATATAAGCTGGACATGTCCTAGCAGAAGTTGTCTTCTCTACTTTATTAGCTTGCTTTAATTTATTTACTACTTCCATAACAGAATCGATAGATAATTCTTTATTATTGATATCTAAATTAGGATTATTATTCTCATCAACACCGTTATCTTTACAAGTTGATATATAAGCTTTAGTATTCTCGTCTTTTTCAACTAATTTAACTAATTCGTCTTCTAGTCCTTCATAATCAAAACTTATTTCTTCGGTATCGGTATTATCAACTTGATTTGATTTTGGACTAGGCTTCTCACTATTATCAATGTATAATAGCACTCCTAAAGTAATACTAATTAGGGCACAGATTACTAGTACCATAATTGTGAGCTTATTTTTTTGCATAGGCCACCTCTATTATTCTTTTATTTCTTATTAACCATATCAGTTATTACATCAATAGCTTTAGTTAAAGTATCGTCTTCTTCTTTTTTCTTTTTCTTCTTTGTAGTGGTTTTCTTCTTAGAAGTTTTATTCTTAGCTTCCATGTATGTTCCTACAGCAGTAACTACTTTACCAATATCATCACCATGTTCTTCAACAAAGTCTTTAATATCTTCTAAATCTATTTTATCTTTTTTCTTTTTCTTTTCTTCTACTTTAATTACTTTCTTTTCTTTTGCCATTATTCCTTCTCCTCGTCTTCTTTAAGTTCAGGAATACATCTTCTACAAGGATCAGTTAAGTTGTTTTCATAAGCAGCTGCGACACTTCCTTCATAAACTTCTTCACTGCGTGAGAATGCTGGACAATCTTTATCAACATGGTACTTCTTACTATGTTTAGCCCAATATACTTTACCACTTGGAGATACTGCTTTAACTTCTTTTTCAGCATGTGCTAATTGTTCAGCACTAACAGGATTAAAGTCATAACTAGCAACACCAGCAATTAATAAAGCAATTATAGCTATAGCACCAGCTATCCCTTTTTGTTTACCATCTAAGTCTTTATTAGTGAAAATAAAGATTATTACTGGTAAGAAAGCAAGTATAGATAAAATAGTACCTAAATTATTCCATATCCAGAACTTAGTTTTATCTTTTTCACTAGCAGGATCAATATGATTAGCTTTTTTCCATAGTAATGAACCAGGGACAAAGAATATTAAATCAAGAATAACAAATAAAATAACAAATCCCATTAAACTCATTTTAGAGAATAAGTCTATTCTACCAGTTAGTCTTAAGATAGCTATTACTTCCATGACAATAGCTAGTAACCAACAAACTATTGCTCCTATCCGATACTTTTTAGCATCGCCTTTAGCATCCTTTCTTTCTTTAGCTTTTATGATTCTTCTGTTTTCATCTAGGGTGTAAGAATTAGTATCTTTAGAATCATCAGATACTTTAACTATTTTCTTTTCTTTTTTGGCCATAAAAATCTACTCCTTTATACCTAAATTATAGCATGGTCAAAGAAAATAAGTAAAGAAAAAAGACTATATTAATCATTATATAGTCCATGTATCTTAGTAATATCCTCATCAGGAATAATAATTATTTTCCACAAATTATTATCTTTTTCTAAGTCAAAGCTAAGAGTATATTTAACTTTATCAGTTACTTTTTGCATCTGTTTTATTTTATATTTCATAAACTTATCATTATCAACACTTCCATCTTTAGCTTTAAAATCTTCTTCATGTTCTAAAATATATTTATCAGCTCTAGCAATAGCTCTAGCATAATCAAAAACTTCAATTTCAACATCTACAACAGCACTATCACCATTAACTGTTTCGTTTTTAATTTTGTATGATAAGTTTTGATATTGTTTTTCCATTAAAGCCTTATATTCAGCTTTATTATCATGACTTAAGCTTTCATCAGCATCTAAAGTAGTTTCTAAATCATTTAATACTTCTTTATCCATAGTTTGGTATTTACCAAAGAACTCTTCAACTCTTTTAGTAGGTGTGTTCATCATATTCATACAACCAACTAAAAATATTAATGGTAGTATTAATAATATTTTCTTCATAATTATCCTCCATTATTAATATGGTAGATAATTATTTTTTTATACAAAAAAAGTGCTTAATGCACTTTTAAAAATCACAGGCACCTGGAGTACGATAATATGGTATAACATCTCTGATATTATCAACACCAGTTAGATAAATAAGTAAACGATCAAAGCCCATACCAAATCCTGAATGAACACAGCCTCCATATTTACGAAGATTTAAATACCAAGCCATATCTTCTGTATTAATATCTAATTCTTTCATTCTAGTTATTAATTTATCATAATCATCTTCTCTTTGGGATCCACCCATTAACTCACCAGCACCTGGCACTTCTAAATCAACAGCCGCTACAGTCTTACCATCATCATTTTGTTTCATATAGAAAGCTTTAATATCTTTAGGCCAGTTATAAATAAAGACCGGTCCATTAAAGTGTTCAGTAATATACTTTTCATGTTCTCTGGCAATATCTTCACCTTGTTTAGGTTCAAATTCCCATTTAACATCAGCTTTTTGTAATATATCAATTACTTCTTCATGAGTAACTCTAGTAAATTTAGAGTTAACTAATTTATTTAATTTATCAATAAGTCCTTTTTCTACAAAACTATCTAAGAATTTCATTTCACTTTCAGCATTATCTAAAACATATTTAACTACATATTTAAGCATATCTTCCATAATATCCATGTCTTCAAAAAGATCACAAAAAGCCATTTCTGGTTCAATCATCCAAAATTCAGAAGCATGAGTTTTAGTATTAGAATTCTCAGCTCTAAATGTTGGTCCAAAAGTATAAGTCTTTTTATAAGCCAAAGCGAATGTTTCTGCTTCTAATTGACCAGATACTGTTAGAGAAGCTTCTTTAGAAAAGAAATCTTCATTATAATTTACTTTACCATCTTCCATAGGAATATTAGCAAGATCAAGAGTGGTTACATGGAACATATCACCAGCCCCCTCACAATCACTAGCGGTAATTAGAGGTGCATGAAAATAGATATAACCATTTTCATTAAAATATTTATGGATAGCATAAGCTGCTATACTTCTTACACGGAATACTGCTTGAAACAAATTAGTTCTTGGTCGCAGATAAGCCTGTTCTCTTAAGAACTCTCTACTATGTCTTTTTGGTTGAATTGGATAGTCCTCTGGACAATCACCTAATAAAATAATATCTTTAGCTCTAATTTCAAAAGCTTGTTCTTCCTTAGGAGATTTAACAACAGTACCTAGTACTTTAATTGAACTACCTACATGATATTTACTAATTTCTTCAAAATTAGTTAGTTTATTATCATAAATAATTTGGGCATGTTCAAAACAAGTTCCATCAGAAAAATCAATAAAACCAAATTCCTTTTGTTTACGATGATTCCTTATCCAACCAGAAAGTTCAACATCCTTTTCCATATATTCATTTAGTTTCTCATAAAGTTCTTTTAAATCCATAATATACCTCCTAAAAAACAAAAAGAAATGATAAGAAAGTCTAAAAGACGGTACCATTTCTTGTTTAACTTAATTAATATAACGGTATCTACCGGCTCTATCTACTTAATTCAATAAAGCAACTCCTGAGTGTTCTCCTAAGTTATTTATTAATGAGCTTACACCAAACCTCATCTCGCTTCAATAAATTAAACTTATTTGTCTCAATCACAGTTATTAACTAAATTATAGTTACAATATATGTTTTTGTCAATTATTTGATTACATATTAATTCCCTTTGTATTTTAAATAACCAGACCACGTACCATAATAATCAGCAACATTTATTTCTTTGCCAGAAGAATCACCAACAGATCCATCAAAATTGTCATGGGCACCAAGTAATTTTCCTTTTCCTACGTACATCTCTGTATGACTTCCTGGAGTAATTACAATATCTCCTGGTTTTAAATTATTTACATTAGGGTTTCCAGGTACATATTCAAATTTACCTGTTTTAGTAAATGCTTTTATCATATTACCTGTATTTGTTGCACCAGCTGCTTTAACTGGTATGCCAGCCTTTTCATAGGCATTAATTATAAGTGAGGAGCAATCATAAGAACTACCTTCTCTTACTGCTTGTGAATATCCAATACTATCATTATTAGCTATTTTCTTAGCCCAAGCAACAGCTTTTTCACTAGAAGGGATAGGTTTTGCAGCAAAAGTACTATTAGGTATATTATTTGTAGTTTTTGATGTGTTATGTACACCTGCCTTAGTTTCTGATGGAGTTTTCCTTCTTAGATTCTCTATTTTCTCTTTTGCTCCTGACGACTCTATTCCAGCCGAACTTGCTGCTTGTTGTTTTTTTCTGCCTTCTGCTTCTTTTCTACGAGCTTCCTGTAATTCTTTCATTTGCTTATCTGATAGTTTTCCACTACTAGATTGTTTATTGGCTTTAGCTTTTTGTTCCTGTTCAGCTTTTTTTATCAAGTAGTCATCTTTCGAATAAGTTGTGCTCTTTTTAGCTTTATTGGCATTTGTATTTGCATTTTTATTCTTATTGAGGTTGAAATAATCAACTTGTTTTTTGTCAGATATTAAACCTTTTTCGCGCCACTCTTTACCTAATTCAGTCTCTGGTACTTTAACATTCTTTCCAAGTGTTATTCCTCCAGCTGCTACTGTTCCTGCTGTTGTAGCGGCAGCACCTGCTTTATCCTTAGCTCTAATCTTTCTAGCTTCAGCTTCTTGCTGTTTCTTTCTTCCTTCGGCCTCTCTTTTTCGGGCCTCTTGTAATTTCTTATACTCAGCTTCAGAAAGTGTTACTGGCGAGGATTTCTTATTTTCCTTAATATCTTTACTAGCTCTATATTTTTGATAAGCAGCTACTGCTCCTCCTGTTGTAAATCCCATTGCTACTCCATTTTTGGTAATTAGCCAGGCGCCATTATCTTGTTTTACAAATTTCAAATTTTCATCTATCCAGTATGGGGAAGTTTTACTTGTAACATTAGCCCCGTTATTCCCTCTAGCAGCATCATATTTATTATAAAATATATTCTTTTGAAAATACTCTTTGAATTCTTTATCGTTCAAAATAGCATCTATCTTTTTCTGTTTTAAAGCAAGCGCTTGAGCGTTACCTTTTACGCGGATACTATATTTTTGTAATGTGCTTATTATCTTCTTTATATTTGCATTCATCTGTTGCTCTAATTTTTCTGCTTCCATCTGTGCTACTGATTGTCCACTTATATTCCACACTTCATCAAATACTTTATAAGTAGTCACTCTATATACATATTCATCTTCTCCAACTTTGTTGGTATAGTTATATGATGACTTATATTCCGCAATGTCTTCTCGACCTTCCACCGGCTGTCCGTTATATGAATCTAGTTTTCCCGCTGCATTCTTAATGGCTTTTAATCGATTGTCTATGCTTGCTAATGTACTATTGATTTTTTCAGCTACTGTAATTAGATATTCGCCTGCTTGAGCCATTTGTTGTGCATTTGCTTTATGATCTGCCATAATACAACCTCTCCTATCTTATTCTCTGTTTTGTAACCATATCTGGTTTAAATTTTCTATCTTTAACAGCAATTATCCTACTACCGCTATAACTCATTTTAGGTACATTTTTCTCTAGTTTTTCAATTGCTTTAACTATTTTTGTTGAATCAGTTAGGTTTTGCGCAGAATTCGATAGCTGACTTGCAGCATCGCCTAATAAATTTGCTATTTGCGTATTTAATAATTCCAATTCGGTATTGATTTGTGAAGCAGCTTCATCTAAAGCTCTTTTAGCTTCATTTACTTGAGCATCTGATACTGCCATATAATCACCTACTTTTCTATCTATATACTATTATAACCTTAACAGATTATCTAATAAAATATTTTTATTTTATCTTTACACTTTATTGACAAAAAAAGATGGATATTTCCATCTTGTTATTTATTATACATTTGAATCATGTAAGCTTGTTTCAGCTGCGCTTTGTGCAGTAGCCAAGTCTTCAGCTGAAGTTTCAATTCTTCCTTTAATAATTTCTACTTCTTCACTAAAAGCATTTACCATTTGACGCATTTTTGCTTTAATATCAGCAATAGCAGCGTCAGTTCTTTCACTCTGTAATCCTCCAGTTGCCATAATTTCAGTATATTTCTTATCTAATGCCTCCATATCAGCATTAATTCTTTCCTCATATTTTACCTTTAATTCATCCATTTGAGCACGTATTGTGCTTACTTCTACTAAATTCTCTGCCATTTTTTATCATTCCCTTCTATTATAGTTGTTCCATTTGACGAGCTAAACGTGCAACTTCACGCATTCCTCGTTCTTTGTTTTCAAGCATATTAACAAAATCATTTCTAGAATCCTGCAAAAATTCTGTTAATACTTGAACTTGGCGTTCACCATTTCGAGTCACCCATTTTGGTGCTAATTCTCCTTTAACATTCTTTTCAATAAATTCATTAGTTGTTGTTGAAACTAGATTCTTAGTTTCTTCAATAACTGAAGCTAACTTGTCAATTTCTTCTGGACTAAAATATATTGTGTCACTTGCCATTTTTATTTCCTCCTATCTTTCTATACACTTTAATTATATTATACTATTTTTATAAATGTAAATTGGTAGCTACCAATTTTACATTTATTTGACATTATTTTATTCTGCGATAATATTGCCAATAATCCACACCATTGCATGACACATTACCGTCTACGCTATTTTCATGAACCCATAGATCTTTTCCGTTTTTATCTTTACCATAGTAAATACCTATGTGGTTAACACCACTATCTGTTGGTTGCTGAAGAAAAGCTACATCTCCAGGTTTTAGTTCTGATTTGGAAATAGGTGTTGATGCTGCCCAAATAGTTTTAGTACCGCACATTAAGTATCCATCTTCCTCGGTATAACATAGTTTCTTGCCAGTTGTTTTATAATATGCCAGAGCAACAAACCCAGAACAATCAAGACCAGAAGGTGGAATGCTTCCGTCTGGTAATGGTTTTCCGCAATCCTCCGGATTGAGCGGTCCTTCTTTAGAATCATACATATGATAAGGGATCATGCCTACATATTCATTAGCTGTATTTGCAAGCTTTTGTCCTTCATCATTTTTTTGGTACTCTACACTTTTTTCACTTTTACCAAATTCATTTAAAGAATTAGCTATTTTTCTTAAATCATTTGCATATTCTAATTCATCACCAATTAATTTTTTGTTTTTGGTAAGTTCTGCTGCCACACTCAATATAACAGCTGCAGCCGCTTTTGCTTGAGTTTTTATTTCTTCTTCAGTTTCTTTAACACTATCTTGAATATATTTGGCCTTTTCTAACCCTTCTTCATATCCATCTATTTGCCAAATGTTTTCATATACTTTTTGTTCATACCTTAAATAACTATATTCTCCATCACTTAAAGTCATAACATGTACCGGTGGCTTTGTGATAGTTGGTTCTTCGGCAACTTGTTCTCCATTGTATGTGCTTAAAGCAGTACATGCATTATGCAATTGCATTATTTTACTGTTGATACTTTGAATATCATCCCCTACCTTTTTGGTTAAAGTTGCAATATCATCTACAACAGTGGCGAGCCCGCTAACACTAGTATTACTCATAGTTTTTGCTTCCTTTCACTATAGGTAGTATTAAGTAGCTTACCCTGAACCGGTTTATATGTAATATTTATACTACCAAGTCCGAGAACATTCTTCATTAGGGTAAACGATTCTTCAATATCAATTTTTCTTATTTGCTTTTCGAGCGCAGGGGTTGCCTTTCGCTTATCAACACTATTTAAAGTAGCAACAATTGCTTCTCGATATCTTTCAACATTCATTCGCAATGTTGTGATTTCTTTAGCTAATTCTTTTTGTTCATTGATAATCGCTATTTGCTCTTCTATTGACTGTTCAGAGATAGCCATAACAATTCCTCCTATCATATCTAGTTCTATTATAAAGCAAAAATGTAAAGAAAACAAATTCTTTACATTTTTACTTTACATTATTATTAATTCTGTTCCGTTACGGATATCAGTATTCTTTAATATCTGCGCTTCATCATAGGCATTACCAGATATTCGATTATAAAGTCTTTCATTATTAGTTATATCATAATACCCATTAGATATTTCCACTAAACTTTTAGAAAGTAAGATGACAAGGTCACCAATTCTTTTACCAACTGGTAGAAAAACTTCATAATGGCTCTCAATATAGGGGACAAATAATTTTACTAATACTTTATTCTCCATTATCTTCACCTTCCAACACTTTCATCTTAATAGCATTACCCTTTTGAATTACATATCCAAAGTTACTTTCAATTGGTTCGTTTAGTTCTCTAAGTGGTGTTACTAAACTATGGATAGTAGATGATCCTAGACCTCTTCCAATCCAGATACCTTCATCTAATGCAGCATTAGCTTTAAACCATGTTTCATAAGCAATACTCTTCATATCAATAATTCTAGCTATAAATATTAGATGAACATTGTTTAGTTTGTTTAAATAATTACTTAAATTATTCTTAATATCATCTGGTATTAAGTTAATAAACTTATCAATACCATTAATAAATACTAATAGAGGTTTATCTCTTTGCTTAGTAACTTCTTCATTAAATCTATTAAAGACATCATCAGTGGCTTTTAGATAAATGCTTTTAGCATAGTTACTATTTGTATAAGCATTATTAAGATCTATTACCATAGTATCAATAGTACCAATCATATTAGTTTCCTTAATTACTAAATCAGTAAAGTTATTCATCATTTCTACTTCTTCAGAATTAATTAGATTAATTTTACTCTTGGTAAAGTCATAAGTAACTACTCCTAAAGAGATTGCTTCTAATCCTACTGGAATATGTTGATAGTCAGAGAAAGAAGCTAAAACATCTTTAATAGTAACTTTTTCTGGTAATACTGGTATCTCTGGAGCTACTAGTTTAATATTTTGTTTTAGAGTACTTGTTACTTGTTTAATGTAATCATTAAGCTTGCTTTCTTCACAAACAGATGCTGTTTGGAATTCAAATATTTCATCACCAATTAGAGCTGCTCCTCTATTATCAGCATCAGTTATATCAGGTGCCTTCTTACCAAGTAACATATTATATTCAATTTGTGAAGCAAGTTTTAATGGGATAATATTTGGGAATGATGAACGCATACCAAGACGTAGTGACCTATCTGAAATAGCTGTCAAGATAACATGAACACCATATTTATGACCATCACGAGCTATTTTTTGTAAAAGGGTATCTTCATCTTCATAAGCTTCTTTAAATCCTTCATAACCAGTTACAATTAAGACAATATTAGGCATCGTTTTATTAGAATTCCTAATATAGAAATCATAACTACCATTATACTCTTGGAAAATACGTTTTCTGTTTTCAATTTCAGAATTTAGTATTCCCAATAATTTGTCTATTTTTTCAGTTTCATTAGCAAATATTACATCTCCTACTTGAGGAGCGGTTTTATACATCTTAAGAGTTTCACTATCAAAATCCATAATATAGATATTTACCTCTTCAGTAGTATAAGTAGTAATTAGGGAATAAATAATAGAATTAGTAATAGTTATCTTTTCATTCATACTATAGATAACTGTATTACCTTTTTCATTTAAGTCAATAGTAAGTAATCCTTGTTTTTGTTCTTTAGGATTATCATATTCACCAACAATACTTTGTAAAATAAAGTTTCTTTTAGCAAAGCGATATTTCTTCCGTAATTCATCAACAAAGATATTAGCCTGTAGTTTATCAAGCCATAGTTTTGGAATAGAAATATTTTCGTTTTTAGCTAAATTACTTAAGTATTTAACAATCTGTGGTAATTGCTCTCCCTTAACAACTGTACTTTCACTCTTAGGAGCAGAAATAGTCTTAATACTTCTACCTATTCCATCAATAAAGACAATAGAATCATCTCTTTCTTTATAAACTCGTTCTTGAGGAATATATAAAGCTCCAGAATAAGCAGATTGTCCCATTAAGAATAGTTCGTTATAACCAACTTGTAAATAGAAACGTCCTGCATCTTTTAAATCAGCCGCATCTGGTCTTTTAATTACTTCGTTAGAATCACTAGCATCTTGAACTTTTAGACAAACTCTAAATCTGGTATTAGACCAAATCTGATCATTGACAATACCACTTGGTTTTTGGGTCGCTAGAATCAAGTGAACTCCTAGGGAACGACCAATACGTGAAGTTGATATTAATTGATCCATAAACTCTGGTTGTTGCTGTTTAAGTTCAGCAAACTCATCAGAAATAATTACTAAATGTGAAATAGGTGTTTTTAAAAGTCCTTCACGATAATACTTTTGATATTTATAGATATCAATAGTACCTTCACCTATTTTTTCTCTGGCTTCATTGAATAGTGCTTGTCTTCTTTTTAATTCACTTTCAATAGATGCTAGAGAACGACTAATATCAGCAGCATCTAAGTTAGTAATTGTACCTGCTAGATGAGGAAGTTTAACGCCAGTTTCTTTTGATTCAAAAGCACCAGCTAATCCTCCACCTTTATAATCAATTAAAACAAATGATACTTCTTCTGGATGATAATTAATAGCCATTGAAAGAATATAAGTCATTAAGAATTCTGATTTACCTGAACCAGTCATACCAGCAACTAATCCATGAGGACCATCTTTTCGTTCATGTAAATCTAATCTTAAAATATTTCCATGTTCATCAATTCCAATAGGTGCCCCCAAAGATACAATTGGATTATTATTCTTCCAACGATCTAGAGCATTAAGTTGTTCTATCATACCAATATCATACATTTCTAAGAAGTTTAAAGTCTTTGGCATAACATAGTTTTCTAATTTATTCCTGATAGGAATATTAGCTAGTTTTAAAGCACAATAATTAAGATTAAAATTACTATTTTCTTCAATTGTAAACTTTCTTTCTGTTTCTTCAGATAACTCTGATTCAAAAGTAATACCATTTTTCATATCTTCTAAGTTGATAAAACCATTACACTGCGTTGGTAAGTTAGCTAGATTTGGATTTAAGATTAAGTAACTGAAACCATAATTAACTTTAGATTCTAAAACATCACTAGTAATACCAAACTCCTTAGCTTGTTTATAGTCATCAGTAATAATTAAATAGTAAGTAGCAAATCTTTTATAAGCATCAGTTAAATCTTCACTTTCCTTAAACACTTCTTTTCTAGCACTAAGCACTTTTTGTAAATAAGCAGATATCTCTCTTCCTTCTTCAAACTTAGTTGAGAAAAAGCGCATATTTTTACTATCATCAAAAGCATGAGGTAAGAAATGCATAAAATCCCAATATTTAGCTTTTTCTTCGTTAGTGAAGACAATTATTTTTAAATCATAATAACTGTGCAAAGCCATTAATTGAACGAGTAAAATGTCTAGAAATTTCTTAGTATAAGCATATTTTCCTGTAATAGATAAAATGTTTTTCTTTACTAAAGATAATACTTCTGGTACACCATCAATTTCTTTGTATTTATCTAAAATAACACGCATTTTTTCGTCCATAGTGTCTTCTTCAACACTGAACTTCTCTCCTGGAAAGTCTAAACCAATATTTAGATCTATTTTTCCAATACCTAAACGAACATTTAGGAAATCATTTTGATGTAGTTCTCTTTCCCAAAGACTACGACTATTTTGAGTAATAATGTTATAACACTCTAAAGGACTCTTGTTGTTTGATAAAAGAATCTGTTTTTGGTTACCTGCTATTTCTTTTAGTTCTTGTTCTTTCTTTTCTAAATATTCATTATACTTTTCCTCTATTTTAGCTTTTTTCTTTTTATGTTGTTTTTTCATAAAACGACGATTAAGAGTTGGCCAAAGAAGTGTTCCTCCCAACATCGAAAACGACATAACTAAAGTAGGCATAACACTCATAGCATTACCAGTACCATTTCGTAAACTCATAAAAGCTACTACCATCATTACTAAAGAAACTGATCCCATGGTAAGCATTGGTCCAACCGTCAATAAAAGAGGTGTTTGATCTTCTTCGGGCATTTGCGGATGAGGATCAACTTTAAATGTTTTCTTATCAATTACCTGCATAAAACGAGGTGAACGTTCAAAGTAATCTTTTTCTTCATATAATTCTACTTCGCTACTATCTTGTGACAAAGTCTTAGGTGTTCCTTTAGTTATTTGTTTAGCTGTTAGTTTATTAGAATTTACATGTACTGAATTATGAGGAGCACCAATAATTAAACGATTAGAAAAAGCAATTATTTTTAAACCCATCAAGAAAATAATATCCCCATGATTAAGTTTCATTTGTTTAGCAACTGGTTCACCATTAACAAAAGCTTTATACTCTCCTCCTGCTTCTTCTAAAACCCAAGAATTTCCCTTATAAGTTAAATTCAAATTAGAGTTTTCAACCAATTTATTTAAATAACAAATGTCATTAGTTTCTTTATTACCAATAGTAATAGTATTATCACCTTTGATTTCATAATACTTTCTATTATCATCGTTAACATTAACTGAATAAATTATAAAATAAGCACCCGTATCTACTTCTTTCAATAACAAAAATTGATAATTAGCAAGATAAGCACTCTTAAGCTCTTTATCATCATTAGACATTATTTTATAATTGCGGTTACTAGTAGCTAACCACTTACCATTAGATTCGCTGATATTAATAATATTTTTACTTTCATCTTTAATAAAGTAACTTCCGTTTATTTTAGAAGGCAAAGTAAAACTAATTAGTTTTTGTTTAGATATAATATATACAAACATAACTTACCTCCTAATTATTCCTATTATAATTATATAAGTTTTTTCCCTTTTTGGCAAGATATTACTAATAAAAAAGAAACTCTTTTTAGTCTCTTTTTAGTCTTCATTTGGATTTTCTAAATTTATTGGAACTTTAGGATTATTCACTGGATTTATAGTTGGGCTGGGATTTTGTGGTGTAGGAACACTTGGACTGTTTTCAACGCTTGGCATTACTGAGATATTTTCTTCAATAGGCGTTGAATCTTCTGCACCATTATCTTTTTTAACACTTGCTTTTATTTCTTCATAATGTGCATTTAATTCTTTATTCATTTCTTGATATTCTTCACTATCATAGCCATTGTATAATACTTTTTCTATTTCATCATGATTAAATACTATAACGATATCTGAATCTATTATTCCGGCTGGATATGGACATCCTCCATAGTCAAACATGTCAGCGCCTTCTTCTTTTTGTTTAGGAAAAACGCAATAACTAGTTATCATTACATTTCTCTTTGCTCCTTTTAATAATACAATTGTTCCAATTGGTAAAAATCTTTCTTTCATTTTCTCTCCTCTTTTTCTTTTATTTCTTCTTTAATTCATCTATTGGATTGATTCCTGAAGGGAATTTTTTACTAGCGCCAGGTTTTAATTGATCACTATTAGAGTTTTCATCTTCCATTTCATCTATAGCAGCATTCTTTACACTTCTTTTTACTTGACCTGTAGTTTCTTTTTTTGCCATATTTCCTGTTAATTCTTGGTAGGTGCCTCTCTCTGCACTTCTTTTAGCCATATTGCTATTTTTTCCTCCAACATATTCACCAGCACCATCAACCATACTATCTACCGCGCCCTCTTTCATTGATTTACCAGCTACTTTATATGGGTCTCTTCCCTCAGCTACATTTTGATTATATCGATCACCAACATTGCTGCCATACTCAGCTATCTTTTTACCTACATCCTTAAATGTTTTAGCAACAGGTGTTTCAGAACCCGCTTCAATAGCTACTTCATCAATATAAAGTTCACCAGAATACATGGCTTTATTACGTATTGCCGATTTAGAAAAAATCTTTGTTGCTGCAGTTTTAATTCCTGATGAAATCATACCAAAACCTGTTACATATCCTGCAGTTTGCAATAAATCAGCAGCTCCACCGTTACTCTTTATATAACTATTCTTCTTAAGCTTGTCACCAGATTCTTTCCATTTTTCATCAGGTTTTGCCCATGAATCTACTGGCTTCGGTCCTTTAAAAGTAAAATCTTCAAAGTGACCCACAATATCATAAGCTGCTATATCTAAAAGTCCTTTTTCAAGTTTTTCTAAGCCATAATGACCGGCTATTTTACCTGAT
This sequence comes from Bacilli bacterium, assembly GCA_017404555.1. Taxonomy (GTDB): domain Bacteria; phylum Bacillota_I; class Bacilli_A; order RF39; family UBA660; genus RGIG2361. Next base: position 148,054 of record JAFRCD010000002.1, read on the forward strand.
ATAACATGAAACCCGTCAAATAAACCTTCAGCCATACCAACAACACCTTTTTCAACATGCCATAGTGCCATCATCCCAGTTGCATATAATCGTTTAGCCTTATATCTCAAGCTCTTACCTTGCATATCAAAAATACTATTAGTTCCACCTACGACTGATTTGCCAAAAGCATCAAATTTGTTTCCTAAAAGATTAGCAAAGGCTGCCGGTAGTTTACCTAATATTGGAATATCCTCTATTCTACTAACGCCTTTGCTCCAATCTTTAATATTTTGACTGGCGTTACTAATGGCTGCTATGCTTTTATCTATGTTTTCACTAGCATTACTTGTTTCATTACTAATGGAGCTTAGTGGCGATAGATTTATTTCAGTAGCCTTTCGAGCACTTTTGATAATCGATTTGCCACTTTCAACATTACTGTCGGCTTGAGCAACTTCTTGTTTAGCAGCATTCAATTGACTTTTTACGGTTTTAGTGTGACTTTCATTGTACACGACTCTACCAAGGTCTCTAGCGACACGGTTAGTAATTCTATACTTTTCTTTTTGCTTTTTACTAGCCGCTGTAAAATCTGGTAGTGGCATATCTCTCAGCTCCTTTCGTTAATTATCATTGATTATTTTCTCTTTTTAACCGTTCTTCTCTAAGACGTGCTTGTTCCTGTAAATATCTTAAATGGGCTTTATACTCCTGTAATTGCCGTTGTTGTCTTTGATAAAGTTTCTCAGCCGAAGCTAAAATAGCATCAGCAGCATTTGCAATTCTAGTACTACTATCAGACAAATCTTCAGCAGTGTTATTCAACTTTCTTTGGGGATTAGTAAATCCATATACTAAAGTTTTTGCATCAGCCGCGGCTTCACTAGTATATTCGCTTGCTTGTTTCATATTTTTAGCACCTTTTTTAAGCATTTGACATCCTTTTCTAATGGTAGCTATGTCAATCATATCAGCTTCACTTTTTATTGGGTATAAACTCATATTCTTCTCTCCCTACTATCCTATGATTAGTATATACCAATCCTACGTTTTTTACAAACAACCAGCCTTCATTTGACAATCCTATTTACATTTTTTGTGTTTGTGTTAAAATGATAGTAGGATGTGATTTTTATGAAAAAACAAATTCTTACTGGTATTAGACCAACTGGTAATTTGCATTTGGGGCACTACTTTGGAGCTGGCAAAAACTATTTGAAATATCAAGATGATTATGATTTCTTTTTGGAAATAGCTGATGTTCAAGCTCTAACTGATAATTTTGATAATCCTGATAAAGTAAGGGAAAATGTCTATGAAATTACAGCTGATTTATTATCTATTGGTCTAGATCCTAAAAAAGTTAATTTCTTTATTCAATCAAAAATACCAGAGATTGCCGAAGCAACAGTATTTTATTCTAACTTAGTAACAATTGCACGACTTGAGAGAAACCCAACCGTTAAAAGTGAAATAGCTCAGAAAAAAGAACTATTTGGTAATAAGGGAGAAAGTATTACTTATGGTTTTTTGGGATATCCTGTATCACAGGCAGCTGATATAACTATTTTTGATGGCGAATTAGTTCCCGTTGGTGAAGATCAACTACCACTACTTGAACAATGTAGAGAAATAGTAAGAAAGTTTAATTCTATTTATGGTACAACTCTAAAAGAGCCTAAGGAAATACTAAGTACTACTACTAGGGTAAAAGGTTTAGATGGTAATGAGAAAATGGGCAAATCTTTAGGAAATGCTATTTACTTAGTAGATGACGAAGATACTATTGCTAAAAAAATTATGCAGGCTAAAACTGATACTACTAAGATAAAAAAAGATGATCCGGCTGATCCTGATAAATGTATGGTTTATTACTATCACAAACTAATCGATAGTAATAACTTAGACAATATCTGTGCTGAATGTAAAAAAGGTGCTCGTGGTTGTGTTGAGTGTAAAAAAGAACTTATTAAAAACATGAATGAATTTTTAGAGCCAATTAGAAAAGAAAGAGAAAAATATAATCCTGAACTAGTAAAAGAAATATTAGATGAAGGTACTAAAAAAGCTCAAGAAAAAGCAAAAGACACCATGAAAAGAATTAAGGAAGCTATGAAAATCGATTATTAGTTTATAAAAAAAACATATAAATATATGTTTTTTTGTTTGTCATATTTTAATTAACACTATATTGTGTTGCACCTTGAACAGCTTTTTCTAGGTTCTGAGCACTTTCTGTCATTTCGCTTTTTACAACAGGAATATCATTATCAAAGATTCTAGTCCATTCTTGTAATAATTCTCCTCCCCACTCTGTACTTATAGCTTTACCGGAACCTTCTCCGCCGACATTTTTTCTAACAACACCATCTAATTCTTCCATAGCAGCATTAACATCATTTACTATGTTAACTATATTTTGGGCATCATCTAAAGCCTCTTGAGTATTTATCTCTAAACTTTTACCTGGCATTTTATTTCTCCTTTCTGATCTTTTATTTAAAGCTTTCTGAAACTGCATTCATCATTTTATTAAAACTAGCAGTTTGATCTTCCATATATTGATCAATTTTATTCAAAGTATTAGTTATATAATTAAAAGTATCTTGTTTTTCATTATATTTGCCTACAAATGCAGTCGCTAAATCACCTTTAATATCACCTTGATTAACTTTATTAACAACATCCTGTAACTTTTGCAAACTATTTCTATAATGGCTACTAGCTTCTTTATAAGCCTCGTTTACAGCGTTTAAACTTCCACTATCTGCTGATATATTACCACCCATCATTTCACCTCCTATTGTTTACTTTCAATTAAATTGTATCATTATATCTAAATATTTCAAACCACAAGTGTAAAGTTATTGTCGATTTTACACTTATTTAACGTTGATTAGTTTTAATATATGGAAGATTTTAAAATGATTTTTATTAAAGTTTTTATTAATGTCTGTAATCATTTTGTTATATTGTTTTTCAATGTTCTTATTGCTTTTATGATAGATTTCTTCATATAAATACTTAATCTTATTGTAATCTTTATTGATATAGGCTGCTTTTAAATCTTGAATAATATAGTTCTTAATAAACTGTTCTTTCCTGGTATATAGTTTTTCTTTTTCTCTTTCCAAAATTTTATACTCTATACTAATTATATCCATATCAGTTACTAAATCTAATATTTCCTCTTCCTCATCTAAAAGTAGTGAACTTATAGTAAGTTTTTCTCCTTTATCACTAAATTCAAAAGCAATAGCTCTATTACCATCAGTCAAGATAGTAGCGTATTCTATTCTTTTAATTATTCCTGAAGCAAAGACTTCAGTCTTATTATTAATTTTTTTTAGGAAGTTTGTACTACATTTAATCTTATTAAAAATAAAATCTTCTAAAACTGATGATTCCACTTTGAAAAGAGGAATATTTTTAATATGTTCAAAATTATCATCAGAATTCCATTCAAAAAATTCATACAGTCTTCCATCTAAAAAATTTAAAATAATATCACTTATCATTTTTTCTCTCCTTTGAAAACTAAATAGGATACTATTATTAGGCCTATAAATGTGCATAAACTACCAATATGGGTAAAAATATATTTTAAATAATCTATTATAGTATAACCAAAAGTAATTAAATTTAAATAAATAATTAGATAGGTAAAACCAATGGTCATTAGACTAAAACCCAATAAAAAAAGCATTATTCTTGATAACATAATTACTCCTTTATTTATTATATAGTTATTTAGATATATTTATACAAACAAAAAGAGCACTATTTGTGCTCTTTCTCTACTTTTATTTTACAAGTTAAGTCATTAAGTTTATACTCTTTATCTAAACCTTTCTTAGAAGTTATTCCGTTAGCTAGTGTTTCTCTTTTAATATAATCTTCATATTTAGAAAGCATTTCTTTTACTTTATCATCACCTTCATAGTAAATCTTGATGTGATCAGTAATTACTAAGTCTAGTTCTTTTCTAATAGCTTGAACGTTGCGGACAAATTCTCTTGATAATCCTTCTAAAATTAAATCTTCAGTAAGAGTTGTATCTAGTACTACACAAGTTCTAGTATTAGATGCGCTAGCATAACCTTCTTTTTGTTTTAAAGTAATTAGAACGTTCTCTGGAGTTAGAGTTAACTCCTTATTAGAGTCTAGGGTAACTGTTAGACCCTCATCAGAGATTTTACGAACATCATCACTAGACATATTAGCTAAAATATTTTGTAAATCTTTAATCTTAGGACCTAGTTCTTTACCTAGTACTTTAAAATTAGGTTTAACAATATATTCTAGATATTTAGTCATGTCTTTAGTATATTCAATTTTCTTAACATTTAACTCTTCTTTAATAATATCAATTAAATCACCAATAATCATTTCATCACTTTCTGGTAGAAGCAATTTACTAATTGGTTGACGCACTTTGATATTAGCCTCTTCTCTAGCATATCTACCTAAAGAACAAACATCTCTTACTAAGTCCATTCTCTCTTCAGCAGTTTCATTTATTAAATCAGAATTCTCTGTTGGGAAATCTGCTAAATGAACTGACTCTTCACCAGTTAATTTTTGATATATTTCCTCAGTTAAATAAGGTGTAAGTGGTGCACATAGCTTACAAAGAGTTGTTAGTACTTCATAAGTAGTTAAGTAAACAGCCTTTTTACTATCACTTAATTTACTATCCCAGAATCTTCTTCTGTTACTTCTAATATACCAGTTAGATAAATCATCATTTAAGAATGGTACGATTAATTTAGCTACTTTATTAAGATCAAATTCTAAATAAGCATTAGTAACATCTCTTACTAATTTATTTAGTTTAGAAAGCAACCATTTATCAATTAATTCTCTTTTTTCTACTGGAATATCATATTCTCTTGGATCGATATTATCAGCATTAGCATACATTTCAAAGAAGGAATATGCATTCTTTAGAGTTGATGTAAACTTAGAATATACTTCTTTTACACCCTCTTCATTAAACTTAAGTGGTGTCCAAACTGGAGAAGTATAAAGCATATAGAACCTAATAGTATCAGCACCATATTTTTCCATTATAGCAATTGGATCAATAATATTTCCAGTTGATTTAGACATCTTTTTACCATTGGCATCAAGCATCATATCATTGACAACTACATTTTTGAAACTAGATTCTCCAGAAATAATAGTTGAAATAACTAATAGGACATAGAACCATCCTCTAGTTTGATCAACTCCTTCAGCAATGAAATCAGCTGGGAATTGCGATTTAAATAATTCTTCGTTTTCAAATGGATAATGATATTGAGCATAAGGCATAGATCCAGAATCAAACCATACATCCATAACATCTTTTACTCTGGTCATCTTTTTACCACATTTACATTTTAGATGAAGATCATCTACATATGGTCTATGAAGTTCAATCTCCCGAACATTGACATCTTCTACTACTTTTTCTTGTAGTTCATCAAGAGAACCAATTACTTCTCTATTACCACACTCACATTCCCAAATAGGCATTGGACAACCCCAATATCTATTACGAGATATTCCCCAATCAACCATATTGTCAAGCCAGTTCGCAAAACGTTTTTCACCAACAAAATCCGGATACCAATTAATTGCTTTATTGGCTTCAATTATCTTATCTTTATAAGCAGTTGTCTTAACATACCAAGCTGGTTTGGGATAAGAAATAAGTGGTGAATGACAACGCCAACAATGTGGATAATCATGCTTTATTTTTATTTTTTTGAATAATTTATCTTCTTCCTTTAGCCATTTAATAATTTCTACTTCTAAGTCAGAATCCGTTACTAATCTACCCTTCCATGGTCCTTCAGTATAAGTTCCATCTGGTCCGACTGGATTAACAAAACCAATTCCTTTTTCACGACATACACGATTATCGTCTTCACCATAAGCAGGAGCCATATGAACTATACCTGTACCATCAGCATCACTAACATAAGTATCCGCAACTACTTCAAAGGCTTTACCATCAACCTTTACAAAAGGCATTAATTGTTCATATTTTTCTCCCTCTAAATCAGATCCTTTATAAGTCTCTAAGATCTTAACATCATCACCTAAAACACTACTAATTAAAGAGTTAGCAATAATGAATTTATAACCCATAGATTCAACTAAGTTATACTCTAAATCAGGATGAACACAAAGAGCAACATTAGCTATTAAAGTCCAAGGAGTTGTTGTCCAAACTAGGAAATAAACATCCTCATCTTTCTTTTTAAAAGGAAGAATAATAGAATTAACTGGTACTTCTTCATAACCTTGAGATACTTCATTAGCAGAAAGTTCAGTACCACATCTTGGACAATACCAAAGAACTTTATTACCATAATAAAGTAAATCCTTTTTAGCCATTTCTTTAATAATCCACCATTCAGATTCAATATAATCATTATGGCAGGTTACATATGGATGATCACAATCAATAAATTGACCCATCATATCTGTTACTTTGTTGATTTCATCAATATTAAGAGCCGTGGCTTTATTACATTCTTTACAGAAGTTTTCCACACCAAACTTTTCAATATCTTCTTTAGACTTAAAACCAAGTTTTTTCTCAACATTAACTTCAATTGGTAGTCCATGAGTATCTAACCCAATCTTTCTAATAACTCTATGTCCCTGCATAGTTTTAAATTTACAGAAGGCATCTTTAATAGTTTTGGCAAAGACATGATGAATACCTGGTGCGGCATTCGCATATATTGGTCCATCATAAAACACCCAAGAATTCTTTTCATCTCTAGTTTCAATACATCTTTTTAGAATATCTTGTTTCTTCCATTTCTTTAGAATTTTTGTTTCTACTTCATTTATTTTTCCTGTTTCTAGTTTTTCAAATTTCATACTTCTTCCTCCTATCCTAGATATATAACATAACTATAATAAATAACAAAAATTGTTAAAAAGACAATTCCTTCCCACCTATGAATTTTATAATCATTACGAGAGAAGATAAATAGTAAAAAGGCACTAAGTAACATAACTCCAACATCAATATAATTGAAAGCAATATGTCCAACGCCACCAAATAAAGCAACTGGCATACCAATAACTACTCCAATATTGAAGATACAACTACCAACAATATTACCAATCGCAATATCATATTCTCCTTTTCTAGTAGCCATAATACTAGTTACTAATTCTGGTAGAGATGTTCCTAAAGCGACTACCGTAAGAGCTATCATCTTTTGACTAATACCTAAAGCTTTCGCTAAAAAACTGGCACTATCAACTACTAAATTACTTCCTAAAACAACTGCGACAATACCCAAAATAGTAAAGGCAAATGATTTTACTAATGGCAAGTACTCTTCTTTACCATCATCATCTATCTTGTTTCTCATCATCGAAATAAGATAATAGACAAAAACAGTAAAGAATAAAAGAATAACAACCCCGTCACTTCTTGTAAACTGATTAATATCTTTAAGATTAAATAAACTATCTGATATTAATACTGCGAATAAAGTGGTCATAAGAAGGGTTATTGGTAATTCTTTTTTTACAGTACTATTCTTAACATTCAAACTATGAATAATAGCACTAATACCAATAATAAGTAATATATTTAAGATATTACTACCAATGACATTACCAAAGACAATATCTCCATTACCTGATAAAATTGATTTTACACTGACTGCAAATTCGGGAGCACTTGTTCCAAAGGCCACAATAGTTAGACCTATTAACATCTTAGATACTTTAAAGTTACCCGCAATACTACTTGCTCCTTCAACAAAGAAATCAGCACCTTTAATCAGGATAACAAAACCAATTATTAATAACAATATGTTTAACAGCATGTTTCCTCCTTAAGAATAAAAAAGAGACTTCGCCTAAGGACGAAAATCTCGTGGTACCACCTTATTTTATAAGTATTACTTATATCTCTAGACTCTTAACGTGAGTATCCGTATTTATCTTATCCATAAATCACAACTTGAAAGTGATCTTAGTATAGAAGTAATGCTCTCTTTTCCAGCCAAGAAGAGATTTTCTATCATCCTTTTTTATACTACGTCTTTCGCACTTGTTTTTCTTATATAATATAACATATACTATTTATTTTTTCAAGGTATTTAACTACTTATTAGTAAGATGCTCCAACAAATCTTTTTTCTTATTTCTTGATACTAATTCAGTATATTCACCATTTTTAAAGATTATACAATTCTGTTGATAATCAAATCTTTTAATCTTATCAGTATTAACAATTAAACTACGATGAGTCCTAAAGAAACGATTGTCAAGTTCTTTTTCCAGTTCAGTTAACCCTTTAGGTATCTTCTCATCACCACTAGTGGTATGAATAGTACATCTTTTACTATCAGGTTCTTTTTCGATATAAATGATATCTTTATAATCAATAATATTAATATAAGAATTATATTTATAACTAATAGTATTGGGTTTCTTGTGATAGTTATCTAAAGCTATACTAATAGCTTCTTTTAGTCGCTTAGTAAATGAATCAGCCTTAGTAATAAAATCAAGAATATAAAGTCTGGCTCCCAGAGCTTCATATTTATATTCAGGATAAGCAGTAATTATGATAATAGTTGATTGCCAATCATTATATTCTTCTCTAATCATTCTAGTGGCATCTATTCCAGAACCATTATCAGTCATAATATCTAATAAATAGATCTTTTGACCAGTTACTTTCTTAACATCTTTTTCAAAATCACTATTATATTCTGAGTATTCTTTGATCTTATACTTGATATCAAAGTTCATCATATAACTATCAATAACTTTAATTTCTTGATTACGAATCTCATTCTTATCATCTACTACTATAAATGTTAGCATGCTATCACCAGGATAATTTTACCATATTTTTCCATTATTTAAAATAAAAAAGAAGTCTATCTTAGACTTCTATTTTAACTAAAAGTAAACATTAACCATTCTGGTTTAAAGATAACTAATAATCCAATAATAAGCATTATTAGGCCACCAACTAGATGTGAATACTTATTATACTTACTAGAAATAGCTGCAACTTTCATTGTCTTCATAGCTATTATAAAGATGATAACATCATCAAGCATAAAGGCTAAAGTATAGACAAAGATATACCATAGTGATTTAGGAATGGCAATATCATTTATTCCTAAAAGGCCGGTAAACATAGCTGGTAGACCAGCTGAACATGCTAGTTCAATTAAGTTAACTGATAGAGCTAATAAAGCTATACCAATAATACCAGCTTTAAAGCTCTTTTCAGTAGTATACTTCTTTATCTTTTGAATAATTGGTTTCCTTTTTTTATCATCAACAACAACACAACCAGAGTCATCACTAATAATAAAGGCTCTAATATTAATGACAGCACCAATTAAAGCTACTACGGCAATAATCAGTTTTAAATATAAAGGATTAAAACCATTTAAAGCTTCAGTAATTCCACTCCAGAAAAGAAGTATTAGGAAGTAACAAATTGCTGATGTCAGTAAGAATGTTCCTCCTAACCACCACATTTTCTTTCGATCTTTCATGGTTACTAGAATACTAATTAAGAAGATCAAAACCCACATGGCACATGGATTAAAACCATCTACTAAACCAATAGCAATAGTAGCAGAAATTAAAGATAAATTACGAGCTTTAACTTTCCCTATAAATGGGAAATTAAAAGTAGTTGCCTCGTCTTCTTCTTTTTCTTTTTCTTTAAATTTATTCTTTTCAGCTGGTTTATATTTACCTTCTTCAATTAATTTAACAGCATCAATAGATTTTTCTGTACTATAGAAATCTACTAATCTATCCAATTTTCTACCAATTGAATCGGTATAACCAATAGTTCCTACATCACTAATCACTGTGAAAGGAACACCACTGCTTTCTGTTTTTAATTCTTTTTTTACTTTGTCCATTAACTTTTTATTCTCATCGTTATACCACACTTCATAATCTTTAATGACAATATTATCGTATTTAGTCTTTAGATTATCTAAGAATTTTTCTTCTTCAGCACAGTGTGGACATCCACGACCATGAAAAAAATAAATAGTTACTTTTTCTTTAGCATTAACACTTACAGTATTTATAAACAAAAAGGAAAAAAGAATTAATACATATAATAACTTCTTCATATTACTTCTCCCTTATAAATTCTAACATCTCTTCTTTAGTATGTTCTCCTTTTATTCTCCGGAGTTCTTTACCATCTTCCATAATAATAAAGACTGGTAGAACTGTTCCTGGATTATACTTTTCTACTTCTTCTTCATCAAAATCATAATCGAGTGTAGTTGTCTTAATATCTATTTCCTCTAGAACTTCATTCCAGATGTTATTCATAACAACACAAGCACTACACCACATGGCATTAATCTTTATTATTTCCATATAATTCACCTAATTCAGTTAGTTTTTTTGATAGTACTTCAACAAATTTATCAATCTCTTCTTTAGTTGTCAAATGAGAAATACTTACTCTGAGACTGTGTGCGGCATAATCACTACTCTTAGTAATGGCATAAACAGCCTGAGAAATACCATCTCCTACTCCAGATGAACAGGCAGTCTGAGTTGATATATAGATTTCTTCCTCTTCTAAGGCATGCTGCATCGTCTCTGGTTTAATATTCATAACACTGAAATTAACAATATGTGGAACAGAGTTTTTAGTACTATTGATATGTACCTTGTCAAGTTTCTCTAACTCTTCCCGTAAATGATCATTTAATTCACAGACATGATTTACTCGATCTGAAAAATTATCATAAGCAAGACGTAAAGCTTTAGACATTGAAGCAATTAGAGGGGTTGCTGGAGTACCACTACGATAAATAGTAGTTGATTTGCCACCATGAATTAATGGTTCAATATTAATACCCTCTTTTTTGATTAGACAACCAATTCCTTTAATTCCATAAAACTTTTGGGCAGAAAAGCTAGCTAAATCAACATTACTAAGATCTACTACTTCTTTACCAATACTTTGCGTAATATCACTATGAAAGAATATCTTTGGATAATTTCTTAGTATTTTACCGATTTCATTAATTGGTTGTGATACACCTACTTCACTATTGACACTAGCAATTGATACTAGAATAGTATCTTCTCTAATTAGTTCTTTTAAATTATCTAAATCTACTAAGCCATCATCATTTATTTTAACAAAATCAACATCAAAACCTAATGATTGAAGATAAGATGTAGGAGCAATAACAGAAGAATGCTCTAACTTAGTTGTAATAATATGTTTACCTCTATTTTGATGTTTTAAACATATACCCTTAACAGCAGTATTGTTAGATTCACTAGCTCCACTAGTATAAATTATTTCTCCTTCTTTAACTCCTAAGATATCCGCTATCTGTTTTGTCGCATCATCAATTAATTTTTTAGCGTCATGACCTAATTTATGTAATGAGTTGGGATTACCAATAAATCCCTCACAAGCTTTATTAAAAGTATTTAAAACTTCCTTATCCACAGGTGTAGTGGCACTATAATCTAAATAAACCATGTAATCACCTTCTAAACATATAAATTATATCAAAAAAAAAGGAATAAGTATAGCACTTATCCTTGTTTTTTAATTTTATCAGTTCTCTTTAAAACAATAACAAATACAATAGCACTAATTGCTAAAAGAATTAAGAATTTTATAATTAAATCTGCTGTATAAGGATTAATCATTCCTCTTCTACTAGTTCCATGAGAACCTTTATCATCTTTAGATGGATCTACTGGTTTAACATCCCCACCATCATCAGATGGTCTAATAACAAAAGCAGCTTTAGGCTTTTTATCACCTTCACCTTTTTCTTTAACATATAGTTGATATCTTAAATTATCGCCATCACGAGTAATTTCGGCTGTTAAAACATAATATGTATCGGCACCATCTAAAGTTATCTTATAGTCATAGATTCCCACGTGTTCAAAATTAAGTATACCAAAGTTTTTTTCTTCCCCTACTTTAATATTAAACTCTTTAATACTAGGTGTTGGTGCATTAGCTGTGATAGGAGTTATCTTAGCTTTATAAGCTTTGCTGTCCTTGGCATCTACTACTACTTTACAAGTAGGTATTGTAATAGAATCGGCAGCATATACATTAATAAAGCCTAAGCATAAAACCGCAATAATTATTAAAGCTACTTTCTTCATAATTTCACCTCTTATTATCTTCATCTTTAGTATAACACATTTATATATCAATTAAAAGTATTACTTCAATTCTACTAACTCTAATTTTTTATCTTTATGTACAAATATTAAAGTAGCTTTATCTTGATAACCTTTCCCTTGACGATATTTCCAAGTTGCTTTAACATGATAAGCTTCATTATCAGTTTGGTCATTATATTGATATTCTTTTTTATCAACACTTTCAATTTCAACTTTAGTTACTTCTGGTAAAGTCTGATGTCTCTTACCATAAAGATCATTTTCTACATATTTATAGTAAGTGTCTTTCGCATTAACTACGAAGTTGTCAAGAATACTTTCTTCAACAAATTCAACACCACCAACATCAGTCTTAGCTATTTTATTATCTAAACTGAAGAAATCAATTATAAATAGTTTAGAAAGTAATTCAACATACTTTTCTTCATCCACTTCATCTTTTGATAAAACCTTTTCTAAGTCTTGGAATGTTTTCTTATAAAGACCACTTTCATTTTCTTTTAACTTATAGCCATACTCAGGTATTTCTTTAATAATCTTTACTTCTTTAACTCCTTGATTATAGAAACCAAAGTAATAAATAATACCTCCTAAAGCTATGATAAGTAAGATGAGAATAAATATTAAAAACCTTCTCACACCCTTTTTTAATTTCATTTTATCCCTCCAGTCTATTTTTCCACATCTTTAAGCAAGTCAAAGACAATAATATTATTAGAAACATTTAATAGTTTTTCCGTATAATCACTTTTTTCTTTAATATATTCTTCACTAACAGCACTATTATCTAAAGATAGATATTCTTGTTTTTGACTATTATAGTAGATTTTATTAGTAACAAAGTTACCATTAGGAAATACTACTATATTATTTTTACCAATATCAAATATATCATGACCTAAAGCATATTTATTATAGAAACCTAACATATTACCAAGTGTTGGCATAACATCATACATTCCCATAACATCAGTTACTTCCATATTGAGATCAGTTCCAGCCATATCTTTAGACCAAATGATAAATGGTACTTTTCTTCCTAATTCATATTTATAATAATCGAAATCAACATATGTTGGATCATCCTTCTCTTTAACCTTATCCGTATTAGTATCATAATTATAAAGTCTACTATAATCTTTCTTAGGAAGTCTTCCATCATGATCACCATAAAGAATTAGAATAGAGTTTTCTAATAAACCTGCTTTATCTAAGTCATTAATAAATTGGCCTAGAGCTTCATCCGCATAATGAACTGATTTGAAGTAATTACCTAGTTTAGTTCCTTCCATATAAGGATGAGAAATAGTCTCTACTGTCCCATCTTCATTTGTTTTTTCTTCTTTAATATCAACTGGGAAATCACCATATTTATCTACTGCGGAGAATGGTGTGTGGTTAGATAACATAATACTTAATCCATACCATTTAGGATGTTTCTCATTAATCTTTACCATTTTCTGAACTGATTGTGCAAAGAATGATTTATCAGAAAGACCTAATCCTACTAAATCTTCTTTCTTAACATCATAAGTTTCTTTACTATAGAACTTGTCATAGCCTAAACTCTTATGCATAGTTCTCCGGTTCCAGAAATCAGCATTATTAGCATGCATACTGTAAACATAATAACCTTGCTTTTTCAAAAATTTAGGTGTTGAGATATACTCACGATCAAAGTAAGAAACAAACGCAGTTCCGCTTTGAGTTGGCATTAGTGATGTATTATAAGTAAGCTCCGTATCAGAACTAGTTCCAACACTAACTTGTGAATAGAAGTTGGAGAAATACATTCCTTCTTGGGATAGTTTATTAAGTGTTGGGGTAAGCTCTTTATCGTTAAACTTAAGTCCAATCGTATTTGTCTGCATACTCTCACCATGAATAACAATAATATTTTTATCTTTAAAGATATCTGTATATTCATTTTCAGGACTCTTCTTTTTATCTTTAAAATATTCGTTAAATTCTACTTTAGCTTTATCATATCCAAACATGGAATTAATCTTAGGTTGAACAGAAGCGATCAAATCGTTCACCTGATAAACATATATACCAAAGCGCATAACAATATATTCTCTATTCCATTGTTTAGTAAATCTTCCTATTTCTAGTGGTGATAGTGTAAGACAGAAGATTGTTGTAATAATACCACCTGCAATAATTGTTTTAACAAATTTATTCTTTCTAACTTTTTTGATCTCAACTTTATAATAATCTTTTTTCTTTAAATATCTATGAACTAATATTAAAATTATTGGTCCAATAATATACATAACATCTTTTACTTGGAAAACGTTCTCAGTAACCGCATCTCCTACTTCACCAATGTATTGAGTAAGTGAAAGCATAGATACAGACGCAAAAGATGTATAGAAAGTATAATAGATAGAATTAACTGTACAAATAAAAGTAAGTACTAACGACATAATAAAGAAATATGTAAATCTATTCTTTGGCTTAAATAAGTAACCAAAAGATCCCAATAATACCGCAAAGGCTAAATCAGCCATTATAGGTTTAAAAGCTAAATAATTTTCTATAGTATGCATTGTTAAAAAACGAAGCATAGTAGAATTAAGAACACAAGTTCCCACAAACGTCAAAAACAGAACATTATGCTTAAAGTATTTTTTAATCAAATGCTCTCTTTTAACTTTTTTTAAATACTTAATTGTCTTGTCTTTAGCATCAATAGCGATGCTTTTTATTTTTTTCATATACATCTCCAATATTTTAGCATTTATTATTCTTTTTTTCAATTTTCTAGTCTTTAAATAGTTTAATAACTTGGGTTCTTAAATCCTGTTCATTACTGTTGGAAGCATTAATAATCATTCCTAAAACAAAGACATAAGCTAAGATGTAAACCCATAGGAAGAGAATAATCAAATTAGATATACTTCCATATAACAAATCATAATGAGCAAATTTATCAACATAGAACGAATATATATAAGTAGTTATTGCCCAACCAATAGCAGTAAATAACGAACCTATTGTGGTTGTATGTGATTTTATCTTTTGATCAGGCGCAATTATATATATGAACTTAACAATTAAATAGACAACTATAATCGCTACTGGATATTTTAAGACAGTATAGACATTATAGATTAAAGATACCATATCTTGATTAGCAGCATTATCTCTTATAAGAGCAAAGATCTGTTTACCAAAAACAGGTACTACTAGTAAGAATAATAGTAGTCCTACTAATAGGAATGTCATACCAATAGCTTTTAACCTTCTTTTAACAATACCCCTATCTTTAACTTTATAGATTTCATTAGAAGCTATAATAACTGAATGAGCTCCATTAGAAGCTAAGATAGCAGCCGAAATAAAGAAGACAAGGATATTCCAATTTAAACCTTTTCCAGAGACAATATTAATCATCTTATCAGCCAAATCACCAGCTAAAGATGAAGCTAATACTTCTTTTATGGAATTAAGTGATAAACCAAAATAAGCACAGACATTAGCTACTAAAGCTAAAAGAGGAATAAAAGAGAGAACGAAGAAAAAGGCAAGCTGTCCTGGTAAGACTCTCATCTGCGGTTCTTTAAATAATCTTTTAGCTTTGCGCATAAAAACTCGTACTCGCTCCATGTTCCTCTCCTTTTATTCTTATTTAAAATCTTCTTTGTTAGTTATCATTTCCAAAGTAGCTTCATTTATAGCATCATCTAATGTTTTTATTTCATCAGTAATAATTGAATAACCAATAGCAGCACCAAATGAATATGGTAATGACTTAAATTCTTTAGTTAGTTTCTTAGTATAAGTAATTATTTGTTTTTCACTATAACCTACTAAATAAATTAAGAATTCGTTACCATCAGTTCTAACTATTTCAGAATTCTCTAACTGTGTATTAACAAGGATAGAAGCTGCTTTAACAATTAGCTTATCCCCTTCTTCATGTCCATAATTATCATTGACATATTTGACATTATTTAAATCAATCATAATAACTGAACGTGGATATACTTTTGCTTCTTCCCATTCATTTATCTTAACATTTAAATAATTTCTGTTCTTTAATGAAGTAAGCATATCAGTATATTTATGATGATCTAATTTAACATTTTTCTTATGTTTACGACGATATTTAAGTAGTAAATATAATAGTAATAATATTAATAATGGTATAAAGATAACAATTAATGCAATAGTATATACTTGTTCAAAAGTGGAATTCTCTAGTATAGAAGCATTTAAACTATCAATACCACTATTACGATAATTATAGTAAGAAT
>JAFRCD010000008.1 GCA_017404555.1 Bacilli bacterium
AATATGATGATCTAAAACTGATCTAAAGCCTTTCTTTGAATAATTTTTAAGAAAAGAAAAACTCGTGTTTTCCCTTTATTCATGGGACTTTACGAGTTATTTACCACAGCATTGCTTATACTTCTTACCACTGCCACATGGGCATGGATCGTTTCTTCCTACTTTTTTTACTCTCTTTGGTGTTTGTTTTTTTGCTTCGCTCTTATCTTCGTTGGTATGCTTATTTTTAACTACTTCTTTTCGTTCAATATTTTGTCTTATTTCCGCTCTAAGTAGGAATATGGATACATCTCTATCTATTTTTTGTAACATAGCATCAAACAGATCATTACCTTCCATAGTATATGCTCTTAATGGATTATCTTGAGCATACCCTCTTAGACCAATACCTTCTCTTAAATGAGACATAGTATCGATATGTTCCATCCAGTAATTATCTATTACTTGAAGTGTAATTGCTTTTTCAAATTCATCTTTAATCTCTGGATCTATTTCAGCTAATTTATCTTCATATTCCGCTATTACTTTCTTAGATAATTTATCAATCATTTCTTCTTCTGATAAGTTTTCAATATCTTTTTTCTTAATATCTTTTCTTAGTAAGTTTTCATTAGCAAACTGTACTATTTCAGCTAAATCTTCTTCAGTTAAATATCCTTCAGGAGCTACATGTGATCTTACTAAGTCCTCAATATGTCTTCTAAATCCATCTAATACTGCTTCATGAATTGATTCAGTATCTAGAATTTTGTTTCTTCTGTCATACATGTTTTCTCTTTGAATATTCATAACATCATCATATTCTAGCAATTGTTTACGAATATCGAAGTTGTTTCCTTCTACTCTAGCTTGGGCTGTACCAATTGATTTAGTAAAGGTTTTACTTCTAATAGCTTGGTCTCCAATACCTAATGATTGCATCATTGTTTTTATTCTATCTGATCCGAAACGAACCATTAGATCATCTTCCATAGAGACAAAGAATTGGGTATAACCTGGATCTCCTTGACGACCAGAACGTCCACGTAACTGGTTATCAATACGTCTTGATTCATGACGTTCTGTACCAATTACACAAAGTCCACCTAGTTCTTTAATTTCATCAGATAACTTAATATCAGTACCACGACCAGCCATATTAGTAGCGATAGTTACTGATTTATGTTGTCCTATCTTAGATATGATTTCTGCTTCACGAGCATGGTTCTTAGCATTTAATACTTCGTGTGGTATTCTTGCTTGTTTTAATAATCTACTTATAAGTTCACTTGTTTCGATAGCTATTGTACCTATCAACACTGGTTGTCCTTTTTTATAGTACTCAGCTACAACATTAATAATTGCTTTATACTTTGCTTCTTTACTAGCATAAACCAAGTCAGCAGCATCAACTCTGATAACTGGTTTGTTTGTAGGTATTTCAATAACATACATATTATAAGTACTTCTAAACTCTTCTTCTTCAGTTTTAGCAGTACCAGTCATACCAGCTAATTTCTTATACATTCTGAATAAGTTCTGGAAAGTAATTGTCGCTAAAGTCTTAGTCTCTTCATTTATTTGTACTCCTTCTTTAGCTTCAATAGCTTGATGAAGTCCATCGGAATATGCCCTTCCTTTCATTAAACGACCAGTAAATTGGTCAACAATTATTATTTCTCCTTCTTGAACAACATAGTCAACATCTAACTTCATTGAATAATTAGCTCTTAGGGCTTGATTAATAAAGTGGACTAAAGTTGCGTTGTTTATGTCATATAAATTGTTTATATTAAACATTTTTTCTGCTTTATCGACGCCATCTTCAGTTAGATTTACACTCTTTGTCTTTTCATCATAAGTAAAGTCTTTATCTTTAGTTAAACTCTTAGCAAAACGATCAGCATCATGATATAGAGATGCATTATTCATTTGTCCACCCGAAATAATTAATGGTGTTCTTGCTTCATCGATTAGGACTGAGTCAACCTCATCAACAATAGCAAAGTTAAGTGGTCTTTGGACTCTATCTTCACTTCGCACAACCATGTTATCTCTTAGATAATCAAATCCAATTTCATTATTAGTTGAATACAGAATATCACATGCGTATTGTTCTTGTTTTTCTCTTGGATTTAGATCTCTTGTGTTAACTCCAACAGTTAATCCTAAGAAACGATGAATACCACCCATCCATTCAGCATCACGAGCCGCTAGATATTCATTGACAGTTACAATGTGTACACCTTCTCCTGGTAAGGCATTAAGATATGCTGGTAAAACAGAAGTTAATGTCTTTCCTTCACCAGTTTTCATTTCAGCTATATTACCATAGTGAATAGCTAAAGCACCTAATAACTGAACATGGAAAGGTTTTTCACCAATAACACGATATGCCGCTTCTCTAGCGGTAGCAAAAGCTTCTACTAATATATCTTCAAGAGTTTCCCCGTTATGTAATCTTTCTCTAAAGATCCCTGTTTTCTCTTGCAATTCAGTATCAGTAAGCTTTCCATATTCTTCATCTAGTTCCTCTATCTCATTAGCTAGTTTTTCAAATCTCTTTAATTCTTTATATTCGTGATCTAGCATTTTTAATATACTCATATCATCACTCCCTGCTAAATATTATATCAAAAAAAAAGAGATTGTTAAAGCATCTCTTATTTTTTCTAAATTAATTATTTTACTTCTACAGTAGCTCCAGCTTCTTCAAGCTTAGCTTTGATTTCATCAGCTTCAGCGCTAGGAATATTTTCCTTAACAACACCATTAGCATCAACAATGTCTTTAGCATCTTTTAATCCAAGACCAGTAATTTCTTTAACTACTTTAATTACTGCTACTTTAGCAGCTCCAGCATCAGCAATTGATACTGTTACTTGTGAAGGTGCAGCATCTCCAGCAGCATCTCCAGCAGCAGCAGGTGCAGCAGCAACTGCTACAGCAGATGGATCTACTCCAAATTCCTCTTTCATTGCATCTACTAATTCTTTAATTTCTAATAAATTCATTTCTTTTAAAGCCTTGATAAAATCATCTTTATTTAATTTAGCCATTTTATTTCCTCCTTATTTTTATTTTATTTTTCTTCTTCAGAAGATTCTTCTTTTTCTTCTTTTGGTTCCTCTACTGGAGTTTCTTCTTTTTTCTCTTCTTCAGCTGGTTCTTCAGCAGATTCTTCCTTTTTCTCTTCTACTGCTTCTTCTTTAGCTTCTTCCTTAGGTTCTTCTTTAACCTCAGCAGGAGCATCTCCTTCTTTTTGTTCAGCATATAGATTTAAAGCAATAGATAGATCTCTTACTAATCCAATCATTCCACCAGCTAACATAGTTAGTAACTCATCTCTAGATGGTAATACTGCGAACTCTTTTAATTTGTCTAAATCAGCTTTTTCTCCATCAATGATTCCTACTTTTAAAGTTAGAGCTTCATGTGTCTTAGCAAACTCAGCTAGAACTTTGATTGGCGCTACTTGATCTTCACTAAAAGCAAAAGCGCTTGGTCCCTTAAGTTCATCATTTAAATCATATTTTAAATCATTGAATGCTCTAGCCATTAAAGTGTTCTTATAAACTTTATAGTCAGCATTAGCTTCTCTAAGTTTATTTCTTAACTCTTTAATTTCAGCATCAGTAAGACCACGATAATCAAATAGTACTACTGTTGTGGAATTATCAATCTTATTCTTAATCTCTTCAACAATCCCTTGTTTTTGTTTTAAGACTGCTTCACTTGCCACTTTTTCACCTCCTATTATAAGGTAACCATATTAAAAGATCTTTTCGCATAGACAAAAAGACCTTTATTTACTACTTTAGTCCTCGGTAGGATTTACTTTTATACCTACTGTCTATGGCACCAACAAATTAAATTTATTATATATTAATTATTATTATTTGTCAAAACTAATTTTATCTATTTTTATTCCTGGACCCATAGTTGTAGAGATAGATATGTTCTTAACATATTCTCCCTTAACACTAGCTGGTCTAAGTTTTAAAATAGTTTCAACAAAAGCATCTAAGTTAGCAATTAAATCTCCTTCTTTGAAAGACGCTTTACCAATTAGAGCATGAACATTTCCAAAACTATCAGTTTTATATTCAACTCTTCCAGATTTAGCTTCCTCAACAGCTTTAGCTACATCAGGGGTAACAGTACCAGTCTTAGGATTAGGCATTAAACCTTTTGGTCCTAAAATCTTACCTATTTTACCAAGTAAAGGCATCATTTCTGGAGTAGCGATAATGGTATCATAATCAAACCAATTCTCTTTCTCAATCTTTTCGATCATATCAGTATCACCAACGTAATCAGCTTTAGCTTTCTTAGCAGCTTCAGCTTGGTCTCCTTTAGCAATTACTAATATCTTAATGTCTTTACCAGTTCCCTTTGGTAGAGCAATAGCACCACGAAGTTGTTGATCAGCTTTCTTAGTATCTAAGTTAAGACGCATAGCAACTTCAACAGTACTATCAAACTTAGTTGTTGCGGTTTCTTTAACTAATTTAACTGCTTCTTCTTTAGTATAAAGTTTGCTTCTATCAATTTTTTCTAAAGCACTATTATACTTTTTGCTTCTTTTCTTCATTTTATTCCTCCTTATGTGGTAATAGCGGTTTTACCTTCCACTAGGGCTAGCCTAATTATTCTCTTCTTTTGTTTCTTCTTGTGGTTGCTCGTCAGCATTTTCAGCTGGTGCAGCTTCTTCAGCAGACTCTTCAGCAGCTTTCTCTCTCATTTCCTCTGCTTCTGCTTCCATCTTCTCTAATGCTGCTTGTTGTTTAGCCATTTCTTTTTCATGTTCTAGAGCTTCTTGAGCTTGTGCAGCCAATTCAGCATCATTAACACCTTTAATGGCAATACCCATATTACGAGCAGTACCTTCTACTATCTTCATTGCTTCTTCAACATTATAAGCATTTAAATCAGGTAATTTGATTTCTGCAATTTCTCTGATTTGATCAGGAGTTAGAGTAGCTACTACTTCGTTAGCTCCTTTAACAGATCCTTTCTTAACCTTAGCATATTTTTTAAGCAAGAAACTAGTAGGTGGAGTTTTAACTACAAAGTCAAAACTTCTATCTTCATATACTTTAATCTCTACTGGTAAAATATCACCCATTTTATCTCTAGTTGCTTCATTGTACTTAGTACAAAAATCTTGTAGATTGATTCCAGCTGGTCCTAAAACAGTACCTACTGGTGGAGCTGGTGATGCCTTACCTGCTTCGATTTGTAATTTGATTACATTTACTACTTCTGCCACAAAAACACCTCCTATATAATTTGTTTTTCTGGAGTGGTCCTAACAGCTTTGCTTCCGCTATAGCAAGCTAAACTTCCCACTTATCTATATCAATTAAATATAGCCCTTAAATAATAACACAAAAGTCTTGTTTTGGCAACTTATTTATGCTTTGTTTTTCTTTTATTTTTAGTGATTTTCTGATTAAGTCCTACAGAAAATCCTCTTTTATATTCTCTTTCAGCTTCTAAACCATAAGCCTTTTCTATTTTTTTAGCTAATTTAGCATAATTATAGCGAGTTTCTTTTCCTTTAGCTAAACCTAATTTATAGAAATCCTCTGTTTTCATTATTATACCTCCAATATAATATTATGCTTTTTGGATTTGACTTAATTCTACTTCTACTGAAGTTTCTTGTCCAAATAAATCTACTATTAGATTAATCTTATTATTAGGCAAGTCTAAAGAGTCTACTACACCAGTCATACCCTTGAATGGTCCATCAATAATATTAACTTTAATTCCTTCTTTTAGTTCTTTATCAACATCCATTCTACTCATACCCATATTAGCTAGAATCTTATCTACTTCATATGGTTGTAGAGGGGTTGGTTTTGCTCCTTTACCACTAGATCCAATAAACCCAGTAACTCCTGGAGTATTACGAACTATATACCATGCTTCATCAGTCATAATCATTTCAACAATTATATAACCAGGAAACATCTTCTTAATCTTTTCTTTTTGAACTCCGTCTTTTACTTCAATTACTTTTTCTTCAGGAACAATTATTCTAAAAATGTAGTCCTCCATGCCCATAGATTCAGCTCTCATCTCTAGTTTTTCTTTAACTTTGTTTTCATGTCCTGAATAAGTATTAACTACATACCATTGTTTTTCCATAATGTCCTCCTAACCTAATAGCTCCTGAACTAGGGCAAATAAGTTCATTATTACGTAGAAAAACAATGCACAAAAGACAATAAAGCAAATGGTAGCAATAGAATACTTAACCATACTCTTTCTATCTAACCAATGTACTTTTTTAATTTCACTACGAACTCCTTTAAAGAAGAGAATTATTCTTGTTATTAAATTCTCCTTACTTGTAGGATTACTCTTAGTGTTATTTTCTTTTTGTACTGGTACTTTCTTTTGATTATTGTTGTTTCTCTTTACTTGTTTTTTGGCCATATTACATTCTCCTTTTTTCCAAAATAAAAACACTTCCTGTGCCTACATATAAAATAGCACAAAGTGTCTTTATTGTCAACATATTATTATTCAGATTCGATTATACCATAACCATTATCTTTTCTTTTATAGACAAGAGCTGGTTTGTTAGTTTCACTATCTTTATACATAAAGAATTGATGTCCTAGAAGTTCCATTTGAATAATAGCTTCTTCTTCATCCATTGGTTTAACTTCTATTTTCTTTCTCTTAATTACTTTCTCTTCTTCATCTTCGATATCTTCAATAGCTCCAAAAGTAAAATCAGGTACATTTTTTTGCTTAGAAGCTAGTTTTGTTTTATTCTTTCTAATCTGTCTTTCTAATTTATCTACTGCCACATCAACTGCAGCATATACATCTTGCTGTTTCTCTTCACTTCTTAATATAAACGATTTTAAAGGGATGGTTACCTCTACTATTTGATAGGGATTCTTAATTTTAACAACAACTGTAGCTCGGACATTATCACTATCTTCTAGATATTTATCTAGTTTAGATAGTTTCTCCTTAATATAATCTTTCATTGCATCAGTTATTTCTAGTTTATTACCATGAATAACTATTTCCATATTCATTCCTCCTTATATATTCATCATATCACAAAAGAAAGAAAAAAACCACTAGTTTACAGCGGCTAATTCTTTGACTAGTTTTACATTATGGGCTTGAAAACCTTTATCTGTATCAATCAAATCAAACTCTACTAATTGACCCTCACTTAAGGTTTTATAACCATCCTGTTCTATGGCACTATAATGAACAAAGATATCTTCTTCAGCTTTATACTCAATAAAGCCATAACCCTTCTCATTATTGAACCATTTTACTCGTCCAATCACTTTTCACATCTCCTTCTTGAATATTCTTTATCAGTTGCGCAACTAATGTATTATCATTTTAAACAATAAATAAAAGAAATGCTTTTCTTTTCCGTAAAAGGTTTCTTTCTGGCAGTTTTTGGTAATTTTTTCAATCTTTTCGACAAAATTCGACTGATTCTAGTCTCTTTCTATTCTTTAAAAGAATTTTTATAATTGCCTATTTTTTGAGTGATAAAATCGCCTTGAGAAGGTAAGTTATGAAAGATAAATTTATTAATAATTGTATTAAGTTAATTACTAAGTATAAACATTATTCTAAAGCTGATATAGCTAAGATGCGTTATGGATTAGAAGGGATTTATCTCACCTTCTATAAGATGATTATATTAATTGTCCTTTCCTTTTTATTAGGTATTGTAAAAGAATTCTTCTTAGTAATTATCTTCTTTAACATTATACGCTTTACTGGTTTTGGCTTTCATGCTGAAAAGAGTTATCAATGTCTAGTTATTTCTATAATTGAATTTATATTGCTTCCTCTTCTATTACTTAGAGTTTATGTTCCTATTTATTTTTATTATATTTTTTCCTTTTTATGTATTCTTACTTATTTGTTGTATGCCCCTGCAGATACTGTTAAAAGGCCTCTTCCTAATAAAAGAAAGCGAGTAATCAGGAAAACTTTAACAGTAATTATAGGAATTATCTATCTTTTATTAATTATACTTGTTCCTAACAATACACTTACTGTAACTTTATTATCTGCCTTAATAATAGAAGCTATTTCCGTTAATCCTATTACTTATAAAATATTTAAGCAACCCTATCGTAATTACTTAAATTATAGTGTTTAATGCCTTGGCATTTTACATAATAAAAAGGAAAGGAGATATTAGCGATGAAAAGATTATCAAAAGTTTTAGCTGCTGTAGCATTACTAGCTACTGGTGCTGCTAGTTTAGGATGCCCATGGTGGATCTCTGATGAACCAAAGGCAAATCATTTATTTAACGACTAATTAAAAAGAGAAAACTAGTTTTCTCTTTTCTTTTTATCAACAATTATACTTTGAATATAATATTCTCCTATTATCTCTTGTTTACTAACTATCCACTTGTTTTTAGAAATTAATTTATTGGCATAATAAAGTCCGTTACCATGTCCTTTTCCCTTGGTTGTTATGCCTTTTTCATTTCTTCTGTCAAAGTTAACACTTTTCTTAAAAGTATTGGAGATTACGACGTTTAGTTTTCCTTTAATTTCATATATCTCAAGTGCTACTTTCTTTTTCGTGGTTTCCCTAGCTGCTTCAATCGCATTATCAAAATATACTCCAATTAATTTACATAATACGCTGTTCTCTTCATCAGATAGCTTCTTTAATATATTGTTCTTCTTAAGTTTTATATCAACAGTTAGATTTATTGCATTTTTCTTAGCAATGGCTGCTTTATAATACATTAGTCCCTTCATTCCGCCTTTGGGTAAGTTTTTAAACTCACCTACGTTTTGTTCGTCAGGAGATAGATCCTCATTTAACAACTCTTGAATTTTCTTTTTAACGGCTTTCTCTTTAGTTAGTCCATTTATTACTGATAGTTGGTTTTTATATTCATGCTTATTAAACTCTTCTTTTTCAACCCTTTCCTCGAAGGCTTGAAAATACGTTAGCAAATTATCATATTCGTCAGTTAATTGACTGTATTTGTTGCGATTATTTATATGAATAATTATTAAAGTCATCAGAATCACTACTATAACTATATCAGCAACAACCCGATTATTGAGTGTATAATTTCTATAAATACTATATGCCAATATGCATGCTAGAATAATTGTTAATAGTAAAAAGGCGATATTAGTAATTGTACTTTTCTTTTGGGCATTAGTGTAAAACCTTTGCAGCTTTTCCCTTAACCACCTTATTTTCAGTAATAGAATAGTTACTATACCAATAGCGATATTGGCAGGTATGAATACTTGCCAATTGTTTTGTAACTGTTTAACTGTTATCATAAAACTTAACGGAATGGTCACCAAAATATCAGCTACCAACATTAAAAGCATTAATATTGTTACTACTACTAAAGACTCATTAAAAGTAATATCAAAGATTTCTTTATATATAATAATGTTTACTACATATATTAATAAAGAACTAAATTCAATATATTGGTTCTGCCTAAAGAAAACAGTAATTGCAGCTTCAATAAGAAGTAATATTATTGTCTTTAAAGATAATACTCTTATCTCTGATTTTGTTATCCCCTTAATTAAATAAAAACCTACTATTGCTGTTATTAAACAGTTAATAAAGTTGGTTATAATTACTACCATCATCTCACTCCTTCTTATTTTTTTATAATTTTACCATATTTTTCCATTATCGTTTAGATATTAACATTAAAAAAACACAAGAATTATTTCTTGTGTTTAGTTAACTTTTTCTTTATTTTAGCAATTGTTTTAGGATTTTTATCTGATATAACACTCGTCTTTAGGACGAACCATAAAACAATTAATAATAGTATTATATATATTATTTTACCAACGAACGGATCTTTTAAAACATAGAAGATAGCCGCTATAGCAAATAATATATTTATTGTATATATTATTAAAACTGTTGTTTTTTGTGAAAAGTTCATGCCCAATAATTGATGATGTAAGTGCTGTCTATCTGGTGAAAAGATTGGTTGTCGTTTCAATGCTCTTCTAATAATAGCAAAAATAGTATCTAGTACTGGTATTCCTAAAATAAGAATTGGAACAAAGAAGGAAATAAGAGCTGTAGCTTTAAACTCTAATAAAGTTATTACTGCTATAATGAACCCTTCAAAGGTAGCACAGTCACCAGCAAATATTTTAGCTGGATAGAAATTATGTACTAAGAATCCTAGAGTAGATCCCAACATAATAAGAGTTAAAATCATAACTAAACTACCATAACGACCTTGGAAGAAACCAATTATCGCAATAGTAATATAGAAAATACTACAAACACCACCACTCAAACCATCAATTCCATCAACAATATTAATCATATTACAGCATGCAACAATAAAGAACAATGTAAGTGGATAAGATAAAATTCCAAAGTCAAAATTAAAGCCAAAGGCCGTAATATTATTTAATAGTATTCCTCCATAGAAAACTATTACCGAAGCGGCAATTAACTGGCATAAAAACTTTTCTCTAGCCCTAATCGAATGAATATCATCAACTATTCCAGTTAGAATCATAATGAAACTTCCGATTAAGATGGAATTCATTTGGACACTTTGTTCACCAAATAAAATGTAACCAAAGAGAAAACTTAAAAAGATTCCTAAAGCCCCTAGTTTAGGCATCGTTTTATTGTGAATATGACGATGTCCTTCATCTGCTCGAGGACGGTCCATAGCTCCAATATGAACAGCTACTTTCTTCATAATTGGCATAATAGCTGCGGAGAATATGAATGTCGTTAAAACTATTTCAATAACTTCAATTATTTCTCTTTTCATAAGTACCTCTCTTTATTTAATTATAGAATAATTACTTTATAATAGCAAATAAAAAAGACTAGTTTTGATCTTCTTCTAGTCTTTTAATATCTTCTAATAGAACTCCTGTTCCTTCAACTACACAAGTTAGTGGTGAATCAGCAATTAGAATTTGCACATTTAATTCCTTTTGGAAAAGTTCTGTTAAACCTTCTAACATAGCTCCACCACCAGTTAGAACGATTCCTCTATTTGCAATATCAGCTGATAATTCAGGAGGCGTTTGTTCTAAAACATTAGTTGCGGCTTTGATAATACGGAACAAGCTTTCATGCATTGCTTCCTCTAATTCCACTTGATTAATCTCTTCACTATGTGGAAGACCAGTTATTAAATTTCTTCCCTTTACTTCTACTTTTATTTTTTTATCTGGTTTAAAAACATTAGCGTGATTAATCTTAAGGTTTTCTGCTGTCTTTTCCCCAATTAATAATTTATACTTACTTTTAATATATTTAATAATATCTTGATCTAAGACATTACCAGCAATCCTAATTGACTCTGAAGTAACCATATCATTAAGTGATAAAACAGCAATATCAGTAGTTCCTCCACCAATATCAATTACCATGTTAGCCTCAGGCTTAGTAATATCCATACCGGCACCAATAGCAGCTACTTTAGGTTCTTCTTCAATATAAACTGCACGTGCACCAGTTCTTTCAGCTGCTTCTTTAATCGCATTTTTCTCAACCGGAGTAATATTTGTTGGACAGCATATTAAGATTCTTGGTCTAATAAATAAGCTTCGCGCTTTTATCTTCTTAATAAAAGTGTTTAACATTATTTGAGTAACTTCAAAATCAGCGATTACTCCATCTTTCATTGGTTTAATAGCTTTTACTTTACCAGGAGTACGACCAAACATTTTGTTAGCTTCTTTACCAACGGCTATTATCTTTTTAGTCTCTTTTTCCATAGCGACTATACTAGGTTCATTAAGCACTATACCTTGCCCTTTTATCCAAATTAAAACGTTGGCGGTACCTAAGTCGATACCAATATCTTTTGCCATTTAATCGCCTCATTTCTAATCACTATATATTCTACCATAAAACTTGTATTTTTATTTACTTTTTTTTATTTTTTTTCATATAAATAAAAAGGAACCTATTGTTGGTTCTTAGAACTTTTTATTTCTTTATTTAAATGGTCTTCAGGATTAACTATTTTACCATCAATATAGAGTTCATAATGTAAGTGATTACCTAGTTCTTCATCTAGTTTATTATGCCCACTTTTACCAATGATTTGTCCTGCTGTCACTTGATCTCCTTTTTTGACGTTTACTTCAGATAAACTTTGATAAATACTCATGTAATTATTATCATGCTTAATTTCAATAGTTTTACCTAAAAGTTCATCTTCCTTAACATTAGTTACTTCACCATTTTGAGAACTTATAACATCAAAAGTATTACTAGCAATAAAATCTATTCCTGAGTTTTGCATATAGGTATTATCGTTTTCAGTAATGGAGTTCTCTTGCTTAGTCTTATCTGCCTTATAATCATAATAGTATTTACCTATTTTAACATTAGAATCAGTATAGGGATTAAGTAATTTAGTTTCTTCTTTAACTACTGGTATATCTTCATTAGTAACTACTTTTGATGGTACATAGTTTAATAGCTCTGGTTCACTATTTCCCTTAAACTTTACTAGTACTAGATAAATTGCTGATAATAAAACGAACGCTAATACTAAAACCATTGTTATTTTTACTTCTCTTTTTAATGATATTCTTTTTTCCATTTGTTCACCTCTATTAAGAGTCTTTCCCAAATAAAAAAAATTATACATAATTATATAATTTTTGAATAAGTAACAAAATCCCAAATAAAATTAGTAACTAAATAGACTATTGATACCGCCAAAAGAAAATAAAATACTAATGCTTGATAATGTCTATTCTTCTTAAATATCTGATTAATCCGAACAGCTT
Source organism: Bacilli bacterium (assembly GCA_017404555.1). Taxonomy (GTDB): domain Bacteria; phylum Bacillota_I; class Bacilli_A; order RF39; family UBA660; genus RGIG2361. Next base: position 12,780 of record JAFRCD010000008.1, read on the forward strand.
CCAATGACCAAATAGTTAGGATGCTGACTGCTACATATAGCCAAACCTTAGCGCTCATATTCTCCTCGCTCATATTTAGTTATCTTATCTATTCTTTTTTGATGTCTTTCTTCATGAGAAAAATCAGTGTTTAAAAATGCTTCCACTATTTCCAAAGCGTCTTCCTGATTAGTATTTGCAGAAAGAGCAACGATATTAGCATCATTATCTATTCTAGTATATTTTGCTTCTTCTATATTGCTTACTTTCGCACAACGAATTCCTTTTACTTTATTACAAGCAATACTAATACCTATTCCTGATCCACAGATAGCAATACCATAATCAAATTCATGATTTGCCACCTTCTCACCTAATAAAAATGCAAAATCAGGGTAATCAACACTTTCATTAGTATCTGTTCCTAAATTAACTACTTCATATTCTTGAAGTCTTTCTAATAAATAATTTTTTAATTCTACTCCTCGATGATCATTTGCAATTCCTATTTTCATTTTATCACCAACTTCATTATACCATTAAGCAGACAAAAAAACTAGTTTTAACTAGTTTATTTTCTTCTATCTATTTGTATATAGTCGGGGCCACACCAACATGTTATTCTGTGTGCTCCTATTGTTCTCTCAATACTCAAAGAAAACAACGGTACTATGCAAAACCAAATTAATACTGCTAACAATATATGTTTAGCAACTATAGCAAAGTTTAGCCCCAAAGTATTATTAGATTTAGCCACTTTTAAAAAACCAACTATGATGATTATAATACATATAATTCCTAAAACATAAATTCCATAATCTTCTATTTTTGCAGCAGTCGCATATTGTCGAAAGGCACTATAATTTCTGAAATTTCCTGTTCGAATAATAACTTTAGGCTTAATTGTAGCTAGTAAACTGATAATACAAGCACTTGCAACAGCACATAAAAGAATAATCCCTATTTCCCTTTTTTCCTTTTTTAAGGTTGTTTCTTTTTCTAAATGCTTTTTCATCTTATCACCAGTTTAATTATATCATTAAGCAAACAAAAAAACTAGTTTTTACTAGTTTATGCTTGTTTTTTATCAAATCCATATTTTTTATTGAATTTATCAACTTTACCTGCTCTTGATGCTCTAGTTTGTTGTCCTGTATAGAAAGGATGACATTTAGAACATACTTCTACATTAATCTCAGGCTTAGTAGCCTTAACTGTAAAAGTTTCTCCACATGCGCAAGTAACTTTGCAATCCATCATTTCTGGATGTATATTTTTTTTCATATACTCCTCCTTCCGCCATGACTTAATTCAAGTCATAGTAATAAACCGTGTTATTAATATATCACTATTTGTCTTATTTTTCAAGCTTTTTTATTATTCTTTTGCTTATTTCCTTTTCGTAAGGACCTTTTTCTAATAGATTATTAGTTTCAATATAATACAGTTTTGGTATCCTTTTTGCCTCTTTTCGATATAACCTATTAATGTCATTAGTAACATCTTGATAGGTATTTTTATTTTCTATTTCTAGTAAATAGATATCTCTTTTATAATACTTTCTTATTTCTTTTATTAACTCTTCTATATTCGTTTTAATACTATTTTTTATTTCTTTGTTACTTTTTCCTTTACCTTTTAAGTATAGGATATTGTTTTTACCAATTGAAATAGTTAAAATCTTGGCTTCCCTTAAATCCTTTTTTAATGAAGAATTGCTTATTTCATTATAAATATCTTCAATTAAATAGTCATCACTGGTATAATTATTAAAATTCTTTAACTTGTTCTTTTTTCTTAAATAATTAGTAATATAGTCATAATAATGATAAGTTCTATTTTCTTTATAGTTATCTCCTAAATCAAGATATTCTATGGGAGGATTAACATTAATATATATATAATAAATCACTATTAAGAATAGTGATAGAGAAAATAGTTTTACTTTTCTATTCATTTTATCACCGAAAAAAAAGAAATATATTACATTATATTTCTTTTAGCTCTATTTTAGCACCGACATTGGTTAATTTTTCAACTATTCCTTCATATCCTCTTAAAATATGTTCGGCATCTTCTATTTTGGTTTTACCTTCTGCGATTAAGGCCGCTACTACCATAGCTGCACCTGCTCTTAAGTCTGTAGCTTTAACAGTTGTTCCTACAAGAGGAGTCTTACCAACAACTATTAGTTTTTTATCTTTAACTTCCACATTGGCACCTAGCTTCTCTAAATATGGTGCATGCATAAAACGATTTTCCCAAATAGTTTCTTCAACAGTTGATTTTCCTTCGGCTTGAGTTAACAATACCGTAAATGGTTGTTGAAGATCAGTAGGAAAACCAGGATATACTCTAGTAATTATGTTAGTTCGATGGTAGTTTTCACCCTTAGAAACAACGACATAATCATCTCCTATTTCTAAAGGAACTCCTACTTCATCTAGTTTAGATAATAGTGATTCTAAATGTTCAGGAATAATATTATCAATTTTTAGGTTTTCACCAGCCAAAGCACCAGCTATTAAGAATGTTCCGGCCTCAATTCGATCTGGTATTACTTCGTGGAAAGCTCCATGAAGAGATTCCACTCCTTCAATTCTAATAGTAGAAGTACCAGCTCCAGTAATTCTAGCACCCATAGAGTTTAAGAATACTGCCACATTAACAATTTCTGGTTCTTTAGCAGCGTTATCAATAATAGTAGTTCCTTTAGCTTTAACAGCTGCTAACATAATATTAATAGTAGCTCCAACACTGGCAATATCTAAATAGATATTATTTCCTTTTAATTCATCAGCTTCCACTGTATATTTATTACCATCATTAGTTACTTTAGCACCTAAAGCTTCAAATCCTTTTAAGTGAAGATTAATTGGTCTTTTACCAATTGCACATCCGCCCGGAAAATACATAACTGCTTTTTTATATTTAGCTAATAGTGCGCCCATAAAATAATATGAAGCTCTCATTTTTACCGAAAACTCTTCACTAATTTCCACGTTCTTCATTTCTTGGGCATTTATTAGAACTGATTCGCTAGCTCTTTTGGTTTTAACATTTAGATGTTTCAAAATATCGCATAGATTATCAGTATCAGTAATATCAGGAACATTACAAATAGTAACATCACCAGTATCAGCTAAAATAGCCGCTGGTATTAACGCTACTGCGGCATTCTTAGCTCCACTTATACGTACCGTTCCTGTTAGTTTTTTAACTTGTTCTATCTCTAAACATTTCATATTTTCACTACTTTCTTCCTGTTTTTAACTATTTAAATAATAGTCAATATAGTTTGCTTTGTCAATTAGAAGAACGTCTTAGTTGACATTTCTAGATACTCTTTATTATATATTTTAAAGCCAGAAAAAACAAGATAATAACGCCTAATAAATTGGTTTTATTAGTAAGTTTTTCTCTGATCCTTTTACCAATTGATAATCCTAATACTGTAAAGAGAAAACTACAGACAGAAAATATGATACTAGCTAGAATAATATTTTCTTTTTGTAGACCTAAAGCTACACCAATAGAAAGACTATCTAGACTTACTGATAAAGAAAACAAAAGCGCTTCTAAAACACCCAAATTGTTATTTTTCTCCTCTTCATCTTTAACAATCATATCTACTCCTAAAATTAAAAATATAATTCCTGTGACTAGATCAGCATTAATATTAATATTTTTAGTTAGAAAACTAGTTGTAACAAAACCAAGAATGGGCATAAAGAAATGAAAAGAGCCAACTAATATACTTAAAAGGAATCTTGTGGATTTTCTAATGCTATTTGTTCCATATATTATAGATAAAGAAAAAGTGTCCATACTCAATCCGATTCCTAGAAATAAAAAAAGACGTATACTATTCATAGTATCACCTTTTATATTTTATTATTGAAAATATTTTTTTAGTATATCTTTTACTAGAAACTTATACTCAACATCATTAGCCTTATCTTTTTCTCCTTCTAATAAACAAAGTGGAGGAAATAGAACACACCAAAAATTCTTACCAGCACCATCACCTAGTTTTACTACTAATGATTCATATTGTCCGGCAGGATATTTAACTCCTTTATAGGTTTTTTCTGGAAAATAGTTCTTACCATAATTAATCTGGTAATTATCATCTTTTGTTACTTCTTTTATGTTTAGAGATAAATCTTTAAAATTACTTCTAATGTTTTCCCTCACTTCATTAATATCTCGAGCTTCTTTAATTAAAGGGAATAATTCCTTAGTAAGATTCCTTTTCACTTCTCTTTTTAAAGACTGATCCGCTTCGTTATTACTGCTGGCAATTACTCGTAGTCTAATAGCTTCATTAGGAATAACTATATATTCCTCACTATTGTATTTTAAAAGGGAAGCCATTCCTACTATCAAAGCCATTACTATTAGTTTTTTCATCTAATCATCCTCTCAATAGAATAATGATTAGCTTTATTTCATTTTATTCATTATAGATAAAAATCATTCGATCACGTTCTGATAAATCTTGTAAAACATCAATTCTTACTTTATCAAAAGTATCATTAATTATCTTGATAAGATCTTCTTTTTGGTCTTTACCAATTTCTAAAGCTATTAAAAATTTATCATTTATATGTTCTTTAATATCTTTAAAGATCTTTTTATAGCAATCAAGTCCATCAACACCAGCAAAAAGGGCTAGCTCTGGTTCATTGTTTTTAACGATGTCTTCTATTTCTTCTCCATCCTTAATATATGGAGGATTAGATATAACTACATCATACTTACCTTCTACTTGATCAAAAAAGTCACTTTTATAAATATTAGCTTCTAGTTTTAATTCTTCAGCATTCTTCTTAGACATTTCTAACGCACTAGGACTAATATCGATTAAGTCTACTTCAGCATTTGGTAGTTTTTGCTTTAAAGTTAAACCAATATTACCACTACCAGATCCTAAATCAATTATTTTAACTTTTCCTTCAAATAGCTTATCAATATACTTTAGGGTGTTTTCTACTAGTTCTTCTGTTTCAAAACGCGGTATTAAAACGTCTTCATTGACAAGAAACTTATTACCATAAAAATTGACATTTCCAATGACATATTGAAGAGGCTTTCCTTCTTTTATAGCTTCTACTCTTTTTTTATATTCATTAGCTATCTCATTATCAACTGAACTGTTTAAAAAGTTTAATAATTCTAACGGGTTTTTATTTAACAAATCAGCTAAAAGTAATTTAGCTTGATCCTTATGAATATATTTTTGAGCATGAACTAACAATTCATCAACAGTCATTTTATTCTTCTCCAGCTAATTTTCTTTTTTGGTCTTCAGCGATTAAGGCCTCAATAATATCTTTAAGGTCACCATCCATAACACGATCCAATTGCTTAGTAGTAAATCCAATCCGATGGTCAGTTACTCTATTTTGCGGATAGTTATATGTTCTGATCTTCTCTGCTCGATCTCCAGTTCCAATCTTACTTCTACGTTCTTTACCAGCTTCTTCTTCTTGTTTTTGTATTTCTAAGTCATAAAGTCGGCTTTTAAGTACTTTCATTGCTTGTTCTTTATTTTGAATTTGACTTCTTTCGTTTTGACAAGTTACAACCAATCCTGTTGGTAAATGGGTTATACGAACAGCTGAGTCAGTTGTATTTACTCCTTGCCCACCACAACCGCTAGAACGATAAATATCTATTCTTAAGTCATTAGGATTAATATCAATATTTACTTCATCATCAGCTTCAGGCATAACTAAAACAGTAGCTGTAGAAGTTTGTAAGCGGCCATTAGATTCAGTAGTTGGTACTCGTTGAACACGATGTGATCCACTTTCATATTTTAGCTTGGAGTAAGCACCGTCGCCTTTAACTAAAAACTCTATTTGGCTATAACCACCAGCTGTTCCCTCAATAGCATTATATACTTCTACTTTATAACCTTCTTTTTCAGCATATTTACTATACATTCTGAACAAATCACCAGCAAAGATATTAGCTTCATCGCCACCAGCTGCTCCTCTTATTTCCATAACAACATTCTTATTATCGTTAGGATCCTTTGGGATTAGAAGAAGTTCTAGTTTTTTCTCTAAATCTCCTTTCTGCTCTTCTTTAGCAGCAATCTCTTCTTTAGCCATATCTTTTAAATCAGGATCATTAAGAATTTCTTTAGCTTGTTCTATTTCTTCTAAAACTTTTTTATAATCATTAAAACAACTAACTGTTTCTTCTAGATCACTTAGTTCTTTGGAAATCTTTTTGGTTTTATTGACATCTTTTAGAGTCTCTTCATTAGCTAGTTCGGCACTTAAATCATTATAGTGCTTTTCAATTGTCTCTAATCTCTCAATCATAGTGTTCTCCTTTCCTAATACTTAAAAACTAGAAATATTATTCCATTTCTAGTTCGTCTTCATCTATTACTACTAAATCTTTCAAGTCATCATCACTTTCAGCATCATCGTAATCATCGTCATCATCATAATTGTCTTCAACAATTTCATCTTCAATGATTTCATCCGTTTCTTCATCTTCTTCATCGGTAGTGATTTCTTCTTTCTTTATTTTGTCAGATGAATAGCGATTTTTCAAATCCCACTTTCCGTTATCTAATAAAACAAATCTCTTATCAGTCGAAAGGGCCATATAGTAGTCCCCAATTTTTTCATCGAAAGTCTTTTTAGGTAGTCCTAACAAATCTATTATTTTGTTAAATAAATCTGCTGTACTCATGGGACGAACTCTATTTTCTAGAATTAGATTAGTAATATCTTTTTTAGACATCAATTCTAAATCTTCTCTTTTATATCCTTTAATTGTCATAGTATGCCTCCTACTCCATAAGCATTATATGCATTTTAATTTATTCTGTTCGCAAACAAAATATCACTAGTTTTATATCATAAATGCTCTAACAATGCAAGTATTATTCTACATTTTTTCTGGAATATTCATACCTAAAATATCTAAAAGTAAAATTACTGTTTTATAAACTACTGAACTCAAAGCTAACCAAGAAGTTTGCAGATCCTTGTCAGGGCAAGTAATTATCTTGTTTTCAGCATAAAAACTATTATAAGTAGCAATCAAATTGTAAACATACTCACAGATATCATTTAACGATTTAACACTGTAAGCTTTTTCTAAAACTTTAGGCATTTCTAGAAGCATTAACATAATTTTTCTGTCAGCAGCTCCAGAAATCTTGGTTATTTTTTCATAGTCGATACCTTCAGCCTTATTAAGAAGACTCTTTATCCTAATAGTTGAATATAGTAAGTAAGCTCCTGTTTTACCATCAAGATCCGCAAATTTATCAGGATCAAAAACATAATCAGTTCTTCTAAATGGTAACAAATCAGCAAACTTTAAAGATGAAATAGCAATATCTTTAGCGGTTTGTTCCCTCTTGTTTTCTTCTACTATTTCCTCATTAATTCTTTTATCAGTCTCAACATAAATCAATTGCATTAGTTCTTTTAGAGTCATAACTCCACCATCACGAGTCTTAAATGGTTTACCATCTTTACCATTCATTGTTCCAAAAGGAATAAACTCTAAAACAGTATTGTTGTTAACTATTTCTCCTAGACGAGCTGCCCTAAAGACTTGCTCAAAATGAAGAGTTTGTCTCTCATCGGTTAAATACCAGATTTCATCAGGATTAAATTTCTTCATTCTCTCGTAGATAGTAGCTAAATCAGTCGTTTCATAAGAAACTGTTTCGTTAGATTTAACCAATAATAATGGCGGCATTGGTAGTTTGTCATCTTCCTTTTTTACCTCTATTATTTTAGCTCCTTCGCTTTCTTTAACTAGATTCTTATCTTCAAAAACTTTAATTGTATCTTCAATATACTCAGCAGCATCGCTTTCGCCTTCCCACAAATCAAAGTCAACATTCAATTCGTCATATACTTTTTTGATATCTTCTTTACTAATACCAATAATTTTTTGCCATAATTCATAATAACCTTTTTCATGTTTCTGTAGTTTTAAAGTTATTTCTCGTGCTTCTTCTAAGTAGGTTTCATCTTCTTTAGCTTTAGCTGAGGCATAAGGATATATTTCTTCTAAATCAGCATTGGTAATTGGAAGATCAATATTATTATAATCTCCTTCATAATTCTCGTTAAAGAATTCTAAATCAGGAAATCTTTTCTTAATCTCTAAAATTACTAATCCAAGAGGTCTTCCAAAGTCTCCTAGATGAGCATCACTAATGACATTACAGCCTAAAAGACGAGCTAATCTCTTTAGGGCTTCACCTATATTAGCACTCCGCAAATGTCCAACATGAAGTGCTTTGGAAACATTGGCACCTCCATAGTCCATAATTATTTTTTTAGAAGAAACTTTATCAATATTGTTCTCTATATTATCACTAATTCTATTAATTACCTCTTCTAAAAACTCATCAGTTAATGAGAAATTAATAAACCCAGGACCAGCAATATTAATATCTTTAAGAGCTTCATCCTTTTCTAATTCTTTTACGATACTCTCTGCTATTTCCCGTGGGTTCTTTTGAAATTTCTTAGCCAAATTCATACTGTTATTGATTTGAAAATCACCTAGATCTGGTCGAGCTGAGGTAACAATGCTTAGTTCTTCATCAAAATCTAAATCCTTTACTAATTCATTGACTCTCTTATTTAATTCTTTTATTATCCTCATACTTCCTCCTTTATCCGGATACTGTATTTATAATCTATGCCATTAACTTTATACTTTATAGTGATTGTATTCTTAGTTTTGTTAATCTTTTCTACTTGAAGATCTAAATACATTTCTTGATCTAGATCTTTAATTAAGACTTTGCCCTCTTCCTCGGCAAAGTTGTATTCTAAATACATTTCTCTATTATCTCTTTTTAAGACGTTAGTTAAAAAGTTATAGATAACGGAAGTTTTATACATGTCTTCTTCTTCATAGTATAATTCACTATCATCACTGCTGAAATCTCCTATTACATCATACGCTATCTTTTCATCGCTTGATAATAGTTTGACACTGATTTTCTTCTGCATAACGCCACCACCAGTTTTTTCTTTTTTATTATAACACATGTTCTTTAAAAAAGAATGATTTCTAATCATATTTTTCTTCATTTTATTCATACTAATTTTGAGGTGTGCTTGATGAAAAAAGGGAAAAAGATCTTTAAGTTTCTTATAATTATTATCTTTTTATTATTTATAGCTCGTGGTGGAGTCTATGTGTATGCTAAAATAACTCCTGCTCCTGTAATAAATAGGGCAAATAATTTAACCCTTTATGATAATAATAAAAAGGTTTTTTTCCAAGGTAGTGGTTCTAAAAAATGGATATCTTTAAATAAAATGTCCAAATATATAAAAGATGCCACAATTGCGGCAGAAGATAAGAACTTTTATAAACATCATGGTTTTGATTATTTAAGAATTATTAAGGCGTCGATTACTAATGTTTCTAATAAAAGCGTTGAACAAGGTGCTTCTACTATTACACAACAATATGCCAAAAACCTATTTTTAAACTTTGACAAGACTTGGCAAAGAAAATGGAAGGAAATGTGGTACACTATTGAATTAGAGGCTCATTATAGTAAAAGAGAAATCTTAGAGGGTTATTTAAATACTATTAACTATGGTCATGGTGTTTATGGAATAGAAAATGCTTCTAGGTTTTATTTTAATAAAAGCGCCAGTGATCTTACTTTGGCAGAAGCTACTATGCTAATAGGTATTCCTAAAGCTCCTTCCATTTACTCCCCTTTAATTAATAAGGAAAAAGCCAAGGAACGGCAATTAATAATTTTAAATAGTATGGTTAAGAATAAAATGATTACTAGAAAAGAAAAAAAGGAAGCTTATAATACTGATCTTATTTATTATGGTAAAAAAGAAAGCGAGGAATTATCGACAGTTATGTATTATTATGATGCTGTACTTGATGAATTAAAAACTATTTCTTCAATTCCTAAATCCTATAGTGATTCCAAGGGATTAAAAATATATACTTATTTAGATCGTAATAGTCAAATTAATTTAGAAGAATCCATCAAAAAAGAAATTCCTGATTCTTCTAAAATCCAAACTTCAGTAGTAATGATGAAACCTAATAGTGGTAGAATTATTGCTTTAGTAGGTGGTCGTGACTATAATAAATCTGAATATAATCGCGCTACTAGCGCTAAAAGACAAGTGGGTTCTACTATGAAACCCTATCTTTATTATGCTGCTTTAGAAAATGGTTTTACTCCTAGTACAACTTTTACTAGCGAAAAAACCACTTTCACCTTTAATAACAATAAGGATTATGCTCCCAATAATTATAATAATATCTATGGTAATAAGCCAATTTCTATGGCGACTGCCATTGCTTATTCAGAAAATATTTATGCAGTTAAGACCCATGTCTTTTTAGGTAGTGAAGCTCTTATTGATGTTGCTAAAAGAGTTGGTATTAATGAAGAATTGGAGGATATAACGTCTTTACCATTAGGTACTGAAGAAATAAATATCATTGATATGGCTAAGGGTTATTCGGCCTTTGCTAATTTGGGTAATAAGGTTTCTCCTCATTTAATAAAAAAGGTAGTAGATGGTAATGGTAAAATTCTTTATGAAGATAAACATAAGGGTGTTGTTGTCTTAAATAAAAGCTTATGTTTTATCCTTAACAACTTATTAACTTCTACCTATGACTCTAATTATATTGATTATAACTATCCAACAGCTATTAATTTAGAAAATAAATTGACTCATAAATACGCTTTAAAAAGTGGTACTACCGACACAGATAACTGGTATATTGGTTATAATAAGGATATTATTACTGCTGTCTGGGTTGGTTATGATGATAATAAAAAGTTGAAGAAAACAGAGTATAAATATGGTCAAAATATTTGGTTAAACAGTGTCGAAACTTATGAAAAAGGAAAGACCAATGAATGGTATAAAATCCCTAATAATGTATTAGGAGTATTAGTAGAACCAATAAGCGGAAGGCCAGCGATTGAAACAGATAAAAAGAAGAAGTTAGTTTATTTTATTAAAGGAACAGAGCCTGAAGGAGAACTAATTACTACTTTTGAAGAAAAACTAAATAGAGACTTAGTTAAAGCTAGTTAAAAGGACCTTTTCACATTGCATTCACCCCAATACATTGGTATAATGATTATAGTAGAGGTGATGACATGTTAAAGTATATTATTATAGCGGCTGTTATTGTTATTTTATTAATAGTTTTATCTTTTATTTCATCTAAAAAGAAGATAGAAAGAATTATGCTTAGTGTTAATGAAGCTATTACTAATATTGATGTTCTATTAAAGAAAAAATTAGAATTATTAAAGACTTTAGAAGGGTTGGTTAAAGCTAAAATTGATATTAATGACTTAAATATTGATTTAGAAAAACTAGAAAAAGAAGAATTAGATGCTTTTCAATTAAATGATCGTCTTAAAGATATTCATAACGATTTATTTAAAGCTATCGATATGAATAAGAAAGTAAACAAGAACAAGAAAATTATAGATTGTTTAAATGAACTTAATGATAATGAAGAAGATTTGTTTGGAGTTTTAAAATTCTATAACGATAGTGTTGTTGAATATAACAGAATAATTTCTTCTTTTGGTTCTAGATTACCAGCTTTATTATTACGATTTAGAAAACTAGAGTTTTTCTCTAATGAAAAGAGAGAAATATTTGAGATTCTTAAAAATAAATAGGTGATAGAATGGCTTATATTGAAAGATTAGAAAATTTAGTTCAGGGTAATGTTAAAACCATTGTATTGCCTGAAAGTGATGATGAAAGAGTTTTAGAAGCAGCTAAAGTCATTGAAGAAAAAGGTCTAGTAAAAATTATCTTATTGGGTGAAAACTATCTTAATCCTAGTACCTATAGTGATATTGATTTAATGGCTTCTAAACTAGTAGAAATCAGATCTGGCAAGCTTACTCTTCCCGAAGCTAAAGAACTATTACAAACTAATTATATGTATTTTGCTATTATGTTAGTGGTTCTTGGTAAGGCTGATGGTGTAGTATCAGGGGCAAGACATTCTAGTAGTGATACATTGCGTCCAGCACTACAAATTTTAAAAAAGGAAAGTATTGCTTCCTCTTTCTTTATTATGGAAACTAATGATCATGATTTGGGGGAAGATGGTATTTTACTTTTTGCTGATTGTGGAATGATTCAAGATCCTACTAGTGAAGAATTAGTTACTATTGCCCATGACAGTGCTGAAAGTTTTAAAACTTTAGTTGGAGCTACTCCTAAAGTGGCTATGCTTTCTCATTCTACTCTAGGTAGTGCTAAAGGTCCTTTAGTAGATAAAGTTATTAAAGCAACTACTCTATTTAAAGAAAAATATCCTGATGTATTAGTTGAAGGAGAATTACAAGTAGATGCTGCTTTGAACGAAGATGTTGCTAAAAGAAAGGGTGATAACATCTCTGGAAAATCTAATGTTTTAATTTTCCCTAACATAGATGCTGGTAATATGGCGTATAAACTAGTTCAAATACTTGGTCACGCAAAAGCCTATGGCCCTCTAACTCAAGGATTAAGTCATCCAGTTAACGATCTTTCTCGTGGATGTAGCGTAGATGATATTATTACAGTAATACTAATTACTGCTTATCAAGCATTTTAAAGAGCCAACACTGTTGACTCTTTTATTTTATACTCCAATCTATTTCTTTTAGACCTTTACTCTTTAAATACTTGTTTGTTTTAGAAAAGGGTTTACTACCAAAGAAACCATTATAAGCTGAAAAAGGTGATGGGTGCGTTGATTCTATTATTAAATGTTCAGGATTAGTAATGTACTTCTTCTTACTTCTAGCAAAACTTCCCCAAAGAATAAATACTACTGGTTCTTCCTTTTTATTAATTGTTTTTATCACTTCGTCAGTGAATGTTTCCCAACCAATATTTTGATGAGAGGCAGGTTTATGTTCTTCAACAGTTAAAACTGCATTTAGAAGCAGAACTCCTTCTAAAGCCCAAGGCTTTAGTGAATTAGTCTTCCCAACTTTTATATGTAAGTCCTCTTCTAATTCTTTAAAAATGTTTTGGAGAGAAGGAGGTCTTTTTACTTCATTTTTAACTGAAAAAGATAATCCTTCTGCTTGATTAGGTCCGTGATAAGGATCTTGACCAAGGATTACTACTTTTACTTTTTCATAAGGTGTATACCTGAAGGCGTTAAATATTTCATTTTGCTTAGGGTAAATAGTCTTTTCTCTATATGCCTTCTTTGTTTTTTCTAAAAGTTCTTTAAAGTAATCCTTATTCATTTCCTCTTTTAAGTAAACATCCCAACTATTACCTATCATCTATATCACCTACTTATGATATGTTTCGTTATTTATAATCTTAAAGCTACGATAAATTTGTTCTAATAGTATTACTCTAAATAATTGGTGCGGAAAAGTCATTTTAGAGAACGAAAGGTGGTAATTCGCCTCACTTTTAATCCCTTTAGAAAGTCCATAACTCCCTCCTATTATGAAAGTTATATTACTACTTTCTAGATAAGTTTTCTCTAGTTTTGCTGCTAGCTCTTCTGATGATAATTCCTTCCCATCTATATCTAATACTATTATATATTCATTATTATTTAAGTGTTTTCTTATTTCTTTTTCTTCAGTTAAAAGGTTTTTGTTAATGTCATCAGTTGTAGTATCTTTAATCTCTATTATCTTAATATTATCATATTTAGTTATTCTTTTTTGGTATTCAGCTATGGCATCTTGTAGATACTTTTCTTTTATTTTACCAACACACACTATTTTTATCATTTTATACCTCCACTAGTGGACTTTCTTCATCTTGTTTTGCTAGTATTATCTCTGCTTTTTTATCTATTTCGTTCTTCTTCATCTCTTCTAAAATCTTTTCATAGGTATTATTCTTTTCGCTGATATGAGCCAAAAGAATATATTTAGTCTTTTTACCAATTAATTTCTTTAGGTATCTAGCTGTTGTATCATTAGAAAGATGCCCATAATCACTTTTTACTCTTTCTTTTAGAAAGTCTGGATATGGTCCTTTCATTAACATTTCAATATCATGATTACTTTCTATTAAATATATTTCTTTATTATCAATCTTATTTAAGATTTTTCTATTTATATAACCAGTATCAGTTATATAGACAAGCCCTTTATTGTTGTTTTGAAATAAGTATCCCACTGAACACTTCGTATCATGAGAAGTTGGGAAAACCTCTATTATTAGGTCCTCTACTTCATTCTTTTCTTCTAATACTTTTACTCTTTCTTTGGGAACTATTTCTTTTAATTCCGCATACATCTTAAGAGGTATATAAACATCTAGATTAGTATACTTAATAATAGCTCCTAGACTTTTAATATGATCTGTATGTGAGTGAGTAATTAGAATACCAGTAAAATCATTAGGAACTAAATTTAGTTCTTCTAATGATCTTTTTAGTTTCAAATAAGTTATACCGATATCAATAATGAATTTAGTTTTGGCGGTTAAAAGAAGGGAACAATTCCCTTTAGAACCGCTTTCTATTGTCTTAAACTTCATATTAATACATACTCATGGCATTAAGAGGTTGGCTTCCTCTACCATAAGGTGATCCTCTCCAAATAGCAAAGTGTAGATGAACTCCAGTAGCAGCACCAGTTTGTCCCATACCACCTATTACTTGTCCTTTAACTACATTTTGTCCGGCTTTAACATAGCGACAACCAACACAAAGGTGAGCGTACATTGTGAAGTAACCATTATGATGATCAATAACTATATATTGTCCATTCATAGCCTTTGAACCAGATATGGTTACTGTTCCTGCTTGGGCTGCGAAAATATTAGATTTATATCCACATCCAGCAATATCTGTTCCATCGTGAAGAACTCCCCAGCGATATCCAAATCCACTAGATACTGTTGAACATGATGCTGGCCAACCCCAAGCACCCTTAGTAGGTACTGGACTGCCAACTCCACCTTGATAATAACTCTCTTTACCACCTTTAACTATTACCTCATTAATAGGTGTCTTTAATACCTCAGTAGATACAGTTACGACACTAGTTGTTTCACCATTAACTTTTTGAATCTTTTGTGTTAATCGGTTCTCACCATTAACCCCTTTTTGGGTAGTTTCCATATAACCAATATCTTTAGTGTCATCATACTTAGTTTCAGTTCTATACTTTTTCTCTTCTCTAACTACAACATGATCTTCTTCAACCACACTAAATTGAGGTTTAATAATTCCTAAAGTTACCACTTGCCCTGGAAATAAAAGAGCATTTTCATCTTTTAATTTCGGATTAGCTATTAAAAACTCCTCATTAGAAATCTTATTACTGAAGGCTACATCAGGAATAGTATCTCCTTCTTTAACCTTGTATTTAGCTTGTGGTTTAGTCGTTCCAAATAGTAAATATTTGGATAAATCTTCTTCATTAGTATAAATAGTTTTATCAACAGGAATTCGAGCTTTTTTAATAGTTATTTTATTTTTAATATAAATGTTTTCAACTATCTTCCCTGTGTCTTCTATTTTCTTCTTTTTTCCTTCTTTGAAATCATCATAGTCTTCTTCTTTAACAAAAGACTTAACAGTTTTTTCCACTGATTTAGTAAAAGTGTTTCTCTTTAAGCAATAGATTCTCTGTGTCTTTGTTTTGGTGTTTTTCTCCTCTAATTTATTAATAGTTATTTGATAACCATCAATAGTAAAAGGGGATAGATCTTTTATTTTATTATAGATTGATTCAATTGAGGAAATCTTATTACTATAAGTCATTTCTTTCTTTACGATTAATTCTTGAGGTGCATATACCTTATCAACACCATATTTTCTTTTAATTGATTGTTGCTCTTGGTCGATGTAGTTTTCTAATTTTTCTTTTGATTCGATTAAACCTATTGGCTTTCCAGATATATAAACACGATATACTTCTTTAGGTTCTAGTTTACCAACAGTAAAGCCGACAACAAAAAAATAAGAAAAGAAAACTATTAAGATTAATACCTTCTTCTTCATTATTTTTCACCCTCTTTATCTCTTTTTAAATTTAGGAAAGTTGAGGTGTTTTTCTTAAATAACAACTCAATCGTCGCAGTTGGTCCATTACGATGTTTTCCAATAATTAGTTCGCTGATAGAAGTATTATCTTCAGTACGCGCTTCTTTGTTATAGTAATCATCTCGATATAGGAAAGCAACAATATCCGCATCTTGTTCAATAGATCCTGACTCACGTAAGTCACTCATAAGCGGTCTCTTATCTTCACGAGATTCTACTGCTCTTGAAAGTTGGGCAAGAGCAATAATAGGAACATGTAATTCCATAGCTAATGTTTTTAAACTGCGGGAAATATCTGACACTTCTTGTTGACGATTAGATCCATAGTTTCTACCTCCAGAGATTAACTGTAGGTAGTCAATAATTACTAAATCTAGTCCTTTCTCTGAGCTGGCTAGCCGACGACATTTAGCTCTTATTTCGCCTATGGTGATACCTGGTGTATCATCAATGAAAATATTAGAATCAGCTAATTGACTCATTGCTTCATTTATTCTTTTCCAATCGTTATTAACCAATTTACCAGTTCTTAGTTTATAGCCTTCAATTTGTCCTAAGGATGAAATCATTCTTAAAGCCAATTGTTCAGCTCCCATTTCTAGGTTAAATAATGCTACTGACTTATCAGTATTTTTAGCTACATAGGAAGCTATATTAAGAGCTAATGCTGTTTTTCCCATAGCTGGTCTAGCTGCTATAACTATAAATTCATTTTCATGAAGACCAGTAGTTATCCTATCAAAATCATACCAACCAGTTGGAATTCCAGTAATATCCTCTTTAGCTGATGCTAGTTTTTCTAGATTTTCCTGAGTTTTAGCAAAAACATCTTGAATCGTTCTAAACTCACTAGATTTTCTATTTTTAACAATATTTAAGATCTGCTTTTCTGCATTATCTAAAGTTTCATTAACTTCTTCATCGGTATTATACCCTTCAGTAGCAATTTCAGTAGCAGTATTAATTAAATTTCTTAATATAGCGGTATCTTCAACTGCCTTAATATAGTAATCAATATTAGTTGCGGTAGGAACAAAGTCTAATACTTCTGATAAGTACTCTACTCCTCCTACTTCTTTTAGTTGCTTCTTGTTCTTTAACTCACTAGTAACCGTTGTTAGATCAAGGGGAGTCTTTTTCTCTACCAAGTCTAAAATAGCTGTGAATATTTTAGCGTTTTTAGCATCATAAAAATGATCTTCTGACAAACTTTCACAAGCTTTTTGTAAGGCATATTCAGATAGGAAACAAGCTCCTAATACTGACTTTTCGGCTTCTATATTGTTAGGCATAGTCTTTAGTGCCATATTAATCACCTCATTTACTAATGTTTATTGTAACTTCCCCTTTGACTTCTTTATGAAGTTCTACTTCAACCTTATGGACTCCTAATGTCGTTAGTGGTCTTTTTAGATTAATTTTGTTTTTATTAACATTATAGTTTAATTTATTTAATTCTTCAGCAATGGCTTTGGCGGTTATGCTTCCGAAAACTTTATCATTATCTCCTACTTTTAGTTTAAAGTTCAATTCTTCTTTTTCTAACTTCTTTTTTACTTTTTCGGCTTCTTTAACGTCGGCATCATGCTTTTCTTCGGCCTTTTTTTCTTCATAAGCATGTTGTTTTAAATTGGCAGCATTCGCTGGAAGTGCTTTTTTATTATTGATTAGAAAAGTACCATATCCATCTTTTACTTCTCTTATTTCTCCTTTTTTCCCTTGGTTTTTAACATCGGTAAGAAGAATAACTTTCATAATATCACTCCTTGTCTAAAATGCTTTTCAATTTTTCTACTACTTTACTAATTGGTTCAGTTCCAATTTTCGTTGCTCCATTGTATTTATCACCGCCACCATTCATTTTTTCCATGATTTTAGCAATATCAATGTCGCCGGTTGATCTAGCACTTACTCCCACTTCATCTTTATCTATCTTCGCAACTACAAAAGCTGCTTCTACCTCATTAAAGAAAAGTAAAGTATCAGCAATTTTCGCTAAATCTTCTCTTCTATAAACAGCATGTGGTGTTCCTTTGGCAATCGCAATATTATCTTTGATTTCAATATTAGTAAGTAGTTTCTGTCTTTCAATATATTCTTCTAAGTCTTGTTTAAGTAAATACTCTACTTTTTTAACACTAGCTCCTAAACTAGTTAAATAATAAGCTGAGTAAAAAGTAGAAGCATCAGTTTTTAAAGTAAAGTTATTAGTATCTAGTACTATTCCTGATAAAATAATAGTCGCAATATAAGGATTAATCTTAGCCGAGTAAGCCTCAATAAACTGCTCTACTATTTCACAAGTACTTGAAGCTTCAGAATCAATAAATAAATACTTGGTATCAATTGTTTTCTTGCTTGGTTCATGGTGGTCAATAACCATCTTTTTGCTGAACAAATCTAATACTTTAGGCGCTTGCACTAACTCTTTTTTATTAGTATCTAAAATTAGTAAAAGATTCTTTTTGTTATTTTTGTGCATGAAAGTTTCAATATTTTCACTATTTACTATTTTTAAACATCCCTCTAGTTCTTTGAAAACCTTTCCTACACCTAACTCATGTTCTGTCTCCTCCATTACTAGGAAACACTTTTTTCTTTGTTTAGTTAAGATAGTATAAAACCCAATCGAACTACCTAATGCATCTAAATCTAAGTTGTTATGGGCCATAATAAAAATACGCTTGCTTTTTTTGAATATTTTTTTGATTTTTTTATGACTCTTTTTAATTTCCATAACAGCCTCCAAATATCAATATTATTATATAATAAAATTGCCCTATTGTCTAATGTTTAAGTAACAAAAAAAGAACTTAAAAAGCTCTATTTTGTGAATGGTATCAAAGCAATTGTTCTTGCTCTTTTTATTTCGCGCGCAATATGTCTTTGATGTCTAGCACAATTACCAGTAACTCTTCTTGGTAATATTTTCCCTTTTTCATTAATATATCTCTTTAATGTTTCAACATCTTTATAATTAACATCTTTACCAGTACACATTGCACATACTTTTTTCTTCTTACGATAAAAATCTGCCATTATAATTCCTCCTTTTTAGAATGGTAATTCATCGTCGCTTATTTCAATACTTGATCCAAAATCTGCAAAAGGATTATCTTCTACATCAGTAGTTTTTTCTTCTTTTGCATCTTCATCCTTGAAATCATACGGTGTTGGTTCGTCACCCTTACTATTACCATCTTTCTTAGAACCTAAGAATTCAACGTTATCGGCAACTACTTCAGTAATATATCTCTTGTTTCCTTCTTTATCCTCATAATTTCTAGTTTGAATTCTTCCGTCAATAGCTACTTGACTACCTTGTGATAGATAGTTCTTAACATTTTCAGCTTGTTTTCTCCAAACTACTATGTTAATAAAATCAGCTTCTCTTTCCCCATTAGAATTAGTAAAAGTTCTATTTACAGCAATGGAAAAAGAACAAACTGGAACATTACTTCCGGTATATCTTAATTCTGGATCTCTAGTTAAACGACCTATTAAAAATACTTTATTCATTTTTTTCTCCTACTCTTCTACTCTAATTATTAAACTACGAAGTAGATTTTCATTAATTTTTGCGATACGATCAAATTCATCGATAGCTTTACTGTCAGCTTCAATTAAGTAGTAAAAATAATAACCTGTTTTATACTTTCTTATTTCATAAGCAAGTTCTTTTTGACCCCAGGCTTTTTCTTCTACTATTTTAGCTTTTTTACCAGTTAATACCTTCTTCATAGCGTCAGCTTCTTTAGTAATTGCTGCCTCTTCTAAATCAGGTTTAACGATAAAAATAACTTCATACTTATTCATCGTTTTCACCTCCTCTTGGACTAATGACCCATAAACATCTTATGAGTAAGGAGTATCTGTTAATACTCGCTTAGTATTATAACAAAATACCTTTGTTTTGTCTAGATACTGATATAAAATTAGTATTTAATATATTTCTGTTTTAAACTCCTCAAATTTCATGTTTATGATTTTTGGATTCTTAATAATCAGTTTACATATTTTCTCATTATCTAAGCTTTGCATGCGTAAATACTCAACTATTTTCTCTACTTCATCTGGATTTACTGAATACATTAAAGGATTTTTAGTAATGAGGGTTCTTAATTGATTGTGATCAAAACCTAATTCATTATAAATGTTTTCTAGTTCGTTTATCTTCTTTGAACTCTCTGTTAGCAGAAAAGGGTTAATATTAATTATTTTGATTATTTCATCCGGAAATAGGAACTTGTCTTCTAAAAAGGTAATAATTTTTCGCACATCATTATAATCTAAATAGAAGACCCCATGGTTTAGTCTTTCGAAGCTATCTAACTCTAGCGCATCAAAACCATATTCGTGCAAGTATTCATATGTTTCATCTAACATTTTAAATCACCTTTTCTCCTTTCTTTGTTCTTCTTTTTGAATCTTATTATCAATACTAATATATTTATCAATATTATTTGTTTTTGCCCTTGCCACTAAGCTTTTATATATTTCATTTAAACTCTCATATTTTGAATCATGCAACAACTTTAATTCTTCCTCACTTAATCGCACTTTAAATGTTGCCCCACCTTTTGTTTTAATAACCGTTTGCAGTGTTCTTCTAAACTTGCCAAGTTTTCTTGTTTGTGGATCTTTTGATTTTGAACTTGGTAGCTTCCCTCCATTATTCTCAACATAATAAATTAATTCAAAAAAAGGGGATACCTTTATTACTTCTTTATATTTGTTCTTGATTTCAATTTGACTAAGAATTGCCTTGTTTTTTGACAATTCTTGCAGCGCAAATTCCATTTTCTTTTTTATCTCGTCATCTACATATTCTATTTTTATTTTTTTCAATGTAGCTTTATATAAAATGTTTTTATATATTTTATTTAAACTTTCATACTTGGAATTATGCAATTCTTTTAGTTCCTCTTTTGTCAATTTTGTTTTAAACGAATAATTGTTAACGTCTTGAATTCTATTACAAAATTTTCCTAAAATTTTTTCTTGTTTTGTTCTTGGATTTTTTCTGCTTGGTAGCTTCCCTCCATTATTCTCAACATAATTTATTAGCTGTCTGAATTTATCTCTTGGGCATAATTCTAATTCCTCTATAAACTTTTTAGTTTCTTCCTCAGTTAGTTTTTCCTTTGCTAAAACGTTTTGAATCTGACTACTTCCTAAATTATCAAAATAACTGTATATAGATATATCATTTTTTTCTAATATGTTAGCGATATTATTTAGTCTTCTTGATATCTCCTCTCGTATTTCTTGTGGAGCTTTTACATCGTTTGGCATTGAATTTATCAACTCTGATAGATTGTATTTTAATGATATCGTTAAATATTCTCTTGATCCTGGATAAAATTTTTCTCTCAAAATATCTTTAAAAATCGAATAAAACTCTTCGTATTTTTCTATTTCTTTAAACGCATTGTCATTTTTCATCCTTGCTATTTTTTCTTCATAGTATTTTTTGTTTTTGTCGTTAGATAGGAGTGCTATACAATCATTTAAAAATGAAAAACTTTCTAATTGTCCCGTCATTTTTGTTTGTTCTAAAAGTTTTTTTTCATTAGAAAAATCTATTTCGTCTATTTCCCTATTAATTTCTTCTAATACAAGTTCTTCTTCTGAATCAATCATGAGTTGTATGTTTTCCCTTTGAAATACTTCCTCATAAGCACTAATCATATAATCAATTAGCGTTTGTAATCTTGCCTCGGAAAAATATCCTGATTTTGGCCACCAATCAAGAAGATGCCTTGCTCCTTTTTCGTTTGGGCCATTTATACTTTTTAGAGCTGGAATACAATTGAATAATACTGTCCCACCACCACAACTTATAGGAATTATATGCTCTAAAATCGCGGTTTCTTTGGTTAGTTCTTTACCAGTATATGGACAAAAACATTTATCCTGTTGTTTATCATAATAGTATTTTTCAAAGTGTTTATTAATTTGCGTTGCGCTCAGCAAAGATATTTTATCTTTTGTGGCGGATCTTCTTAGATTGCAATATACTTGTTTTATACTTATTAGATTGATCATATTATATCACCTATAATAAATTATATCATAAAAAAGAAAGCACTTAAATGTTCTTTCTTTATACATTAAATCTAAAATGGCAGATGTCTCCGTCTTGCATTAAATAGTCTTTTCCTTCTAGTCTAGCTTTACCTGCTTCTTTTACTTTTAATTCGCTACCACATTCAATTAAATCCTCATATGATATTACTTCTGCTCTGATAAAACCCTTTTCAAAATCTGTATGAATAATACCGGCACATTCTTTAGCATTCATCCCTTTTTTAAAGGTCCAAGCTCTTACTTCATCTTTACCTACGGTGAAATATGTAGCTAGTCCTAAAATATCATAGGTAGTTTTAATTACTTGGTCTAATCCTGACGAAGAAAGTCCTAAACCTTCCAACATCTCTTTTTTCTCGTCTTCTGGCATATCCGCTAGATCTTCCTCTAACTTAGCACATATCGTGATGACTTTAGAATTTTCCTTATTAGCATACTCTTTTAGACTCTTAACAAACTCATTATCTTCTTTATCTAAATCATCCTCAGATATATTAGCTAAGTAAATAACTGGTTTTAAAGTTAGAAAGCTAAATGATTTTAAAGCAAAGAGTTCTTCTTTGGTGAAGTCTAATAGTCTTAATGGTTTACTTTCTTCTAAGGCTTTTTTACTTTTCTCTAACGCCCCCAACTCAATAAGGTCATTTTTATCTTTAGTAGTTTTTGCCTTTTTACCCATTCTTTCAATTCTATTATTAATTATTTCTAAATCTGCTAAGGCTAGTTCTAGATTAATGGTTTCAACATCTCTTATGGGATCAATACTTCCATCAACATGGATAATCTTACCGTCGTCAAAGCATCTTACTACTTCAACAATAGCATCTACTTCTCTAATATGTGATAAAAACTTATTACCTAATCCCTCTCCTTGAGAAGCACCTTTAACTAATCCGGCAATGTC
Source organism: Bacilli bacterium (assembly GCA_017404555.1). Lineage (GTDB taxonomy): Bacteria > Bacillota_I > Bacilli_A > RF39 > UBA660 > RGIG2361. The sequence continues at coordinate 35,806 of JAFRCD010000008.1, forward strand.
GGTGAATTCAAAAGTAGTTGGTATTTTTTTATGAGGTTCGTACATCTCATTTAATTTTTCTACTCTTTCGTCTGGTACTGTTACTACACCAACGTTGGGTTCAATAGTGGCGAACGGATAGTTTTCTGCTAAAATCTTCTGTTTAGTAATAGCATTAAATAATGTACTCTTCCCCACGTTTGGTAATCCAATTATTCCTGCTTTTAAACTCATGTAATCACTTCTTTCTCTTCTGTATTATAACATAAAAAAAGAGTATTTCTACTCTTAAATTGTTGGATATACTCCTGGTCCAATTGGTAAACCAATTAAATACCAAGCTACAATTATAAAAATCCAAATGGCCATACTTATCCAAAAATAAGGAAGGGTAAAGCCAATAGCCTTTCTAATAGTAATTGGTTTGTCTTTATGAAGGTTATAGACATTTAAGAAACCAATATAAACAACAAAGGCCGCTAAAAGAGGAGTCATTCCATTAGTAATTGAATCTCCTGCTCGCATAATTACTTGAGCAAATGGAGCTGATATATTAGATTGCATTAGCATTGGTACAACAACTGGTGAGAAAATCTGCCATTTTGCTGCTGGTGTTGTTAAGAATAGGTTTGATACAGCAATTAATAAGATTACTGCAATAATCAAAGCTATTCCTGAAAAACTCAAGTGATTTAGTAAATTAGCTAACCAAGCTGTAATGACAATTCCGATATTAGTCTTCTTGAAGACCGCTATAAATTGGGAAACAACGAAAATTAAAATAATGACACTTCCCAAGTTAGAGAATACTTTAGATGAGTTTTCAATTAATTGTTTATCGTTTTTAAACTTATGAGCTCCAAATGAATAAGCAAGTCCCATTGTTAAGAATAAGATACATATTAAGTAAGTAAATCCATCTTGAAAATAAGAAGCTTCACCAAACAATTGGTTCAAATAAGTCTTTTGGCTCATGTCTAATAATAATCCTGATCTTGGTAATCCTGGAATAATCATATAGATGAAAGCCAATGTTACAACTATAGCTGTAATCATGGCAAAGCGTAATCCTCTATTCTCATTACGATCTTTTTCTAGTTTCTGTTGTTCCTGCTTTTCTAAATCTATATATTCTAATTCTAGAGTTTTAGATATATCATCACCTTCACGATATTTCCCTATCTTTGGAGCAATGAACTTTTCAACGACAAAGGTTCCAGCAAAGGATAAAGCTATTGTCGTAAATATAATAAAGAATAAGTTAGATGTTAAGGCAATATGAGCATTACCATCAATTAGATAAGCGGCACTCGTAGTGTAAGGAATAAGTGATACTTCCATTGATCCAATAAATAGTGATACTCCATAACCATAAGCCACCGCACAGAAAGCAGTAACTATACCTAATATTGGATTTCTTTTATTAGTTAAATAAATACTCGCTACTAGTGGTATTAATATTACATAACCAATATCATTGATTAATGATGAAAATATAGCAATTAATATAATGAAATAAGTAAGTACTGATTTAGGTACTTTTCGTAAATGTCTTTTAGCTAGAGCTTCAGTAAAGCCTGATGCTTCAGCTACACTTACACCAATCATTGAAATAAGTAGCATTCCTAATGGAGCAAAACTAATAAAGTTTTTACTGGCACTACTTATTAAAAAGTTAAGACCATAAAAATTAAATAAATTCTCAACCGTTACTAGATTTGGTTCTAATTCTCCCGTTATCTTATTAACAGTATCATATGTAGCTTGCATTTGGAAAGCTGAACATATCGCACTTAAAACCATTACAAACAAGGTTAAAAAGATAAATACTGTTATCGGATGAAAATAAAATTTTTTGAGTTTCCTTTTTCGGTATTTCATCATATCACTCCACTATTTTTTTTAATTTCTTATTGAATTCAATTCGTGGCATAAATAAACTTCTACCACAATTTAAACATTTTATTTTTATATCAGCACCTAATTTAGTTATTTCCCATAGATTTTCACCACAGGGATGCTGTTTCTTCATAATTACTTTACTTCCTACTTTATAATTTAGGTTTTTACTTTCCATTGTGCACCTCAATTTGTTGATAAGGAATCTTTATTTTAGCTTCTTCTAATTTATCTTTTATAGCTTTACGCATAATTCTTTGTGTTACATACTGATTCATTGAATCAACCAAGACACACATTCTATAGACAACAGCAGAACTACTTAAATCTTCAATTCCCCATACTTCAACAGGTCCTTTTGTATTTTCTAAACTCTTATCTAATTCTCCGGCAATCTTTTCTAATGTATTTAGTACTTCATCTGTATTAGCTTTGTAATCAATAGCGATATCAACTAGGGCTAGTGAATCCTCTAAATTATAATTAATAACTTCGGTAATAGTGTGGTTAGCAATTATCTTAGTTGCCCCTTTAAAGTCCTGGATTCTAGTACTCCGTAAACTAATTAAGGTGACTTTTCCCATGAAATCACCAATTTTAATGGTGTCTCCAATTTCATATTGATCTTCACTGACAATAGATATTCCAGCTAAAATATCTTTAATAAAATCTTGGAATGCTAATCCAACGATTGCTGCTGTAATACCCAATCCAGTAATAATAGATCTAACATCTACTTTAAAGACAGTTAGTATTGATATAATAACTGAAATAATTATTAAGTATTTTATGATGTTTAAAATAAGAGCATTGATTGTAGTAATTCTTTTTTTATAATGTCTTTTCTTAACAAAACGTTTATGCATGTTAGTATTTATAACTGCTTTTAAAATATAATAAACAATTACACCTATAAATATATATACTATAGGTCTCACTATATAGTTTAAATCAATGTCTATAGCATCAAACATAGTCACTAGCATATTTCCTCCTAATTATTCAATTTCATTATCTCTAATATTCTATTTAAATCATTATTGTTAGCAAAGCTAATCTCTATTCTGCCTTTTTTAATTTTTACCTTAGTTCCTAACTTTTCTACCAATTGCTCTTCAACATATTGATATTCGTCGTCTCTTTCTTTATTCTTGTTTATTTTGTGCTTTCTTTCATAAACTTTATCAGATGAGGTTATCTCTTCTATTTGACGAACACTTAAATCTTCTTTAACTATTCTTTTAGCTAGTTCTTCGATTTGTTCTCTATCTTCTAATTTAGAAAGTACTCTAGCGTGTCCCATAGAAATTTCTTTAGCTTCTATCCTGTTTAATACTTCCTCTGGTAAAGTTAAGATTCCTAACATATTGGTTATATGACTTCTACTTTTACCTAGTTTTTGAGCTAATTGTTCTTGTGTTATTCCTAAGCTTTCTAAAAGTTTTTGATAAGCTCTTGCTTCTTCAACAGCATTTAAATCTTCTCTTTGAAGATTTTCTAAAAGAGCTATCTCCATCATTTCTTCATCAGTAAAATCTCTAATAATAGCTGGTATTTCTTCTAGACCTGCAATAGTAGCTGCTTTTACCCTTCTCTCTCCAGCAATTATTTCATAACCTTTAATACTTTTCTTAACGATAATTGGTTGAAATACTCCGTGTTCTTTAATGGAATCAGCTAATTCATTTAAAGCTGTTTGATCAAAATTTGTTCTTGGTTGGTACGGATTACTGCGTAATTCGTCTAGTTTTATTTTAACTATTTCTTCTTTAGGAGTTGAAGTAATTATCTTTTCCTCCATCTTATTATAGTTAAGAGGTTCATTGTTAAATAATTCCTCTAACCCTCTTCCTAGGGCTCTTCTTTTAGTTTCCATTACGAGCAATCACTTCCTTCGCTAAATTAATATAGGCTTCAGACCCCCTACTTTTAGGATCATAAGCAATAATTGGTTCTCCATGTGATGGAGCTTCAGTAAGTCTTATTAGTCTTGGTATTATTGTATTATATACTCTTTCTTTAAAGAACTTTCTGATATCTTCTACGACTTCAAAACCTAAATTAGTCCGAGAATCTAGCATTGTAAGTAATACTCCTTCAATGTCTAAGTTAGGATTTAAAGACTTTTGAGCTAACATAATAGTGTTTAATAACTGCATTATTCCCTCTAAGGCGAAGAACTCACATTGAACTGGTATAATAACAGAGTCAGATGCTGTTAAAGCATTAGTAGTTATAAGTCCTAATGATGGTGGACAATCCATAATAACAAAATCAAAACTATCTTTTACACTATCAATATGTTTTTTTAGTTGTCCCCCTTTATTAAAATCAACCGTAGTTTGACTTTTTTCTAATAATTCAATGTCTAGACCTGCTAAATTAATAGTAGCTGCTATAACAAATAAATTTTTATATTTTGTTTTAATAATGGCATCATTAATAGAACATTTACCGGTGAAAACATCATAAATACTTTTCTCTATTTCCCCCTTATTAATACCTACTCCGGTACTAGTATTTCCTTGGGGATCTAAATCAACTAAAAGAACCTTTTTACCTAAGGCTGCAAGAGAGGCAGAAAGATTAATACTGGTAGTTGTTTTACCGACCCCGCCTTTTTGATTTACTAATGAAATAACCTTTCCCATAAAATCACCTATTTCTAATCAGTTCTAAATAATATTGTACCAAAAAAATATGTCTTTTGGAAGATTTTATAGAAAAAAGAAAAGATTTAATTTTCTTCATCTTTTCTAATTTTTATATTTATTTGATAATTGTTTGGTAAATCAATTTCTTCGGTCTCAATACCGACGTCTCCTTTTTCAAGTTTACTTACTGTTTGTCTAATTTCATCAATAGCTTCTTTCAAAGAAATTGGTTCTGTTTTTTTACTTTCAGATGTTTCTACTCCATCACTCATTAAAATACTAGTAAGAGCTGCTTTATCTTTAATGGAATCAGGAATATAGATATAAGGATCTTCTTTCTTTTCTCCAACTTCTGGTGATTCTGTAGAAGTTCCATCATCATCAACAAAATCACCATTTTCATCAAATTTTGCTTCTCTATAATTACTACTATTTCCAGAACCATTTAGAATATCATCAATAGCTGTATTATTATCTGTTTCTTCTACTTTTTGGTTATTATCATTTAAGTCGGCACTATCGGCAGTTGGAATAACATCAGGAGATGTGAAGTAATCCATTGGATTATCAATAATTGTTTTCTCTTCTACTTCTGGTTTTTCTTCTTTTTCTTCACTTTCTTCAGGATTAATAAATTTAAATCCTGGTCCATCCTCCTTAACAGTAGGTTCTGGTGCTGCTTTTGCATTAGGATCTACTTTTAATAGATCATCAATATCTTCTTTCTTTTTTATTTCTTCAGTGTTTATATCAGCAGTATTTTCTTTTAAATCGTTGATATCAATACTAGTTGAAGTAGCTAAGTTCTTTTCTTCCTCGCCATCATCTTCATCATCATCAATTTCCCCATAATTAATAAATTTAGGTAGTCCAGATTGACTTTCTTCTTCTCCCTCTGGTGGAGCATAAGTAACTTCCCCAAATTCTTTATCTGTCTTCTTCTCTTCTGTATCTGGAGTTATTAAATCAGAATTAATGAAACTATTAACTCCTACATCAACGCTTTCTTCTTGTGGTTTAGTAATATCTACTGAAGCATCATTTCCGTCTTCAGCTATTGGTACATCAGGAATTTCCTGGTTTTCCTCCTCCGCTGGAAGATCTGAGGTGACTTGTTCCTGCAAGTCATCTGTTGGTAGATTAGGAACAGCTTTTGCTTCTCCTACTTCTTCTGGAATATCGTTAGTTGTTGAATCTTGAGGCTCTTCAATAGGAACTTCTGGTAGATTTTCTTCTAAGTCATTTATTCCTGATGACTGAGTATTCAATTCATTAATCGTCTTTTCTAATTCGCGAACAGTCATTTTTGTTTCAATTATTTTATCTAATAGTTCTTCTTTTTTACTATCATCTTCTAAATTTAATAGTGCCCTAGCATGTCTTTCAGAAATCTGTTCATTCATAAGAGCATCTTGTACTTTTTTTGGTAAAGCTAAAAGTCGTAGTTTATTAGCTACTGCTGATTGACTCTTACCCATTGTTTTAGCAAGCTCTTCTTGAGTCATTTGGTCTAAATCAAGAATCTTTTGATATGTTCTTGCTTCTTCCATTGGATTTAAATTCTTTCGTTGTAGGTTTTCTAAAAGTGTTACTTTTGAAGATTCTTTATCATCTATATCTCTAACAATAGCTGGTATCTTCTTAAGATCAGCTAAAGCTGCTGCTTTATAACGACGTTCTCCAGCAATTATTTCATATTTATCATCAACTTTTCTAACGATAATTGGTTGAATTACCCCGTGCTCTTTGATTGATACTGCTAATTCTTTTAAAGAGTTTTCATCAAAAACTTCACGTGGTTGAAATCTGTTGGGAATGATATCTTCTAATTGTAAATAAACTATTTCTTTTTCCGTATCCACTTTATCCCCTCACTATTCTTTTGTACTCTTATAATCATTATATCAGTTTTTAGAATTTTTTCAAATAAAAAATCTTCGTTTTGAAGATTTTATTATTTATTTCTAATTACTACTAAACTTCTTGTGCTGTTTTCAATTGGTAATTCAAACTCTATAATTTCATCAATGAGGTATTTTTTATTTATCTTTTTTTCTACGTCAGGGGTGATTTCTTGGTTGATATTTCCTTTCATAGCAATGAATTTACCCTCTTTTTTGACAAGATGCATTGTATATTTTAAAAGCTTATCTATATTAGCTACTGCGCGAGCAGTTACTAAATCAAATTTTTTGTCATGATAGTCTTCTGCTCTTGTATGAATTGCCTCAATACCAGTTAAATCTAGCTTTTTTATTGTTTCATTTAAGTATTTTACCCTCTTTAGAAGGGAATCTATTAGTACTATTTCTAGATGGGGATACATTATTTTTAAAACTAATCCGGGAAATCCAGCACCAGAACCAACATCACAAAGAGTATTAATACTATTTAGATTAACTGCCTTTGTAATAGTTAAACTATCATAAAAATGTTTTAGATATACATCCTCTTTTTCAATTATTCTGGTGAGATTAGTCTTTTTGTTTTCCTCTACTAAGATATTAAATAATCTTTCTAATTGTTCTAATTGTTCTGGTGAAATATTAATATCTAGTTTCTGTAGTTCTTTTATAAACTCTTCCCTATTCATATTTTCCCCTTCTTATATAGACTGATAATACTGCTATATCCGCTGGATTAACTCCACTTATTCTAGTAGCTTGTCCAATAGTTGTTGGTTTTATTTCTTTTAATTTTTGTCGAGCTTCTGAAGCAATATTAGGAACTTTATTATAATTAATTTCTTCTGGAATTTTCTTTTCCTCTAGAGCTAACATCTTTTTAGCTTCTTTTAAGGCTTTCCTAATATATCCCTCATATTTGGCATTTATTTCTATTTGTTCTAACACCTCAAAGTCATAGTTTAATTCAATAAAATTCTCTAGTTTTTTTATCTCTACTTCAGGTCTTTTAATAAGTTCATAAAGAGATAATCCTTCTTTTAGAGGAGTGGTATTTATTCTTTCTAAATAATTATTAACCTCTTTTTTAGGAGTTATCCTTGTCTCTTTTAACTTTTTAGTTAATTCTTCTATATCTTTTATTTTCTTTTTAAAATCTTGGTACTGACTATTTTTAAGTAGTCCTATTTTTTTACCATATTCTGATAATCTTATGTCTGCATTATCATGACGAAGTAATAACCGGTATTCAGCTCTTGAAGTAAGTAAACGATATGGATCTTTTACTCCCTTAGTAACTAAGTCGTCTATTAAAACACCAATATAGGCTTCATCTCTTCTTAAAATTAAAGGTTCCTTATTATCTAATTTTAGACTAGCATTTACTCCGGCAATTAACCCTTGTCCAGCAGCTTCTTCATAACCGCTAGTTCCATTTATTTGACCAGCTGTGTATAGATTTTCAATCAGTTTTGTCTCTAATGTTCTTTTAATTTGTTTTGAATCAATAGCATCATATTCAATAGCATAAGCATATTTATTTATCTTGGCCTTTTCTAAACCTGGCAATGAATGCACTAATTTTTCTTGGACATCTTCAGGCATTGAAGTAGAAAACCCTTGAATATAAATATCATCATAAGATAAACTTTCTGGTTCTAAAAACAATTGATGTCTTGATTTGTCACTGAAACGTACTACTTTATCTTCGATTGATGGACAATATCTTGGTCCTATTCCTTCAACATAACCCCCATACATACTTGATCTTTCTAAGTTTTTATTAATTATTTTATGAGTTTCTTCAGTCGTATATATTAGATGACAGGGAACTTGATTATTAACATCATAGAAGCATTTATTTGTAAAGGAAAAAGTTCTTTTTTCTTTATCCCCTTCTTCTAATTTTGCTTTAGAAAAATCGATTGTACTCTTTTCAATTCTAGGAGGTGTTCCTGTTTTAAGACGAAGAATATTAAATCCTAATTTTTTTAAATCATTGCTTAAGTTTTTAGATTCTTTTTCGCCATGTGGACCACTTGGAGTTTTCTTGGCTCCTCTTAAAATACAAGCCTTTAGATAAGTACCTGTAGTAAGAATTACAGCTTTACTACTTATTTTTTCGCCATTATCTAATTCAATTCCTTGTACCTGTTTATTCTTAATAAGAAGTTTTTCTACCATTCCTTCTAAAATATCTAAATTCTTAGTTGCTTTTAATTCTTTTAACATTTCTTTAGGATAAACCGCTTTGTCTTCTTGAGCTCTTAGAGCTCTTACTGCGGGACCTTTTTTAGTATTTAACATTTTTACTTGAATAGCACCACGATCAGCAATTTTTCCCATTAAACCACCTAAAGCATCTATTTCTCTAACAACAATTCCTTTAGCAGGACCACCAATAGATGGATTACATGGCATATCAGCTATATTATTAATATTACTTGTTATAAGTAGGGTTTTCTTTCCTAAAGTGGCACTGGCATAAGCTGCTTCACAGCCAGCATGACCACCACCTACTACTATTACATCTATATTATTCATTTTGCACCTCTTTTATTTGCCAACACAAAAGTTTTCAAAGAGATGATCTATTATCTCTTCGTCATATGTTACACCAATAATTTCTCCTAAAGTATCAAATACTTCTTTTAAGTCTAGTTCTATCAAATCAATTGGCGTTTTCTCTTTTAATCTCTTTTTAATTATTTCTAATTTGTCTAAAGATTTCTCTACTAAATCTATTTGTCTAGTATTAGAAAAATAAGTTGCTTCTTTAGTATTGATTTTTTCTAATTCAAATAGGTTTCTAATTTTGTCTTTTAATTTGTCAATACTATTATCAAATGTGTTGATAGTTATTGCTTCTTTTGGTAGTTCATTAGGGTCAACATTTTGTTTTAGATCATCTTTGTTAACAACTACAACTCTAGTTTTATTCTTTGTTCGCTCAAGTATTTCCTTATCCTCTTTATTTAATTTTTTATTACCGTCTAGTACCACAATTATCAAATCTGCTTCTTCTATTAAAGAAAGAGATTTTTCTACTCCTATTTTTTCAATAGTTTCATCTGTTTCTCTAATACCAGCAGTATCAATTATATTAAGTAAGATCCCATCTAAATAAATACTTCCTTCAACAATATCTCTAGTAGTACCTTCAATATCAGTAACTATGGCCTTATCTTCTTCTAATAGTTTATTTAGAATACTACTTTTTCCAGCATTAGGTCTTCCTACTATAACAGTATTAATACCATCTTTAATAAATCTAGTGTTTTTACTACTTTCTAATATCTTAGAAAGCTTATTTTTCATTGTTTTTATTTCCTTTTCGATATCTTTAATAGTCATTTCTTCAATATCTTCATATTCGGGATAATCAATATTTACTTCGATATTAGCTAGAATTTTTATTAAATTCTCTCTAAACTCTTCAATTAGTTTTCTTGTTGAACCAGAAAGTCCTTTCATTGCTAAATCCATTGCTTCATTTGATTTAGACTCAATAATATCCATAACGCTTTCAGCAGCAGTTAGATCTATTCTTCCATTCAAGAATGCTCTTTTAGTAAATTCGCCTGCTTCTGCCATTCGAGCACCTTTTTTCAACATTAGTTTTAAAATTTTATTAGTTGCTATTATGCCACCATGGGAATTTATTTCCACTACATCTTCAGTTGTATATGTCCTAGGTGCCTTCATGACTGATACTAAAACTTCATCTACTTTCTTGTTACCATCAATAATAAAACCATAATTAATGGTATGGGAATCTACTTTGTTTAAATCAACACCATTAAAAACACTATTAACTATTTTAATACTGTCTTTTCCAGATAATCTAATTATTGATATAGCCCCTTTACCTAAGGCTGTTGAGATTGCAACTATTGTATCATCCATACTATTCTTCCCTTTCTCGCTGATATTATAACATTAAATGTAAAAAAAAAGAAGGATTTATTTCCTTCTTACTTCTTCATCTACTAAGTCTGTTTCTTGTTCAAGAGATTGGTTTTGCATATATTCCATCTCATTTTCTTCTTCTAGAACCTCAACTTCATCTTGGAAAGATAAATAAGCAACATCAATTCTATCAATTATATCTTCACTTTCAATTTTTTTAAGTAGGGATTCTAAACCATATACATCGCCATTTAAAAAATCATTAATACTGTAGTATCCGTCAAGGGCTTCTAATAGGCCAAGACAAGTATAAGGAACGTCACCATAGCAAACATATTCTGGCTCGCTTTGATAATATTCTTTCATATTTGTATAATCTGATAATAAATAATTAGATATAACTTCGTTCATTCCTTCTTCAAGTCCTACTCCATAACCATTTAAAACAGAAAATTCTTTAAGACAGTTTCCTTTTTTAGTTCCTTTTACATATTTTGATTCAACTTTTGATAAATGTAGAACATGAGTTAATTCATGATATAATACTTCGTTATAATCATCACCTAGTTCTTCTTTTGATTCGATAAACAATGTGTTTTCATCAATAACATATTTTCCTAGAATTGATTCACTATCTACTGGTCCTTCTACAACTTGAATATCTTTTAAATTATAGTTTAATATTCTTAAATCAATGTTTTCTTCTTTTTCTTCTACTGCGGAAATAAAGTCATTTATTTCTTCTTTTTGTTCATCGTTTAGAAAAACATTGTTCTGTAGTGTTTTTCTCACATCATCGATTGAAACTTCATCTAAATCAATATCATCTAAAGTAATATGCTCTATAGTAAGGAGATCTTCTACCTCTTCTTCCTCTACTCTTTCATAATTATTTATCTTATCCAAAGTATCATTTTCTCTATTTAATTTTAAAATTCCACCACTTAAAGAGAAAATAGTGGCAGAAATAGTTAATGCTCCGATTGTGTTTGCAACTATTCTTTTTAGCTTGTGTTTTTGTCGATGTTCAGCTATAGAATCATAGTATGTATAAGGATCTCTAGTATTATATATTAGAGTTAATCGCACTAAATCTTCTAAATCAGGTTTAACATATTTTTCTTTTGCTTCTTCTTTAACAACTTCCAAAAAGTGTTTTTGATGTTTATCATCAATAAAAATATCAAATATTTTATTATTATATTTAATTCTTCCTATTTTCTTCATAACACTACTCCTCTATTTATATAATAACACAGAAAAAAAAAGAAAAGAAGATTATTTATCTTCTTTTGGTTTTATGACTACATATCTATTTGGCTCTTCGCCTTCACTTTCAGTATATACTTTCTTATTATTGGTTAACGTATTATGAACTATTCTTCTTTCAAAAGAATTCATTCTTTCCATTTTTACTTCTACTTTAGTTGCGGCAACTTCACGAGCTAATTTCTTAGCCATTCTTTCAATTATCTGTTGATGTCTTTCTTTATAGTCATTAACATCTATTAAAAATTTAAAACTTTCTCCTAGTTCCTTTTTAATATGTGCTGCAACTACCATAGAAAGAGCTTTTAAGTTTTTACCATTCTTTCCAATTAGAAGTGCATCATTATCAGAATATATTATGTAAGTAGGAACTTCTTTTTTATTCTTTACTTCTATTTTAGGATTAAAACCTAAATCTTTTAATAAATCAATTAAGAAATTCTTAATATATTCAACTACTTCTCTTTTTTCAACTACTTCTATTTCTACTTTTTTTCCTTTGAAAAGACCGCCTTTTGTCTCCCCTACTTGTCTAATAATAAGGTTTTCTTCTGTTTCTTGTATTGCTATTTTAGCTTCTTCAACAGCGCTATCGAAGTCTTTTCCACTAAACTTTCTTTTTTCCATTTACTTCCTTACTCCTTTTTACTAAAATATTTTGTCCGATTGTGAACAAGTTAGTAGTAATCCAATATATACCTAAAGCAGAAGGCATATATAGACCCATGATAATTATCATGATACTCATAATAATTGGCATGTTTTTCATACTATTATTACCATCCATGCTTGGAGTATCCTTCATAGTCATAGTGAATGAATAGAAGGTACTAGCAGCAATTAAAAGCATTAATATTAGATATGCATACCAATTGCTTCCAGAAATACCAACGATTGGTGTTGTTCCTAATTGTAATTTTAGAAAAGTATCTTCAAAAATAGCTGGTGTTCTTTGAACAGCTTCAAAGAAAGCAATGAATAAAGGTAATTGAATAAAAGCAAATAAACATCCGCCCATTGGGCTAATATTATATTTCTTATAAACTGCCATCATTTCCTGTGATTGTTTCATCATAGCATCTTTATCTTGACTCTTGTTCTTATATTTATTTTGAATCCTATTAAGCTCTGGTTGCGCCTTTTTCATCATTTCTGATTGCATAGCTGTCTTCTTGGTAAGAGGAAAGACTACTAATCTAATAAGAATACTTACTATGATTAGTGATACAGCATAATTTCCTATTTTAGTCCCAAGTAGAACAATGATAAAGGCTAATGGTTTAACAAAGAAAGTTGTCCATAAACCTTCATAATTACCAGAATTGATTTTTAGATCCTTACATTCTGGTAACTTGTCGATCTTTACTTTATTTTTTTCATATAGTTTTATTGTTTTTTCTGCATGTGGCTTACATAAAATGTTTTTAGTCAAGTTTTGACCAGTTACAGTATTTTTTACTGGCTTTTTATCTTTATCAGTTAATGTTTTAGCACAGCCAGTAAGTGTTATTACTAATAATAGTACTATTAGTAATCTAAATATTTTTTTCTTTTTCATTTAAATCATTCCTATCTATATTTTTTATAAGAATATTTAAATTTTTTTCTAGAATTTCGTGTTTTTGATTTAAACATTCCTTTCTCATTATTATAATATAATCCAAATTATTTGAATAGTCCTTTTTATTATTATCAATAATAGCTCTTATTTTTCTTTTATATTTATTGCGAATAGTGGCCTTCCCTATTTTTTTTCCAACAGAAATACCAAAACGAGAATACTTTTCTTTAGCTTTTTTATAATAAACGATAAAACAACTATTAGATGTACTATGTTTACTATTTATTATTTCATTGAATTCTCTATTACTTTTAACAATGAACTTTTTTTTCATATTATCACCTTTTTAAATAGTAAAAAACCACTTATAATAAGCGGATTTATTTACAAAGTCTCTTACGTCCTTTACGACGACGATTATTTAAGATGTTTGTTTTCTTGCGTGCAAAAAAACCATGTTTCTTAGATTTTTTACGATTATTTGGTTGATATGTTCTCTTCATTTGTTCCACCTCCAATAGAAATCTACATTATTATAATCAAGAATCCCCTATTTTGTCAATGAATAAAGGCTTTTTTCTAATTATCCACAGTAAAAACTTATTAATTTGTCTTTCTTTTCTCACTTTTCCACAAAAAGTTGGGGGAAATGTTGATAATTTTTCCATAAATGTTTATAAAAATTTGTGGAAAATGTGGATAAGTCTATTATTCATTGATTTATTGTCCTTTTTCTTGTTTATAATTCTGTGGAAAAATTGAGGAAAACTTTTTTTCCACTTTTTCTGTTTATTTTTTCCCTTTTTTAAGTTAGAATAGTGTTAATCAACGAACTTATTGATAGTGGGGAGATGGTTTTATGAATATGTCGACAATTTGGAATAATTTCTTAAAAAACATTCAAGATGAACTATCTTCACTATCATATGAAACTTGGTTTAAAGATACAGAACTCTACAAATTAGATGATGGTAAAGCAGTAATAATTGTTCCTATGTTAATTCATAAAAAACAATTAGGAGACAACTATTATGATTTAATTGTGGAAAACTTAAATAAGATTACTAATACTAATTTTGAATTAGAGTTCTTATTAAAGGAAGAAATAGAACCAGAATCTGATTCTCCAAAGCAGGAAAAAATTAGTGACGGAGTTCCTAAAGAGAATAACTTTCAATCTAATTTAAATCCTAATTATACATTTGAAACTTTTATTGTTGGTAATTCTAATAAATTTGCACAAGCAGCCGCTTTATCAGTAGCTGAATCACCTGGAGCTATGTATAATCCGTTGTTTATATATGGAAATAGTGGATTAGGTAAAACCCATTTAATGCATGCAATTGGTAACTATATTATAAAGAATAGTAATCGAAAGGTTCTTTATGTTACTAGTGATCAATTTATTAGTGATTTCATTGGTATTAATAAAAAAAATAGCGAAGGTAATAATTTTAATTATATTGAGTTCTTTAAAGATAAATATCGTAATGTTGATGTCTTAATAATTGATGATATTCAGTTCTTAGGAGGAGCAACCCAAACACAACAAGAATTTTTCCACACTTTTAATACCCTTTATAGTGATAGTAAACAAATTATTATTTCATCGGATCGTTCTCCTGATGATTTAAAACTATTAGAAGATCGACTTAGAACTAGATTCTGTTGGGGATTAACAGTTAATATCTTTCCACCAGACTTTGCTTTAAGAAAAGAAATATTAAAGAAAAAAATAATTGCTGGTAACTTTGAAAAGGAAATTCCAGAGGATGTTATTGAATATATTGCTTCTAATATTGGTACTGATGTTAGACAATTAGAAGGTTCTATAACCAGATTAATTGCTTATTCAACTATCATGGGAGGAGCTAAAATTGACGTTGATTTAGCTATTGAAGCTTTAAAAGATTTTATTTCTAAAGGAATGAGTGAAAAAGATGATATTCATCGTATTCAAAAGATCGTTGCTGATGAATTTAGTATTACTGTAGAAGATATAAGAGGTAAGAAGAGAAGTGCTAATATTGCTTTTCCAAGACAGATTGCTATGTACCTATGTAGGCAGCTTACTGATGAGTCTTTTCCCAAAATAGGTACAGAATTTGGTGGAAAAGATCATTCAACAGTAATGCATTCAGTAGAAAAAATAGATAAAGAGTTGAAAACTAATACTGAATTACAAAAAACAATTGAAAAATTGAAAAAGAATATTATATAGGGTTGTGGATTACTTTTTTAAAAATAATTTTTTTCAACATTAGCATTTGATTAAAATTATTTGAAATATAAAGGAAAAATTAAGTTATTAACTTTTTCCACTGTAATAATAAAAATAATAGTTAAGAAAGAAGGAATATTTATGAAATTTACCATTAAAAGAGAATTATTATTAGAAGGGTTAAATAAAGTATCTAAGGCTATATCAACTAAGAATCTAATTCCAGTTTTAGCTGGTATTAAATTTGATTTAACAAAAAAGAAATTGACTTTAACTGCATCAGACAATGATATTACTATTCAGACTAGTATTATATCTAATTCTGATGACTTTAAAATTGAAAAAGAAGGATCCATTATTATTCAAGGAAAATATATTTTGGATATAATTCGTAAATTACCTGATGATTTTGTTAATATTGAGGTAATAGATGAATTAAAAATATTAATATATACTAAGAATAGTGAATTTAATTTGAATGGAATTGATAAAAAGGAATATCCTAATATTGATTTAAGTGTTTCTAAGAATAAAATTGAAATAGATGGGGATATTTTTAAGGAAATAGTTAGAGAAACAGCTTTTGCTGCTTCATATGAAGAAGCTAAACCAGTGCTTACAGGAATTAACTTTAATATTGTTGGAGATACTTTAGAAGTTAATAGTACTGATTCATATCGCTTAGCTCGTAAGATAGTAAAATTATCAAAAGATGTTGAGGAAAACTACAATATAGT
>JAFRCD010000009.1 GCA_017404555.1 Bacilli bacterium
AAATTATTTGTTTTTGTACTCCAGATATATTAGTACCTGATTGAGCAAGATTAGCCTTAATACCTTTATCTAATTTTCTAATAAAAGAAGAAGCTTGAGCTATATCAAGAGCCTTTTCTACATTTTCTTTAGCTACTTTCTTATTGTCTTTACCAAAACGAATATTTTCCAGAATTGTTCCCTTAAAAAGAACTGCTTTTTGACTAATATAACCTAATTTACTATATAAATATTCATTACTCATATCTTTAATATTAATACCATCTATTAATATTTCTCCTGAACTAGTATCATAAAGACGAGGAATCAAGTTTATCAAAGTTGATTTACCACTACCAGTTGATCCAATAACTGCTATTGTCTCCCCAGTGTTAGCCTTAAAACTAATATCTTTTAGGACATAGTCTTCAGCATCCGGATATTTAAAACTGACATTTTTAAATTCCACTTCTCCTTTAATACTATTATTACTCTTTGTAATATTCCCTTCTTTAATCTTAGTATCAGTATCTAAAACCTCACTAATACGTTTAATTGATACTGCTGTTCTAGGATAAATAACAAAGATAATTGCTAAAACCATAAAAGATAATATTACTTGTACTGAATATGCTGAAAAGACAACCATATCACTAAAAATATTAAGACGATTTAGACCCGTTGTATTACTGATTAAAATAGCTCCTACAAAGTAAATAGCCCAACCTTGAAAAGCCATAATAGAACTCATAACAGGACTAATAAAAGCCATAATTTTTTGAACAAACATATTAGTATTAGTAAGTTCTTCATTAGCACCTGTAAATTTATTAAGTTGATATTCTTCAGCATTATAAGCTCTTATTACTTTAATACCATGCAAATTCTCACTAGTTATACCATTGATATTATCAGTTAACTTCTGAATTTTCTTAAACTTAGGAATAGCCACTAAAATAACAAACAAATTAAGAACAATTACTATTACTACTCCCCCTAAAGTAATAAGGGAAAAACTCCATTCTTTACCAGCTATTTTTATAATTGCTAAAGTCGCCATAATTGGTGCTTTGGCAAGCATCTGCACACCCATTACTACAAACATCTTTATTTGCGTAATATCATTAGTAGCTCTAGTAATTAAACTACTAGTGGAAAACTTATTAATCTCTTCCATACCAAAAGATTGGACTTTTCTAAATACTTTCTTACGTAAATTTTTCTCAAATGAAGTTCCAGTAAATGAAGCTAAAAAGATAACTGAAAAAGCCAAAACCAAACTACCCAAGGAACAAAGAATCATAAAGAAACCATTCTCTAATATTTCCTCAATTCCACTATTAGAAGTCTGAACTAATTTAGTTATTTCTGACATATAATCAGGTACTTTTAAATCTAATATTACTTGTAAAACTATTAAGATAATAGCTAATACTATAAAGATTCTTTCTCTTCCTTTTAATTCCTTCAATAACTTTAGCATTTTATCACCTCGTACCTACTATATTGTACCATTATTATGAAATATACAAAAGAATAAAAAAAGAACTAAACTTAGTTCTTTAATACATATATGGTGCCTGTGATCGGACTTGAACCGATACGGTATTGCTACCATTGGATTTTGAGTCCAACGCGTCTACCAATTCCACCACACAGGCATGTATAGATTATAACATATAATCTATAGTTTACAAAACCTCTTCTTCTCTATATTTAGCAGTATAAAGATCACTTTCTTCTGTCTCTTCTTCCTCTTCTAAGTATTCATCGATACTTGGCAACTCACTTTTAGAAGACATTTTAAAGTAATCCAAGAATAAATCCGTTGTACTATAAAGATAAGGTCTTCCTGGTTGATCACTTCTACCAACATCTTCAATTAAACCTTTCGCTACTAATTTCCTAAGCATTTGGGATGAAGATACTCCCCTTAACTTATCAACATCTATTCTGGTAATTGGCTCATTATAAGCAATAATAGCCAAAGTCTCAAGAGCCGCTTGTGATAAAGTATTACTCTCTTCATCAGTAACAATTTTCTTATAATACTCTTTATGCTCACTTTTAGTAGTCATTTTGTACTTATTACCTAATTTTTCAATTGTAAGTCCTCTATCATCACTTACTAAGTCTTTTTTTAATTCTTCTAGTAGACTATTTGCTTTATCTTCATCTATTTCCAAAACTTCTTCAATTTGTTTTAGGGATACCCCATCATCACCCATTACGAAGAAAAGTCCTTCTAGTATTGCTTTCTTATTCATTATCTTCCCTCCACTAATATTTCATCAAATGTATTCTCTTGAACAATTTTTATTTCCTTTTCTTTAGCCATTTCTAAAATAGCTAAGAAAGTAGCAACTATATATTCACGACTGAAATCTTCAAATAATTCTGTAAATTTAACCCTTTTCCTACTCTTCAAAATCTTTTTAATACTATCTCTTCTACCACTAACACTTACTTCTTTAGTAGTAACACTAGTATGAAGTGGTTTCTTTTCTTCTTTACGCACTAAGTATCTCTTCAAAGCTTCCATTAAATCGTCAAGAGTAACATCTGTATCTAACTTAGCATCTTCATCTAAATAATTAGTAATATTCTCCCTAGCTTTAGTATATATTTCTCTTCTTAAAGCTTCTTTTTCTTGTAGTTCTTTAGTAATATCTTTATAAGCTTGATATTCTAATAATCGATTAATCAAATCCTCTCTTGGATCTATTTCTTCTTCCTCATCAAGAGTCTCTCTTGGAAGCAATAGTTTTGATTTTATTTCAATTAACTCACTGGCCATTACTAGATAAGAACTAGCTATCTCTAAGTCCATTTTCTTTTGTAAATCAAGGAAATCTAGATATTGTTGAGTTATTTTTTCAATTTCAATATCCATAATATCCATCTTTGCTTCTTTAATTAAATGAAGAAGTAAATCTAATGGTCCTTCGAAATCATCAATTACAAATTTAAGTTCCATTCTATCACATCCAGACTACTATAATTATACCATAAAATTATTTTGTGGTATACTATTAACAGGTGAAGATAATGAAAAGATTTAATATGATTGATGAAGAATTCATCTGTGAAAACTGTGGTAAGAAAGTTCCTCCCTTAGAGTACTCAGCACGTGATCATTGTCCTTTCTGTCTTTATTCTAAACATGTTGATATCAATCCCGGTGACCGCGAAAACGATTGTAAAGGATTAATGGAACCCATTGGTATAGAAAAGTATAAAGATACTTATAAAATTATTTATAAATGCACTAAATGTAGGAGAACACACAAAAATATCGCTGCTCGTGATGATGATTATAATAAAATAATAGAGATATCTAAAATGTGATATCTCTAATTTTTTGGTTTAAATATTAAAGCAAAGAAAAAAGCAAAAATAATGGCAGCTGTTATGCCCGAAGCAGTTAAATCAAACATGCCCATAAAAATGCCTAAAAAGCCTGATTTATCAGCATGTGCTAAAGATCCATGAATCAACAAATGACCAAAACTAGTAATGGGAACACAAGCCCCACCACCAAAAAATAATACTAATTTGTCATAAATACTAAAGACATCTAAAAAAGCTCCGCTGACAACAAAGATAGAAGTTACATGCCCTGGAGTTAATTTTGTATTACTTAATAGTACTTGAGCAATTAAACAGATAAAACCACAAAAGAAAAAAGATCTTACTAGAAGCATTATATAGCCTCCAAACTAACTGCATGGGCAATAGATAAGATGTTCTTTTTTTGAAAGAGCGACACTGGTGAGAACAAGGCTCCTGTAGGTACTAATAGTACTTTTTTTAATTCTTTTTTCTTTAATTTATCAAGAATATAACTATAATTAACTAATGCTGAACAAACAGGGCCACTACCCCCAGCATGAACCTCTTTTTGATGTTCCAAGTCATATAAAATAGTACCACAATCCTCTAAATTATCCCGAACATCAATCTTTTCTTTTTGCCATAAATAATCCTTGACTATCTCTTTTCCATATTTGCCTAAATCACCCGTTAGAATCAAGTCATAATAACTAGCTTCTCTTTTCGTATCCCTAAGATGTGTTCGAATGGTATCAATAGCCGCTCCAGCCATAACTGCCCCCATATTATTTGGGTCGTTTTCTCGACAATCAATTATTCTACCAATAGTAACACTTTCTACTTTAATACTTGTTTTTTCATCCTGTAATAAGATCGAAGCAGCTCCTGTCGCTGTAAAAGTAGATGTCTCTTTTTTAGGTACTCCATACTCTGTTGGATTGCGAAATTGTTTTTCACTAGCCAAATTATGCGAAGAGACAGTAACAATTGTCTTCTTTATTTGACTATTTTCTATAAAATTAGCACCAATAATTATACCTTCAGCACTACCAGCACAAGCACTATAAATACCTAAAAATGATTTACCAATACATTTTCCGGCACTATTAGAAGCCATAATTTGATTAGATAAGTCACTGGAAATCAACAAATCAAGATCTTTTTTTTGGCACTTAGCTTTTCTTAAAACAATATCTATACTGTCCTTTTGCATCTTCATTTCGGCCTGTTCAATTGATTTGGCTCCACAATATAAATCGGAATAGTCCTTGTCAAAATAATCCCCTAAAGGTCCTTTCTTTTCATAAGGACCTACTACCGTTGAAGTAGCAGCCACATAGACATTCTTGTACTTAAAAGTCATGATAATCCTCCTACCAAATAACGTAAAAGACCAAAAACCCAAGCTGAGACGATACCATAGAGAATAACTATACCTCCTAATTTAAATATATTTGATCCCAAGCCATGAATAAGGCCCTCACTGCGAGCATCCATAGCAGCACTAGTCATGGAATGAGCAAAACCAGTTATAGGGATTAAGAGTCCACATTTTGCCCTAGCTGCTAGTTTATCAAAAATACCTAAAGCCGTTAAAAAAGATGCAATAAGTATTAAAGTAATAATCATATAAGCCATACTATCAGAACGGGAGATATGAAATAAAAGGCAATACTTTTCAACTAACCATTCCCCAAACATACCAATTAAACCCCCAACGAAAAAAGAAACAAAACAATCCAGATAGGTTTTCTTTGTACTCTTAGCTCCTTTGTTTTGTTTCTGTACTATATCATCATAAGTTTTATCCATAGTATCACCATTCTTATTATGGTAATAATTCTATAAATTATTCTTTAACTTGGAAAGTACTTTCGCCTCCTTTCGTGATATTTGAACCTGACTGATACCCAATTTCTGCGATAATTCAGCCTGAGTCATATCTTCATAGTATCTACCAACAATTATTTCTTGTTCCTCTTTTTCTAGATGTTGAACTTCCATTTTTAAATCCATCACCTCTGGATTTAAAGCTTGGTCTTCAAAACCAATATTATTATATATTTCATCTTGATCTAAACTCTCTACTTTCAAAGCACTATCATACGCAGACACTAATTCTTCATAAGGAATCTCTAAATAGATAGCTATTTCATCAATAGTAGGTTCTCTTCCCATCTTTAAAGACATTACTTCTTTAGCCTTATTAATACTCTTATTTAACTTAATAATATCAGAAGATACTTTTAAAGGATTATCATCCTTAATATACTTACACACTTCCCCCTTAATATAAAACCAAGCGAAAGAGGAAAACTTCGTACCTTTTTCGGTATCATAATGATCAAGTGCTTTTTTAAGCCCCAACATTCCCGCTTGATATAAATCGTCCAAATCATAGTAATTTTTATATTTAGATATTACTTTATAGACCATATTTTCATATTCTAAGATGTCAATATCTTCCATTAATAGCACCCTTTCTCGATAAAAGACAGATCCAGCAACTTATTATCTAGCCCTCTAATCACAACCTTTTCACAACTAGTATATATTTCTAATAATTTATTATTTATAATTGGAATAATTCCTTTATTCATCTTAACCGCAATAAAATCCATTACGAAATATTTAATTCCTATATTATAAAGAAGATAATTAATTGTATTATCAAATTGTTCAATAGTAATATCATTTATTTCTCCATCGATTTTCATAAATATTACCCCTCTATTAACAAACAAATCGGTATATAGCATATTATCACCTCGTGATAACACTATAAAGTAATTTTCATTGTTTTTAAAGGCTTTCGACAAAGCCTTATCTTTTTTTTAATCGACAAAAAAACAGATTATTTAATCTGTTTAATTACAAGCTATATACTCTTCTAAAGATAATTTATTATCATGAATTCTTTTAGCTATTTTCCTACCAACATAACGGTAATGCCATGATTCATAGATATAACCTGTTATTGCTTTCTTATTTTTAGGAAATCTCAATATAAAGCCATTACGATATGCGTTATCCTGCATCCAATTAAACTCTTCTGTATTCTCAAAATTATTAAAACTAACCTTCTTAGTCCCTATATCAATAGAAAGTCCTGTTTGGTGCTCAGAATAACCTGGTCGTGCCGAATACTTATCAGCAGCCTCTTTTCCATCCTTAGCTTGATAATTATTATAAAGTTTAACTTGATAATCATAGCTACGATAACTAGATTGAACATAAATATTCATATTATCTTTTTTAGCAGATTCTACTAATTTATCTAAGGCTTCTTTTGCTTCTTTCCGTAATTTCATTCCTCCTCTAGCATATTCTCCCGGAAGAACTACCAAATCATCAGGTTCATATCCATCAGGAAAATGATAATACTTATTTATCAAGACATCTATTCTACTAGGATTTTTCACTACTTTAGTATTAGTATAAAAGTCATAATCCAAATTCATATTAACCCTTAATACTATTTCTTTAATCTTTAAATCCGGTTCTTTTTTCTGATAATTTTGATATCTAGCCAAGTTCTCTTTGCGATAACATTTGCTTTTTTCAAATTCATTTTGCACTTTTTTACTAGATATAGTATTATTAAAAATAACAGGAGCAAGCAAAAAAACAAGTACAACAACTATTATTAATAAAATAAAATTCTTCATGATATCACCTACTATATATAATGTCATTAATCTCTATTTATGTATAAACTGTTCTCCTCTAACATATTTTTATTTAGGAGTTGATAATATGAAAAGATTACTTTTCGGCCTTTTTTTAATCATTCTTATTATACCACTTTCAGTTAAGGGTTTAAACGAAAAAGAGCTAGTTTCTAGTAATACCACTAGTGCTATCTTATTAGAAGAATCGACTGGTAAGATTCTCTATTCGAAGGAGATCCACAAAAAGGTCCCTGTTGCCTCTTTAACTAAGATGGTAGCTCAAATAATCATCTTAGAAAACATTGAACAAAAAAAGATTAAATGGGATGATGTTGTTACTGTCAGTAAAAATGCTTCTGATATGGGTGGATCTCAAATATATCTACAATATCAAGAAAAAATGACAGTTCGCGATTTATTTAAAGGTATCTCAATGGCTTCAGCAAATGACGCTACTGTAGCAATGGCAGAATATATAGCTGGTAGTGAAGAAAAGTTTGTTAAAAAGATGAATAATAAAGTTAAAAAGCTAGGTCTTAAAGACACTAATTTTAAAAACGCCACTGGTCTTGACGAAGAGAATCACTATTCAACTGCTTATGATATCGCCATGATTGCGAGAGAATTACTAACTCATAAAGATATACTAAGTTTTTCTGGTCAATATGAAGATTATTTACGAAAGGATACCCCTAATAAATTCTGGCTTGTTAATACTAATAAACTGATTCGCTTCTATGATAAAGCTGATGGCTTAAAAACTGGTCATACTGATAATGCTAAATATTGTATTGCTGCCACTGCCAAAAGAGACGATCTAAGGCTTATAGCTATCATTCTAGGTGCTGAAAAGCCTAAGATAAGAAACCAAGAAGCAACCAATCTATTAGACTATGGTTTCAATAATACTAAATATCAAGTTCTCTATAAGAAAAACAAACCAATTAAGAAAGTCAAAATAACTAATGGTAGTAAAAAATATCTTCATGTTCTACCTAAATATGATGTCATCATAGTATATACTAAGTCTGAAAAGAAAAAGGGAATTAATACTACTATTAAAATGAAAAAGATTAAACTACCAATAAAAAAGAATCAAGTTGTTGGTACATTGATTATTAAAAGTAATAAAAAAGTTATCAATAAAATCCCTTTAAAAGCCAAAGAAAACATCCATAAACTTTCCTTTATTAAGATTATTATTAATAACTTAAAATCCCTAGTATATTAAAAAAACAAGAATTACTTTTTCTTGTTTTTTAATGCATCTCTAATTTCAGTAAGAAGAACTATTTCTTCTGCTGGAGCAGCAGGTTCTTCTTCTTTTTTCTTATTGAATTTGTTCATTGCTTTAACAATAAGGAAAATACATAGAGCAATAATAAGGAAATTAATTATAGCTTGTAAGAAAGCACCATAGTTTAAAACAGCACTACCTACTTTAACATTTAAACCAGCGATGTTAACACCACCTGTTAGCATTCCTACAAGAGGCATTAACATATCATTAACTAGTGAAGTAACAATAGTTGAAAAAGCACCTCCAATAATTACACCAACAGCTAAATCCATTACATTTCCTTGTGCAATAAATTTCTTAAATTCCGCTATAAATCCATTTTTCTTTTTCATTTTTTTCTTCCTTTCCAACATTATAATACAACACTGTTTATATTTAATCAAACTTTTTCTTAAAATAATTATAAAGCTTATAAAGCACTAATATTTCTAAATAGAAAAACAATATAACATTACTTGTTTGTACTAAAGCTAAAATGTTTTTATTTTGATATATCATTTCATCAGCCTTTAAATTAATATTATTAGTCACACAAACACTGATTACTAAAACAAATAATAAGTATTCTAAACAGGCAACCACAATATTTAAGGTCTTAACCTTTTTGTTCATTGTTTTACTAACTATAGAGTATATTAATACTGCTGTAACCAGTACCATCATAAAGAAATAAGCAGCCATAGACGGGAAATAAATATAGTGTAGAACTGCCTTAGTTAAAACTTTAAAAGATGCACTAACATAATTACTATAGCAAGCAATTATTACAGCTATAAAGATTAAAAAGCAAAAGACAGTTGCTATCTTAACTTTCTTATCATTAGTCTTAATGTTTAAGAATATAAAGATAAATAAAAGAAGGCACAATATGGAAATTTCTATAGTCATAAATGAAGATAAAATATACTTTATTACTAAAGCAACTTTATCAAAGAATGTCATTTCCATATTACTACCTCCCTTATACTATTTCAAATATATAGATACTTTGTGTCTTACTGTCATTATTAGTACAAGTAATTAAAGTTAGTGTAGTAACATTAAAATTACGATGAATAACAACTTCTCCTGTCTTTGGCTGAACCTCAACCTTAACTAGTTTATATTCATATTTTTTCTTTTTATAAGTTACATATGCTCTATCCCCCGTTTTCAATTTATAAAGATAATTGAAATAAGCTATGTACGCATCTCCCGAATGAGCAAATAAAATTAAATTGCCCTTCTTTTTATCAGGAAAATCAGCTTGAGATGAAACTGTAACATTATACTCAATATTATTGTATGGAGAAGATTTCTCTAAGAACCCTCTCTTTAATCCTATTTTAGGTATTTCTAAATACCCAATATAGTCATAATTGATTTTTGGTTTTTCTGATTCATCAACCTTATCTACCACACTAGTATCATTTACTTTATTATCCTCTTCGTCAAAGAATTTAAACTTTATTTCATCAAACAATTCTGCCTTAACAGTTAATATGAAATTAGAACTTAAACATACTACCCCAATCAATACAAGTAAAGAGCCAATGAAATATAATTGACTCTTTTTAATCCTATTAAGCTTTTTGTTTTTGTTCATATACGTTAGTAGCAACCACTACTATTCCCGCACCTATAGCAAGAATCCCAATAAGGTATACAAACCAAGGTATATTACTTCCAGTATCAGGTGATTTTGTTGTTGGGGTATTAGTCATTACTACTGAAGTAACTTCACCAGATGGTTTAACATTAAATTGTACTGTCGTTGATGATTTAGCATATCCTTTTGGAGCAATAGTTTCAGTCAATGAATATTTACAATCATCACCATAATAAGGTAATGCTTCAATATAATGTGGTTCTTTTCCAGATACCCATGAAGCTACTGTTGCTCCAGTACAATCCTTAATTACTAATGTTGCCCCTGGAACTTCAGCACTATTAGTGATATCAGTTTTACTTATCTTAACTGGACCAGTTTTAATATCAAAATGGAAATTAGCATCAGTTGGAACATCTACTGAATCCCAAGCAGCATATAGAAGTACTTGATAGTCATCATACTGATCACCACTAGTAGGTGAATAAGAATAAGCTTTTCTCACTTCGAAAGTACCATTTATTACTACATTTTGTAAATCAATTTTGTTAGTATTTCTAACTTTACTGATTTCAACTTGAACTTTGAAACCTTTATTGACAGCAATTGGAGTAGATGAAGATACCTCTTTACCATTCTCATCAACAACTCTAGCGCCATATGTATTCTCTGGTAATACTACCTTATAAGATTTTAAATATCCAGTATATTCTGGTTTAATAACACTGGTTTCTAGATATTTACCACTAACTGACCATCTTACACCTTCAGTATTAACAGTAATTGTATTTTGAGTAGGATGATCATATTCACTCTTAGCTCCTTCAGCTAATTTAGCAACCTCGCTACCATATTTAGAATCAGCTTTAATAGCTGCAATTTGAGTTGCTGTTAAATATGGCCCTTCTGGATCAGTCTCAGAAAGTCTACCATCCCTTAAACATTGATAATACCAAATAGCTATCTGAGTCACATATTTTGCTTCGTTTGGAGTTAAACTAGGAGCAAAATTTGGGTTTTGATTATATCCTTGAGAAAGAATATATACTATACCGTCATCAATATAATTTGGATTAATAGTATCATTGTTCTTAGTATAAGTTATATTCCTATCAGTTAAAGGAAATGCTTTATCGTGCTCTAAACAATAAAGTTGTGTTCCATCTGGAGCAGCGATATCGGCACCCATAATAATGCCATTAATATAGTTCCAACTTGGATTGACAGCTGTACCTTTAGCTACAAAACTATCAGGAAGCGTAGATTCTGCCGCATAAGCTATTCCTGTAAAATTAATCATTCCCATTGCAATAATGAACGCTGCAATTAAAGCAGCAAACAAAAATGTTGCTTTGACATTTGCTGTTGTAATATTCTTTTTTTGAGTTTGTTTACTCATTTATCATCACCTTACCTTAATATAATTATATCATAAATATAGTATTTGCCAACATTTTTTTTACTCTATTGTGAAGATTTTCCTTAAAATTTCCAAATCCACATCCTTTTTAGTATATATACTGCATAAAATTTCATTTGCTTTAATATATTCACCAGTTAGTTTATTTAGCTTTATACCTGCTGAATAATCAATGCTATCCTCTTTAGTTAAACGTCCTGCACCCAACATAACTGATAGTTTTCCTATTTCCAAAGCACTAATATTAGTAATTATTCCGTCCTTATCAGACTTAACATCTATTCGTTTAGAATCAATTTTAAGTTTGCTTAAGTCTCCACCTTGTGCTTCAACAAATTCCAAGAACTTGTTATAAGCTTTACCACTTCTTATTACTTGTAACACCTCATTACGAGCCACACTGTAACTAATATTTTTAGCCATAACTACTATATGTGAAGCAATTTCTACACATAGATCACTTAACTTATTATGTTCCTTGTTTTGTAGAACATTCATAGCCTCAATAACCTCTAGATTATTACCAATACAATATCCCCTTGGAGTATTCATATCCGAAATGATTGTCTTAACTTCTTTACCATATTTTCCTCCAATCTTAACCATTAAACGAGCTAATTCCTTAGCATCATCTAAAGTCTTAATTAAGGCTCCTTCACCCACTTCAATATCAATTAGTATTTTATCAGCACCCATTGCTATCTTTTTACTCATAATACTAACTGCGATTAAAGGAATTGAATTAGCTGTACCACTTACATCTCTTAAAGCATATATAACTTTATCCATTGGTACTAGACTATCACTTTGGGAACAAATAACTAATCCTACTTTTTCAACTTGTTTTCTTATTTCGTCTTTAGACAATTTCAAATTCATTCCAGGAATAGAATTTAATTTATCCACTGTTCCACCAGTATAACCTAAACCTCTACCACTAATTTTAATAACTGGAATTCCTAAAGATGCCACTATTGGAGTAACTATTAAAGTTGCTTTATCACCAATTCCTCCAGTTGCGTGTTTATCCACTTTTATTCCCTCAACATCATCAAAATTTAAGACCTCTCCACTCTTAATAAAAATATCAGTCAAGTTAATAACTTCCTCATCACTCATACCATTTATACAAATAGCCATAAGTAGTGAAGACATCTGATAATCAGCTACTTCTTTATTCATGTAGCCATTAAAGACATAATCTAATTCTTCATAACTTAATTCTTCTCCACGTTGCTTTTTCAAAAGAATATCACCCTTTAAAAATTTTGGTAATTTCTTATTTTTACTATAGTATTTCTCTTTATAAATATTATCTCTTCTGGCCAGAATTAAGCTATCACTAGAAACCTTTTTATCAACCACTGTTCCAGCACCAACGACAGAGTCTTTCTCAATTACTACTGGCGCTACGATAACAGAATTGGCTCCAATACTAGCGCCATCTTCAACTTTACTAGTCTCTTTAGTATTCTTTTTGGAATTATAATTAGCAAAAACTACCCCTGCTCCTACATTGACATTATTACCAATAATAGCATCACCAATATAAGAAAAATGCTTAAAATAGTTTGAGTCTCCTATTTGGCTTTTCTTAATTTCGACACTATTACCAAAGTGATTGTCACTACCAATAACGTTATCCTCACGAATATGAGCATATGGTCCTATTCTATTGTTATCACCAATAATATTATTATCTTCAATTATCGAATTACTAATATAATTATCTTCCCCAATAATACTATTCTTAATCATTGAATTAGAATCAATAATAGTATTATCCCCAATAACTGTTCTACCAACAATACTGACATTAGGAAAGATAATAACTCCTTCCCCTAAAACCACGCCCTCTTCAATATATGTATTATGAGGATCAACAATTTTATAATTCAACATAGTATCACGCACCCACTATATTATTCTTATATTTATTATACCATTTATGACCAAATAAAAAAACTATTTTCATAGTTTTAACGCAATTTTTTCGCAATTAATTCAGCAAATCTTTTAGGGTCGTTAATCAAATAGTCATACAACTTATCATAGTTACGAATAGTTTTTATAAATTTTATCTCTTCTTCAGCCATCTTTACCCCATATTTACTGTCTTTATCAGCAATCACATGATAATCAGTTCCTAGTAAATAATTAATATCAACATTAAAGATTTCAGCTAAAGCAATTAGAGTATCAATAGTAGGCATTCTCTTATCATTTTCATAGCAATGAATAGTTACTTTAGTAACACCCATCATATCGCCTAATTCCTTCTGGGTTAAACCTCTATCTAGGCGCAGACTTTTAATTCTTTTACCTAACAACATAAGACTTCACCTCTTAGTTAGTCTTCCAATAAACTAAAGTAATTATAAATATAATAAAGAGGCATTTGTTTAAAGTTAACTAATAGTTACCTTCTAAAAGAAGCAGTCTATTTCTTGGCTGCTTCTTCCTCAGGTTCTTCGTTTTTAGTAAGAAAAGTTACCTTTTCGGCAATAATTTCCATTTTATATTTCTTTTCTTTGTCTTTTTCATAAACTGTACTTTGGACACGTCCTTTTATGCCAACGATATTTCCTTTTTTACAATAAGTAGCCGTATTCTTAGCTGTCATTTCCCAAGCAACACAATCAATAAAATCAGTTTCATAGGTACCATCCATGTTTTTAAAACTTCGCGGTACCGCTAAAGAAAAATGGGCATAACTCTTACCATTATCGCTCTTTTTAAGGGTAATATCCTGTGTAAGTCTTCCTACTAAAACAACTTGATTCAACATTTTTACCTCCTTTCCAGAAGATATAATAATTACAATTAAGAATAAGGCAAACGATCATTTTAATGTTTTAATTACTATAAAAGTAATAAAAAAAGAAAAGATATATTCCTTTTCTTTTTTTGACTAAATAATCATTTCAAAAATATAAAATTACAAGTTTTGCTTTAATAATTGATTTAATTCCACAGCATATTCCATTGGTAGTTCTTCTCTAAATTTCTCAATAAAGCCTAAAACAATTAAGCTCATAGCTTGTTCTTCAGAAAGACCCCTGCTCTCTAAATAGAAGAGATTATCAGGATTTATTTTAGAAACTGTAGCTTCATGTTCAATAATTGAAGAAAGATTATGACATATATTAGTAGGAATGGTGTCACTTTTAGACTTATCATCTAAAATTAAAGTATCACATTTAACGGTTGAACTACTGTTAGAAGCTTTCTTATCAATAAATACTTTACCCCGATAGGTGGCATTCCCTCCTTCTTTAGCAATACTTTTCGATATGATATTACTTGTAGTATTCTTACCTAAATGAATCATTCTTGCCCCACTATCTTGTTCTTGAGACTTAGAAGCTACACTGATCGTAATACATGTTCCTTTAGAATTATCCCCTTTTAAAACACAACAAGGATACTTCATTGTCTTATATGAACCAATATTACCATCAATCCACTCCATTGTCCCTCCTTCTTCAACAAGCGCTCTTTTAGTGACTAAATTATAGACATTAGGAGCCCAATTCTGGATAGTAGAATAACGGCATTTACTATTTTTACCAACATATATCTCTACTACTGCTGCATGAAGGGATGAGTCTGAATAAGTAGGTGCTGTACATCCTTCAACATAATGTAAAGATGAATTATCATCAACAATAATTAGACTTCGTTCAAATTGACCCATATTTTTAGAATTAATTCGGAAATAACTCTGTAGTGGTCGATCAAGAGTAGTATTAGGGGGAATATAGATAAAACTACCACCACTAAATACTGCCCCATTTAAAGCCGCAAATTTATTTTCATCGTTTTTTACGATAGTCCCAAAATACTTTTTAACTAAATCTGGATATAGTTTCATAGCTTGTTCAATGGAAGTAAAGATTACCTTTTTATCCTCAAGTTCCTTAATCATATTATGGTATATTACTTCGCTTTCCCACTGTACACCTATACCATCTAAATGCTTTTCACTTTCAATAACCCCTAGATAATCCATTTCCTCTCTAATAGGTTTTAAGACCTGTTTCCAATCATCTTTAATTTTCTCATCCTGTTTATCATTTTTATAATAGATGATCTTCGAAAAATCTAACTCTATCTCAGGACCAAAAGAAGGAAGAGATTGCTTTTTAAACTCTTCATAACTATTTAAACGATAATCAGTTACCCACTTATCTTCTTTTTTAAACTGGGATATCTTCTCAATTTTTGCTTTAGAAATACCTACTATTTCCATATCAGCACCTCAATCTATTATGCTTTTTCTATTTCCTCTAATATCTTCTTAATCGCATTGTGTGGTAATAATGCACACATCTTCCTATTAGGTTGTTTATAAATAGTATCATAAACATTTAACTCCCCTAATAACTTTTTATCATAATCCCCTTCATTAATCATATTTTCATAATTTAAAAGGATCTTTTTAGCCTCCTCTACTTTTTTGTTAAGTAGACTCTTAATCATAATACTAGTTGCGCTAGTACTAATGGCACATGCTTCACCATCAAAAACAATGTCCTCAATAACACCATTTTCTACTTTGACCATAATATCAATATTATCAATACATGATTCATTATTAGTATTTTCCTTAATATATGCTTCATCATCCACTAGTCCCTTGTGAACAGGATGCTGATAATTATCGATAATAATCTCTCTTTTTAACTCTTCATCCATTTATATCACCACTTTAAATATATTATAACTTTGACGAAGAACTTCAATTAGTTTATCAATTTCTTCTTTTGTATTATAAAAATATAAACTTATTCTGACAGTATTCTTAATATTTAGTTCATCCTTCAATACTTTAGCACAATGATTACCTGCCCGAACACAAATATTATAATGATTTAAATATATAGAAGTATCTTGAGCAAAGACATCATTAATATTAAAACTTAGAATACCACTTTTAGACTTCGTATTATATAACTTAATATTTTCAATTTTAGACAATTCATCTACTAAATATTTCTTTAAAGCTAGTTCGTGTTTATGAATAGTATCCATCCCCATAGCTGATAAATAGTTAATTGCTTCCCTTAAACCAATTACTTCCGCAATTGGTGGAGTACCTCCTTCAAATCTACTAGGACCTTTTTTTAATTCATAGGAACCATCACTGGCAAAGTCTTGGTTCATACCACCACCATAAATAAGAGGTTCCATCTTATCAATTAAAGCTTTCTTCACTACTAGGCAACCAACTCCAGTTGGTCCAGCCATTTTATGACCAGAAAAAGCTAGAAAATCCATATTATCTTTAGTAAAATCTACTGGCATGTGAGGAACACTTTGAGCTCCATCAACACTTAATAAAATATTCTTCT
Source organism: Bacilli bacterium (assembly GCA_017404555.1). Taxonomy (GTDB): domain Bacteria; phylum Bacillota_I; class Bacilli_A; order RF39; family UBA660; genus RGIG2361. Next base: position 16,646 of record JAFRCD010000009.1, read on the forward strand.
TTTTACAAAGAGCTCCTATTTTCTCGATATCACGAACATCGCCAACTACATTGCTAACTTGAGCAATTGAAACAACTCTTGTCTTAGGAGTAATAGCTTTTTCAATACTTTCATAAGTTAACTCATAATCTTTATTTAAAGGTGCATATTTAATATTAATGCCTATTTCTTCACTTAGCTTTATCCATGGCAAAATATTAGAGGCATGCTCTGCCTTAGAAAGAAGAACTTCATCTCCTCTTTTTAAATGCTTTTTCATATAACCAAAAACTACTAAATTTAAAGACTCTGTTGTACCTTTAGTAAATATTACTTCTGCACCTTGAGCATTAACAAACTCTTTTACTACTTCTCTAGTGCCATCATAAAGTTCATTAGTAACAATAGCTTGTTTATAGTCACCTCTATGGATATTAGAAGTATGCTCAAAATAATATTTATTCATGGCTTCAATTACACTCTTAGGTTTAAGCGTTGTTGCACCATTATCAAAATAAATAATATCATTATTTAATATTGGAAAATCTTCTCTATTCATTCTTTCACCTCCTATATCTTAGAAAGTTCGTCCATAAATTCTGTAATTCCTTCGGGATCAGCATGTACTAAAAACCCTTTTAATAATAGCTCATAAGCTTTAGATACACTAATACCTCTACTAGTTAAATAAAACATCACATCATCATCAAACTTACCAATATAAGCTGAATGTGATGAACTAATATCATAGTTATCAATCAAGAGAATTGGCCTTATAGTACTTTTGCCATCTTTAATATTGATAATTCGATTATCTTGATTAGTAATACATTCCTTATTATCTTTAGGTACTTTAGAAGTAACATCATATAAAAGTTTATTATTTTCAACATTAACACCGTGATTATATAAATTAACTTCACTCTTAGGGGCTTTATGATATACATTAATCTGATATTTATTATCATCATAATTAATATTACTATAATAAAAATTACAAATACTCTTTTCTTTATTAGCGTTAATTGTTACTGAAAGACTTTTATCAACAGCATAAACATAGATATCTGTTTTCACTTTTTCAATATTAAAGACTAAATCAATATTCTCCTCAATAACCAAAGTTAGAACACTATCGTTCTTAATAGTGAGTTCAGAATCCTTTTTTAGTGCTATAAATTGATCTTTATCTATTAATATCCTATTCATAATTCTTAGCTTCTTCCACTTCATTTATACTAAGATATCCACTAGATTCTATTTCTTCAGCTAGTTTTCGGTCCCCAGACTTTTTAATCTGACCATCTAAAAGAATATGTACCCGATCTGGCTTAATATATTCCAAAATACGTGGGTAATGAGTAATAATTAAAACTGCTGTATCACTATTCTCTTTTAAATAGTCATTAATATTCTTACATACTAATTTTAAACTATCAATATCAAGTCCAGAATCTAATTCATCTAGAATAATAAACTCAGGTTTAAGAACTTTCAATTGTAAAACTTCTGATTTCTTTCTTTCCCCGCCAGAAAAAGATTTATTTAAACTACGATGTAACATACTAGGATCCATCTTCAAGTCATGAGCAGCATCATCTAAACTATTAATGAAGTCATATAGATTAACATCCCCTTCTTTTTCACGAAGAGCTGTTTTTAAAAACTCACTTAATTTAACACCATCAATTGCCATGGGATCTTGCATAGTAACAAAAAGACCCAACTTAGCTCTTTCTTCTGTACTCTTATCAAGAATAGATTTCTTTTTAAACAGAATATCTCCTTTAGTAACTTTATATTTATAGTTACCCATTATTACTTTAGATAAAGTACTTTTACCAACGCCATTAGGACCCATAATCACATGGATTTCCCCTTTAGGTATCGTTAAAGAGAATTTATCTAAAATGAGTTTATTATCATCAGTCGTCTTAACTGTAATATTCTTTATTTCCAACATTATAATCACCCACCAATAACAATTTACAAGCAGTTATATTTTACCATAATTATCTTTCTTTTAAAAGAAAAAAACCTTTAAAAGGTTTAATTGTTTTCTTTAAATGAATACTTGTCATCTTCAGTGAAAGCAACAGGTATATTAGTTAGGGAATCACCTAATGAGAAATCTACTAGATTATCTTCCTTAGCTTCTTCCTTGAATACTTCGTTATCATCATAATCAGCTCTAGGTGGTTCTTTAATATCTAATCCACCTTCAGGTTCTACACCCTTAACTAATTCTTTAACGCTATTAATCTGTCTTGTCATATTTCTCATGTTTTCAATCAATTGACTTCTACCTTTGATAAGACGATTGTTTTCATCTTGAAGATTATCAGCTCTTTCAGTCTCTTCGTTATGTAACTTTTGCTCTGTCTTCAATTCCTCTAAAGCATTCTCATATTTAGTACTCAATTCGCTCTGATCACTCTTCAATTGAGTTAATTCCTCATATGATTCTCTTAATTGTTCTCTAAGTTTTTCAATTGTATCGCTCTTCTTCTTGCCCTCTTCATCTAGAACTTCAGCCCGAGCATTAGCTCTTTGATACCTTGATTGCCAATTAGCCCCATGATTCTTTAATTTAGCGATATCAGTATCATACTTATAATTTAATTCATCTATTTCTTTATGATGATCTTCATCTTTTTGGGCTAATTTACGTTCATAATCAGCAACCATTTTATCATATTTCTCATCACGTTTATCAATTACATGTTTTAAATCTTCTACTACTGAATAAGATTCTTCAAATTTTTCAATAGCATCGCTAATTAAAGCATCTGGTTCTTCTGGCTCTACATAATTATCAATATTATTTTCTTCTAATTCCTCTGGTTCTTCTGCAAAGTCTTCGCTAGGTATATCAAAATCAGATGATTCATTATTAACGCCCTGCATTTTCTCAAAGAAATCATTTGGCATTGCATCTTGAGTGTTAGTATCTGCTTCATTATAATCAAACATATTAGCTACATTTGGAGCAGTTGTTTCTTCTCCAAATGAACCATCAGCATTCATACTTAAATTAGCATTCGCAGCTGGTGCTTCTGGTTGTGATACAGCCTCTTCAGGAGCACTTGGTGCTTCTTCAACATTATTTTCTGCTGGTGCCTCTGCAGCTGGTGCTTCAGGTTGTGGTGCTGCTTCTTCAGGAGTTTCTTCCGCACTAGCAACTTTCATCTTTTGACTAGCACTACCTTTTATATTGTCATGGAAATAAATGGCACTATTGTTTTGTCCAACAAAACTACACTCTGTTCCTGGTATTTTGTTTCCAGTAAGATCATATAATCCAGCTTGTGAATAAGAATCTGAGAATAAAATTCTACTATTTGTTCCATCCCTATTCATTTCAGCTAAAATTTGCGCTTCAATCTCGCTCATTTCATTAGCAATTTGTGGTCTAAAACCAGGATCATTTTGTTTGCCAATTGCATCTAATACTTTAGAATCAGTAGGATTAGATTCCACTACTAATAGATAATCAGCAACTCCATCAAGCTTCTGGATTTCTTTTTTATCTAAAGGAATTACAACATTACCTGCGCCATCAATCACACCTAAGTCTGTCTTCGCAGCTTCATCAACTACTACTAAAGGGTTTGCTGAAACAATAAATAAATTATCATTTATCTTTCCCTCATCATTAAAATAGTATTTATTACCATCATCAGTAGTAATTTGATTACATTGTTTTCCGCTAGGAACAGCCACTCTTAATATTTCCATCTATAAACACCACCTATTATATTCATTATAAATCTTATCACATCTTTTAAATCAATGCAATAGCTTTTCCAAAATTATTTATTGATTAAAGAGGATTTTTTAGTTAAAATGTAATTGGTGATAGTATGAAAGAAAAGAATTTTTTAACTTTTGGAATGGTGACTTTATTCTTAGTAATCATTATTTCTTTTGCTTTTATTATAATTAATGAGAAGGATACTCCGTTCTTACTAAATTTTGCTGAAAGGAAAATGACTAATTACGTTAAAAAGAAATATCCTCAAGAAGAAAAGAACTTCCAATATTCAAAAGTTAGATACTATGAAAAAGGAAATTCTTATAAGATGAGAATAACTAATATCAATAATAAAAAGAAATATTTCGTTGTTATACTTAAAAACAAAAAAATGAAAGATACATATAACCAAACATATAACAAGGAGGTAATAAAGTATGAATGATTGTATTTTTTGTAAGATATTGAAAGGTGAATTACCATCTAAGGTGATTTATGAAGATGAAATTCTATCTGTCTTTATGAATATTGATCCTAATACTAATGGTCATCTATTAATGGTACCTAAAAATCATGAAGTTACATTTGATGATGTTAGTGAAGAGTTTATTACTCATTCACTAAGTGTCATTAGGGATGTTATTTATCCTTTAGTAAAAGAAAAACTAGGTGCTGAAGGGTTAACTATTTCCCAAAACAATTATCTAGGCCAAGAAGTAAAACATTTCCATATTCACTTAATTCCTAGATATAGCGATGATGGTGTATTATACACCTACAATAAAAGAGTAATAAGACCAGTTGATGAAACATATGAAACGCTAACAAAAAAAGACTAAAAACAGTCTTTTTTTTATACTAATTTTCCCATTACTAATAGATTATAACGATAATACTTCTCTCTATAATTAGGATCCATTGAACAAGTCTGTAAGATTAGTATTTTATCATTACCATTAACAGTTACACCCGTATCATAATCTGAATTAGTTTTATACTTTTTAATAGTTGCATCCCACTCATTATCACTATAGTTCATATCATAGAAGTAATCTAACCCTTCACTTTCAGGACTATCAGCTACTGATACATAAACTGAGAAAATCAAATAAGTGTACTTTTTACCATCAAAATTAATGGTAATATATCTATGTGCATCATAGAACGCCTTATTATTATGATAGTTTTGTAATACTTGGAAGGGACCATTACCACTCATATTACTATGAGCATAAGCAATTGTCTTTCTTGTATTAAAATTAGTTCTAAAGTCAATATAAGGAACTCCTATTCCATCATAAGCACCATTAATACCATGGTTTAAATAGAAGTTTTCACCAGTAGTATCTTTCATCAAAGACTTATTAAGAATACCATCAATATTAATACTATTACTTTCAATTACAGGAGTAGAAACAACATTGTTAATTCTTTCTACTTTAACTTCCTCTTTTACTTCTTTCTGTTCCTGTGCTATTGGTTTAATATCAGCCATTCCAATAAATGATCGATTCAAAGTACTTGGGTCAAAACCACTTTCAAAATCACCAGTTGTAATCATTAAGGAATTACTAGCGAATAGTAATACACCTAAAATTTTAAGTACTTTTTTACCTAAAATACTAAACATATTTACAACCCCCTGATTAACTTGGTATATATACCAGTTAACGGGCATAATTATACCACAAAATGGCCATTTTGTCAATTAAAAAAGACTAGTCTTTAGCCTTTTTAATATGAGATTGCACTACCTAATATGATAGCGAGTAAAATATATAAAACCACAATTATTAAAAAGTTAGGTCTTCCTGAAGTATTATTACTACATGACATATCTTTCACCTCCTAATATTAAACGTAAGCACCTAATATGATTATTAAAAGAATAAATAATACCAATATAATTCCTGCTGATCCATTACGATTACACATATAAAGTCCTCCTTTTTTTATGATTTCATATTATCTTATGGCAAAAGTACTAAAAGTGTGATTATATAGTCCCAAAAAAGTTGAAAATATATATTATTTGTTGTATTATAAAACTTGTGGGAGGAATAAATATGCAGAAAAAAATAGGATATATTTTAGTAATTGTTGCTTTATTAGGAGTTATTACTGGTTGTGGATCAGTTAAACTTAAGAATGGAGAAAAAGCGGTGGTTACCTATAATAAAAAAGGTAAAATCTCATCAGATGCTCTTTATAAGGAAATAGTTAAAAAATATGGTATTAATAATCTAATTGATATGATTGACCATAAGCTATTTGATAAGAAGTATCCTGCTGACGATGAAGAAAAGAGTGAGATTAACAATCAAATTGCTCAAATAAAATCACAATATGGAGAAGCCAACTTTGAAAATGCCATTCAAACTTATTATGGTGTTAAAGATGAAAAAGAGCTTAGAAGATCTTTATCTCTAGATTATAAAAGAGATTTGGCCGTTAAAGACTATTTAAAGAAGCAATTAACTGATGAAGAAATTAAGAATTATTATGACAACAACATCTATGGCGATATCAAAGCTAGTCATATCTTAATATCTGCCAATATTACTGATGATATGGATCCTGAAGAACAAGAACAAGTAAAAGAAAAAGCTCGTGAAAAAGCCGAAAAAATAATTGAAAAGCTTAATAATGGTAAAAAGTTTGCTGACTTAGCTAAAAAATACTCTGATGATGAAGCTACTGCTTCTAAAGGTGGAGATTTAGGTTACTTTAATAAAGATAGTAATTTTGATGAAGATTTCGTTAATGCTGCTATTTTGCTAAAGAAAGGTGAATACACTAAGGAACCAGTACAAAGCCAATATGGATATCACATTATTAAGAAAATCAAGGAGAAAGATAAACCTAGTCTAAAGAAAGCTAAAGATGATATTAAGACTACTTTAGCAGAAGAAAAACTTAAATCTGATAATTATCTTCATAATAAAACTTTAAGAGATATTAGAGAAGAAAAGAAAGTTAAGTTTAAAGACTCTTATCTAAAAAAAGAATACAAAAAACTTATGAATAGATTAACTGGAGTTACTAAAGAATAAAAAAGCGATTAATATCGCTTTTTATTTTTCAATAATATATCCCTTTTGATAGAGTTTTTTCTCAATAAATAGTTCTAATTCCCTACCACTATATTTCTTTTTATACCGCTCATATAACTTGTTATATTCTTTCTGATATTGTTCCTTATCCTGTTTAAATTCTACTCTAGCCACGCACTTATTTATTACATCATCATCAAAACCCTCTAATTTCAATTTAGTAATTATTTTCTGCTTTAAAACAAAAGGTCCTTTACTACGATTAGTTTTAACCAAATAATTAATTATCTTAGTTATTTTTTCTTCCTGTTCTTCCTTAGAATAATCCATAATTACTCTACTAATAATATCCTCTGAAAGACCCTTTTTACGCATATTAACCATTATCTTTTTAGGACCATTCTTAGTCATTATCAATTGCTCATTTAAATAACTATAGGCATATCTTTCATCATCTAAATACTTTTGTGTGACTAGTTTATTA
>JAFRCD010000010.1 GCA_017404555.1 Bacilli bacterium
GGAAGTTCTCGGAATTGAGGTTTCAAAGTGCCATGTGGGAGTGGTAAGAAATATAAGCAATGTTGTGGTAAATAGCTCACAAACACCGATAAAATAAGGGGAAAAGCGAGTTTTTCTTTTTAGCAAAAAAAAGCCCAAAATTGGCTTTAGAACCATTTTAGAACCATTTTGTACATAGAATTGAATCATAAAATAGTAATATTCCGAACAAGCAAGTAAGTGAAAAAATAGTAAAAATTTGTGATATAATGAATATAGAGGTGTGAGTATGAATGAGTACATTAATTTAGATGAAAAGAATATTGATGAAGAGCATATTTGTTGTGCTATAGGAGATCCTAAACATCAAGATGGTGTAGATAAAAAGAAAGAATGGATTAAGAGTAAATTAAAAGATGGACATGTATTTAGAAAACTAAATGCAAGAGGTAAAATCTTTATTGAGTATGAGCCAATAGAAACAGCATGGGTTCCTATTAACGGTAAAAACTATATGCATATTTATTGTTTATGGGTAGCAGGTAGTTTTAAAGGAAAAGGTATTGGTAAAGAATTATTAGAATATGCTATTGAAGATGCCAAGAAGAAAAAAATGAGTGGTGTTTGTACTTTGGTATCACAAAAGAAGAAACCATTTATTGGAGATAAGAAGTTCTTTGAACATTATGGATTTAAAGTTGTTGATACTATAAATGATTATGAATTAATGGCATTACAATTTGATGATAAAGAAACACCAAAGTTTAGTGATAGTGCTAGAAAAATGGAAATTGATAGTCAAGACTTTACTATTTACTATTCTAATGAATGCCCTTATGTAGAATATGAAGTAAAAGAATTATCTGATTATGCAAAAGATAAAGGGATCAAATTAAATTTTGTAAAAATAGATTCATTAGAAAAAGCTAAAAATACTCCATGTGTATTTAATAACTGGGCTAACTTTTATAAAGGTAAGTTTGTTTCAAATACAATCTTAAATGCAAATGCTTTTGAAAAGTTATTAAAATAGATTATTAGATACTTTTTTAGATAACCATATTTTCTAAAAAGCGAAAAATCTCGCACTATATATGCAAAATGAGGCACTGATTAAGAAGATTATGACAGAAAATATGCAATTAAATTCCATGTGGCAGTGGCAAGAAGTATAAGCAATGTTGTGGTAAATAACTCGTAAAGACCCATGAATAAAGGGAAAATACGAGTTTTTCTTTTCTGAAAATACTCAAAAATAGACTTTAGATCATCATATTTTTAAAAGGTAAAATAAGAGAACATATAATTTGTAAAATAGTGACCTTACGAGGCTTTACTTTAGTATAAAACAGGTATATAATTAAGTATGAAAAGTATAACCAGTTATACATAAGGAGGTATATATGAAAGATAAGTTTGTAGGTATTGCTAAAGTTGGTGAAAAAGGACAAATAGTAATACCAAAAGAAGCAAGGGATATGTTTGATATTAAATCAGGTGATTCTATAATTGTACTTTGTGATAAAGAAAAAGGAATTGCTTTATTAAAAGCAGATGCAATTGAAGATTTGTCTGATAAAGTATTTCCAAAAGGAGAAAAGAAATAATGACAGCTATAGAAGCCAAAAAATTAACTAAAAGATTTAAAGATAAAGTAGCTGTAAATGAAATTAATTTAGATATTAAACAAGGTGAATTATTTGCCCTTTTAGGAGTAAATGGTGCTGGGAAAACTACAACCATTAAAATGTTATCTGGTCTAATTCTTCCAACTTCCGGTGAAATAATAATAGAGAATATGAACATGAAAAGAGAAGCATTTAAAATAAAACAAATCTTAAATGTATCACCACAAGAGACCGCTATTGCTCCGAATCTAACTGTAAAAGAAAATTTAGAATTTATGGCTGGAGTTTATCAGATAGAAGATAAAGATAAAAAGATTAATGAACTTGTTAAGGGGTTTAAACTTGATGAAGTATTAAATAAAAAAGCCAAAACTTTATCAGGTGGTTGGCAGAGAAAAGTATCTATAGCAATAAGCCTGATAAACAATCCAAAGATATTGTTTTTAGATGAACCTACATTGGGATTAGATGTTATAGCAAGAAAAGAATTATGGAAAGTTATTAATTCATTAAAAGGTAAAATAACAATTATTTTAACAACGCATTATATGGAAGAAGCAGAAAGTTTATCAGATAGAATTGGTATAATGGCAAATGGTAATATTGTTGAAGTTGGAACCTCTAAAGAATTAATCAAAAAAACTAAAGCTAAAAACTTTGAAGATGCTTTTGTATCAATCGCAACTGGAGGTGAGCTATAATGAGAATGTTAAATTTTGCTAAAAGAAATTTTAAAGAATTAATTAGGGATCCTCTAAGTTTAATATTTGAAATTGCCTTGCCGTTATTCTTATTATTTATATTCCAACAATTTAATATAGATGCAGATAATTATAGGTTAGAAAATTTTACTCCATCAATTATATTATTTGGCTTTTCATTTATAACACTATTTACGGCCACTTTAATTGCAAAGGATAGAACTTCATCATTTTTGATTAGACTTGGAACATCTCCAATGAAATCTAGTGATTATATTTTGGGATATATATTATCATTATTACCAATAGTTCTAATTCAAAATGTTTTATTCTTTTTAACTGCGGTTGCTATGGGATTAGAATTCAGTATGAGCATAATACCAACTATATTAGTATCTATGATTATTTCTATATTCTTTATATCACTAGGAATATTAATAGGTAGTTTAGTTAGTGAAAAAGGAACTGGTGGTTTAGGAAGTATTATTGTTCAATTAGTATGCTTTACGAGTGGTATGTATTTTCCTAAAGAATTAGTAGGTGGAGTATTTGAAATTATATGTAAATTATTACCATTTGAAGCTTGTTTAAATATAATTCAAGGAACACTACATAATGATTTTAGTAATTTAACACTTATTCATATAATAGTATTTTTAATCTATTTTATAGCTGTTATATTATTATCAATAGTTGTATTTAAGAAAAGAATGATTAGTGATAATAAATAATCGCAATATTAAAATGTATAGAACGGATGGAAATCCGTTTTTGTGTGATATAATGGATATAGATTAGGAGGAATATAATGAGCAAAGTTTTAGTTAGTTATTTTTCAGCAAGTGGAACAACAAAAAGAGTTGCAGAAAAAGTTGCAGCTGCTGTAAATGGTGATTTATTTGAAATTGAACCAAAGGAAAAATATACAAAAGAAGATTTAGATTGGATGAATAAACAAAGTAGATCTTCAGTTGAAATGAATGAAAATATTAAACCAGAGATAGCAAACAAAGTATCCAATTTGGATGAATATGATACTGTTTGTTTAGCTTTTCCAATTTGGTGGTATAAGGAACCAACAATTATAGATAAGTTTTTAGAAGAGAACAATATGGAAGGTAAAAACATCTACGTGTTTGTAACAAGTGGATCATCACCTATTGACTCTACTTATAAAAGCTTACATGATAATTTTCCAAATTTAAACTTTGTTAGTGGCAAAAGATTTACTGGTGATGAATCAGAAGAAGATTATAAATCTTGGTTAGTGTAGGTAGAATATGAACAAGCACTAAAACTTTAAAAAAGAGCGGAAAACAGTCTGCTCTTTTTTGTAATAAATAAAGTTCAGCCACTGTACACTTTTTGACATCGATATGCCAAAACTTTTGTCACAAAGTTTACATTTTTGATACAATAAAAATAAGGAGAAGGCCGGTAAAAGGAATTATACTATTTTATCTTTGAGGTGTTGTATATGAAAAAAACAATTAAGAGAAAGAAAAAACTAATCTTACCTAGAGTGTTTACCCTAGTATTTATGGCTATGTTTGCTGTATCATTAATCATGAGCATTAAGGTCTTAGCAGCTAATACTGATTTAAAAATAGTTGGTGCTGCTGTTACTGAAAAGTCAGCAAACGTTAATGCCAATATTACAGGTGTTAGTAACAATGAAGTAAAGGGTAATGTCTTATTTCATAAACTATATGATAGTGTTACCTATAAACTAGACATTAAAAACAATCTAGACAAAGAAATAACAATTATAACTATCGATGATAATAATAGTAATCCTTATATAGAGTACCGATATGATAAACACGAAGGTGAAAAACTAGGTGCTGGTAAAAAAATAGCTTTCTATACAAAAGCAATATATAGTAAAGAACTTACAGATATAACTAAAAGAAATCAACCTACAAAAGTTAAATTTACTATTAAGTATTCTGAAGACGGAAATAAAAGAGAAGACGATATAATTATCAATCCTAAAACTAATGATAATCTTCATATGAGTCTTATTATGTTACTTATATCTTCAATTGGATTAGTAGCATGTTTAACATTGGATAAAAACAGAAAAAATAAGAAAGTAGCTAAAATACTTACTGTAGTTATGGCTGGTGTAATACTAACACCAATTATAGCTAAAGCAGTAACATATGCCTATGAATTTGAAATAGTAGCTAAATATGGACTATATGACAAAGAAGTAGTTACTTATGTGGTTGATGATGAAGAAAACGCTTTAATAGCTGAATATGGTCAACCAGTAACAGGATTAGTAACTCCAACTAAAGAAGGTTATACTTTTACTAAATGGACCTATGAGGATGGAAGTGATTTTGATCCTGCTACACCAATAACTAAAGATATTAAGATAATTGCTAACTTTGCTGTTGATGGCTATACAATTACTTATGATTTAAACGGAGGTACAACGGCAACCGAGAATCCAACTATATATAAACCTACCGATAGAATAGAATTAGTAAATCCAACTAAAGATCATTATACCTTTATTGGTTGGACTGGTACTGATTTAACTGAACCAACTATGACTGTTATAATTGAAAATCAAACTGGTAATAGAAGTTATGTAGCTAACTATATACCAGTAAACTATACAATTACTTATGAGGGATTAACTAACGAAGAAAAGAGTGCTTTAAATAATCCTAGTGAATATAATATTGAAACAACTCCATTTAATTTAAATAATCCAGAAAACAGAAGAGATTCAGATGACGATGTTACTGAAATATTTGTTGGTTGGAGAGAAGGTACAACAACTTCAGAAACAATAACTTTACCAAATTTAAATTCAATGGGTAATAAAACATTTGAAGCAGTATGGGTAGAAGCAGATCCAACAATTTATACAATTACTTATGAATTACATGATGGAACAACTACTGTTGATAATCCAACATCATTTACTAAAAAGACTGAAACCTTTACTTTGGTAAATCCAACTAAGGAAGGATATGAATTTAAAGGATGGTCTGGTACTGATCTAATCGGTGATGAAAATAAAGTAGTAAGTGTTGTTAAAGGAACTAGAAAGAATTTATCTTTCGAAGCACATTATACTGCTAATAATTATCAAATTAAATTTGAAAAGAATGGTACTAATGTATCTGGTACTATGGCAAATCAAAATATGACTTATGATCAAGGTGCCAACTTAACTGCAGTAGGATATACAAGAGAAGGATATACCTTCAATGGATGGAATACTTCTGCTACTGGTTCAGGAACTCATTATGATGATCAAGAAGAGATTATTAATCTAACTTCTACTAAAGATGAAGTTGTATCTCTATATGCTGAATGGGTAGCAAATACATATACAATTACCTTTAATGGTAATCCTCCATTAGGAAGTACTGTTACAGGTGATATGGAAGATGTAGATATGACTTATGATATTCCTAAGACATTACCTCTTAATTTATATAGTGTAGTAGGGTATTCATTTGATTCATGGAATACTAAAGCTGATGGTTCGGGAACCTCAATTGCTAATGGCGCTGAAGTAGATAATTTAGCTACTACAGGAACTGTTACTTTATATGCTACTTGGGCACCTAGAACAGACACACCATATAAAGTTATTCACAAGCAAATGAATTTAGATGGTGAAACTTATACTGAAGTTGTTAAAGATAGACAAGAATTAACTGGTACAACAAACGCTTCTGTAACCCCAGCAACAAAGACATATACTGGCTTTACTGCACCAAGTCCACAGACAGTTACTATCGCACCAGATGGTAGTACAGAAGTAGTGTACTTATATAGTAGAAATAAATATGATTTAACTATTGAAGATCCTCAATATGTAGTAGAAGATAAATCTGGTGAATATTTCTATGAATCAGAGGTTTCACTAACTGCTAAAGATCGTGAAGATTATAAATTCACTGGTTGGTCTAATGGTGAAACTACTAAGACTATTACTTTAACTATTGAAGAAGATACTACAATTAAACCTCTTTATGAAATAAATATTTATATGATTACTTTAGATCCAAATGAAGGAACTGTTAGTCCAACACAGATTAAAGTAACTAAAGGTGAGGCAGTAGGAACCTTACCAACTCCAACTAGAGATGGTTATGACTTTGATGGTTGGTATACAAATAAACAATGGACTACTAAAGTAACTCCAGCAACTGTTCCAACTGGTAATGACACTTACTATGCTAAGTGGGAAGAACACGAAGAAGTAATCCCATTATGTAAGAAGGCTACTGCTCTTCATACTACAACTTGTCCTTCAACAGCTGGATGTAAGAATGCTGGATATAGTGAAGAAGGATCAAAAGGAACAACAACTGTTACATTTGGTACCATACCACACGTTGATTATGTGGCAGGAAATGCCTTTGATTGTGATATGAATGGTGATGGTGTATATGATCCTGAAACTGAAAGATTCTATTATTTAATTACTAATAGTAATGATAACGCTGTATTAATTTCTCATACAAACTATGAGGGAGAGGCTGGACAAGTAATTACTGATAACTTTAGTTATTCAGTAGCACTAACTAAATTACCAACTACAGCTGCAAATCAATGGAGTAATGCTAAAGTAACATTTAAAAACCCAATAGATAGTAGTGATACTAATACTTATGCAGCTAGATTCGTTACTTATGATGAATTAAGAGAAATAACTGGTAAAAACAATTTAACTGGACAGGGTAGTTTCGATGATTATCCATATTTGATGGAAAATTCACAATTCGTTGGTGTCGGTAGAAGTGGTATTTGGATGGCTCCAGAAACAACTACTGATGCAACTACATATTACCGAATTCATACCGGAGTATCAAACAGAAACGTAAATAGTGTTAATGGTTCTTCATCAAATAATGTTGCTAGACCAGTTATTGAAGTGCCTTTAGAGTACATGGAATCTTCTAAAGGAACTGTTCATACAATTACTTTCGAAACCAATGGTGGTACTGCTATAGATCCACTTGAAATTGAAGAAGGGGAGCCTATAGGTGAATTCCCAACTACTACTAGAAACGGCTATGAGTTTGCTGGTTGGTTCTATGAACCAGAATTTGTTACAGAAGTTCAAACAACAGATACATTTAATAAAGACACTAAATTATATGCTAAATGGAACTTTACTGCTGTTGCTAAAATAAATGATACTTATTATAGCTCTTTAGAAAGTGCTATAGCGGATGTTCCAGATACTGGAGAAGAAACAGTTATAAAATTATTAACAAATACTAGCGCGAATGCCACTGTTGCTGCTACTAAATATATTGTATTAGACTTACAAAACTATAATCTTTCTAATTCAACAAAATCACCTGTGCTAACAAATAATGGTTATCTTGTTATTAAGAATGGAACAATTAGTACTGATTCTGCTGCAGCTGGTGCTGTTGATAATGGTTCAGATGGAACGATGGAAATCAGGGATGCTACTATTATCTCTACGGGAGATAAACAAGCCTTATATAACAACGGTGGAACTGCTGAAATATTTGGTGATTCTTATTTAAGTAACTCCGGAAATCTTAGAGCGGCTGTTCATAACTTAAATGATGGTACAATAATTATAAATAGTGGAACAATAATATCTACTGCTCATAATGCTGTTTATAATGAAGCTGGAACATTAACAATAGGTGAACATGATGGTGTAATCGATACTACCAATCCTGTTATCCAAGGATATAAATCAGGTCTGTCTATCGCAACTGGTCAAACCTTTAATTTCTATGATGGTATTATTAAGGGTAAGAATAGTGCTATAGATGTACCAAGTGCTCTAGATGGAAAAGAAGCGGGTTCTGAAATAAAGAATGGTACTGAAGTAATAGGTGGTGTTACTTATCAAACAGCTATCATGTTTATGGAATCTAGTAAGTATAAAATAACTTTTGATGCTGATGGTGGTACTGTGTCACCAGAATATATAACTATTAATATTGGAGATCCAGTAGGAACTCTTCCTGTTCCTTCTAAAGGTGTATATACCTTTGATGGTTGGTTTACTGAAAAAGAGGGAGGAGAAGAAGTAGACAGTACTTATACTCCTGAAGGAAGTATGACTATTTATGCTCACTATCACTATGAAGGATCAGACGACATAGTAAACTTCAACATGACTAATGATGTCATGAAGACTTATTATAGTAGTCTAGGAGCTTGGCTAAGTGATACAGATAATTTCCAAACTAATATGGATACTAACTTTAATAATTATAATTGTTCAGAATGTACAGGCCCTAATTATCAAGCGTGCCCAACGCCAGCTGCTGGAAAGACTCTATGTGATCAATCAGTTGGATATGCGACAGGAGTAAGTACTATAAATGTTTATGAATCAGATGAAACTACTAAGGAAAAAGGTCCTTTAGTTACTTATACTACTGTCAAAGAAGGAACCATTTATAATATGATTCCAGGAGAAACATATTATTGGGAAGATACTGAAGATTCTGATGTTCATGGTTATGTTAAAGTAAGTGGTAATAGAAGAACAATTGCTTCTAATGTTCGTAATGTTCGTGATTTAGGAGGATTAGAAGTAGATCCTAATAATGATGGGGTAGTTGATGGTACTATTAAATATGGAAAACTATTTAGAGGTGCCAAACTATCTAGTAGTGCTAGTGATGTTGCTGAATTACAAAAACTAGGTATTACTGAAGAAGTTGACTTAAGAGGATCTTCTGGTGATGCTAAGTTTAGTAATTATAAAGGACGTAGTATTACTAATTATTTAATCTATTATGATACTTATAATACCAATTACTTAGTATTTAGACAGGCATTAACTGATACTATGCAAGAAGTAATAAATGGTGAAAATATTTATTTCCACTGTGCAATTGGTACTGATAGAACTGGTACTATGGCTTATTTCTTAGAAGGATTACTTGGTGTTGATGAAGAAGATAGAGTAGAAGACTATGAACTATCATACTTTACTGGATTATTAAATCGTCATCGTTTCCATGATTATTTGAGTGGTTCAAGTATTAATCCAAGGTTTACTACTATGCATAATACTTATAAGACAAATCAAGAAATCTATCAATACTTTATGGTAGGTAGTTCTGATATTATAAGTGATCAACAATTAATTCAAAACTTCAGAGATACCGTGATTGATTATAATTAATAATAAAATAAGTAGGATTTATAAAATCCTACTTTTTATATGATATAATCTATAATAGAGGTGTTGATATGTTTTATATAGGAATTATAATTATTTGTTTAGTAGGTACTCTTTTACATTTTACATATGAATGGAGTAATCATAATAAATATGTAGCGATTTTTTCAGCTGTAAATGAAAGTACTTGGGAACATGTTAAAATATGTATAACACCAACTATTTTGTGGAGTATATATGAAATATTTAAATATGGATTTAGTGGTAAATATTTAGTTGCTAAAAGTTTAAGTTTATTAACTATAATTGTATTAATACCAGTTTTATTCTATAGTTATACTTTATTTACTAAAAAAGCAATCTTAGTTATTGATGTTATTTGCTTTTATATAACTGTAATATGTTCACAATTAGTATTTCAAAAAGTAATTGGTTTAGGCGCTATGCCAAGTATTTATATTTGGTTGGGAGTTATTCTTTTAGCTCTTGAGATTGGTGCATATTTATATCTAACATTTAATCCATTTAAGAATCCGGTCTTTAAAGATCCAATTACGCATAGGTATGGTTTAGAAGGACATCCCTGTGAACACAATCACAAACATTAAAGAGGTGATAAGATGAAAAATAGAGAAAGAGAAGTTATTAAGACAAGTATAATAAGTATACTAGCAAATATCATTTTAGCTGGATTTAAAGCTCTAGTTGGAGTAGTTGCGAATTCGATTGCTATTATCTCTGATGCTGTTAATAATTTAAGTGATGCCTTATCAAGTATTATCACAATAGTAGGAACAAAATTAGCTTCCAAGGCACCAGATAGAGATCATCCATATGGACATGGTAGAATTGAATACATGACTTCTTTAATTGTTTCAGCTATCGTTCTATATGCTGGTATTACAGCTCTGGTTGAATCAATTAAAAAGATTATTCATCCAGAAGTAGCTAATTATAATACTACAACCTTAATAATCTTAATAGCGGGTATTCTTGTTAAGTTTATATTGGGAATGTATGTTAAGAGAAAAGGAAAAGAAGTAAATTCTGATTCTTTAGTGGCGAGTGGTTCGGACGCCTTTAATGATGCTATTCTATCTATTTCCGTTTTAGTATCAGCTTTAATCTATATGGCCTTTAATATAAGCTTAGAGGCTTATGTTGGTGTCTTAGTCGCAATCTTCATCATCAAGGCCGGTTTAGAGCTAATAAAGGAATCTGTTGATAATATGTTAGGTCTTAGAGTAGAAAGCGATTTAGCTAAAGCTATTAAAAAGGATATTAATAAGGAAAAAGACGTACAAGGAGCATATGATTTAATACTAAATGATTATGGACCAGATAGGTACCTAGGTTCTATTCATATTGAGGTTGCTGATACTTTATCTGCTGCTGATATTGATAAACTATCAAGAAGAATAACTAAAATGATTGCTAAAAAGTATGGGGTAATATTACACACTATAGGAGTTTATTCAGTTAATACTAAAGATAAAGAGGGAATGGCGGCCAAAAAAGAGATTACAAAGCTTGTTTTTGCTCATAAAGGAATACTACAGATGCATGGTTTCTATATTGATAAAAAAGAAAAGACTATAAGCTTTGACATAATTATTGATTTTAAAATAAAGAATAGAGAAGAAGTATATAAAGAAATATATGATGAAGTTAAAGAAAAATATAAAGATTATAAAATAGAAATAACCTTAGATATAGATACTAGTGATTAATAGTATGGTATAATAATTATGAAAGAAGGTGAAAATATGTCTATTTATGATTTAAAAGTCAAGAATAGAGAAGGCAATGTCATCGAAAGATATTCACCAACTTATAAACCAGAGGAAATGGAAGATAAGATTAAAGAATTATTATAATAAACAGATACTTGTATCTGTTTTTTTGTAAAAAATGATATAATTAAATTGGATGTGATAGAATGTCTGATGTTGAAAGATTACAAAAACTAATTGATGATTCTAATAATATTGTCTTCTTTGGTGGGGCAGGAGTATCTACTGAGAGTGGTATTAGAGATTTCAGAGGCAAGAATGGTTTATATAAGGAAAAGTACAAAGGTATTCTTCCAGAATATATGTTAAGTCATGAATGCTTGTTTAAAGAACCAAAATTGTTCTATGAATACTATAAAGATAACATGAATTGTTCAGATGCCCAGCCAAATGTTATTCATAAGTATTTAAAAGAACTTGAAGATAAAGGAAAATTAAAGGCTGTTATTACCCAAAATATTGACGGGCTTCATCAAAAAGCCGGATCAAAAAATGTCTTAGAACTTCATGGAACAACTAATAGGTGTTATTGTACTGAATGTGGAAAAGAGTATCCAGGAGAATATATTTTTAAAAGTGAAAGTATTCCTAAATGCTCCTGTGGGGGAATGATAAGACCAGATGTGGTCTTATATGGAGAAATGTTACCTGATTCTTATAACGAAGCCGTTCATTATATAATGGATGCTGATTTAATGATAGTTGCAGGGACTTCTCTTACAGTACAACCAGCGAGTAGTCTATTAGGATATTTTAAAGGAAAACACTTGGTGATTATCAATGATATGCCAACTCCATATGACTCGATGGCCGAGATAGTTATTAATAAATCACTAAAAGAAGTGTTTACAAAACTTAATACATAAAAAAAGCAAACCTTAATGTTTGCTTTTTATTAACCTTTTTCCTCTTCTTTTACTGGCAACTGCCCAACAATAAGTATCATATACTAACATTTGTTGTTGAACAAATGGTTCGTCAAGACGTTCAATAAAAGCTTCTAATTGTTTAGCTTTAGCACCACGATCTTTATCGTTAATACTACCATATATACCAACAATAATATCATTGTTACCACTATTATGAATATTTGTCCAATTCATAATATAAGCTGGTGAATAAGGGTTTTGTGTCATAAGAACGGTATCGCGTGGTAAAAGTATTGCTTCTGAATCTCTTACCGATAGGTGCTTAATTAATACTGGACGATCACCAAAAAGAGCAATATCACCTTTAATAACTCTATCTTCATTTAAACGTTCTAACCCTTCAGTATAAGGAGTAACAATAGTAGTACGAAGTCTTTTAACAATACTATCATATTTACCCTTGCCAATTTCCAATGTTTTAGCACTATTAACAGGTTCAATTTCATCTCTCATATGTCTCAACAACTCTAAATAATTACTACCTATTCTTTGTCTTTTTTCTATCCAATCAGAAAATTCAGATATGAATAAAGAAGAAGTAGGATCAACATTTTTTACTCCAGTAGCTTCGACAAATTGGTCTCTCAATGAGTGTAAGTATCTTTTCATAAAAATCCCCCCAAATACATAACGGCTATAATTATATTATATTTAAAAAAATATGTCAATTTTTCTAAATAACAAGCACTACAACAAAGGAGAAAACATATGGAAAAACCTAAGATATATTTTTCTGAAAAATGGCAAAAAAGGTAAAGTGTAAATCGAACAAAATTAGATTTTTCAGAAAAAAGGAAAATCGCTAACACCACCAAATCGTTATATATCAACGAATAATAGTAAAACAGCAATTTGGAAAAATTCCAAAAAAATGAAAAAAACGAAATTTATGAAAAATAAAAATGTCAAATTTTTATTTTTTTTAAAAAACCTATTGCAACCAAAAATTACTGGTGCTATACTCGTATTAAAGTACAAGTGTGGAGGTAAAATTATGAAAGGAAAAGGTGTGGAAGTTTCTAATTTAACAGTAGTTAAAAGAAACGGAAAAAAAGTAGATTTTGATGGTTCAAAGATTGCTTTAGCTATCAAAAAAGGATTTGATAATGTCACTGTTACTAATGGTGACGAACTAGAAAAAGTTTATACAGAGAAAGATATTCAAACAGTCTATAAGGAAGTCATCAAGGAAATAGAATCCAACTACAATGACAAGGTAAAGATTGAACAAATTCAAGATTTGATTGAAGAAGCTTTAAAGAAAAAAGGTTACAACGATGTTTATGAATGCTTTTCTGAATATCGTGAACGTCGTAGTCAATCAAGAGAATTGTTCTCTGATAAAAAGAAGCTTCATAAGTTCCTAAAGACTATTGAAGGATTAGGACTAAAGAGTGCTAATGAAGATGACAACAAAAGAGAAAATGCCAATGTTGATGGTGATACTGCTATGGGAACAATGCTTCAATATGGTTCAACAGTATCAAAAGAATTTGCAAAAACATATTTAATGAAAAGCAAATTTACTGAAGCCCATGAATCAGGTGCTATTCATATTCATGATATGGATTTCTTAGGAATGGGTACTACTACCTGTATGCAAATAGAACTAGATCGTTTATTTAAAAATGGTTTTTCTACTGGTCACGGACACTTAAGAGAACCACAAGATATTATGAGTTATTCTGCATTAGCAGCTATTGCTATTCAATCTAATCAAAATGATCAACATGGTGGACAAAGTATTCCCGCCTTTGATTTCTATTTAGCACCAGGAGTATTAAAAACATTCAAGAAACAGTTTAAACAACATATCTATGATTATTTAGATTATGAAGGAATGTTAGATTATATTAATATGGATACTGTTGCTAAAGAAATAGATAAACTAGATAGTATTACAGTTGATTTAAAGAAGTTTGCTAGATTCTATAAAGATAGTGATATCGTTAAAAGAGGTTTTGAAAAAGCCTATGAAAAAACACTAGCTAAGACTAATAGAACAACATTCCAAGCTATGGAAGGATTTGTTCACAACTTAAATACTATGCATTCTCGTGCTGGAGCTCAAGTTCCGTTCTCATCAATTAACTTTGGAACTGATACTTCTCCAGAAGGAAGAATGGTAGCTGAAAATTTCCTTTTAGCGACTGATGAAGGATTAGGAAAAGGAGAAACTCCTATCTTCCCAGTATCAATCTTTAAAGTAAAAGAAGGAGTTAACTACAATCCTGAAGATCCAAACTATGATTTATTTAAACTAGCATGTCGAGTATCAGCTAAGAGATTATTCCCTAACTTCGCTTTCTTAGATTCTAAGTATAATTTAGACTTCTATAAGAAAGGCGATTTTAGAACTGAAGTTAGTTATATGGGATGCCGTACTAGAGTTATTGCTGATGTAACTGATCTTAATAATCAAACAACTGGTGGAAGAGGAAACTTATCTTTTACATCAATCAATTTACCAAGAATAGCTATTAAACATGGTATTTGCTTAGGTGAAAGAGATAAAGCCGATATGAAAGGCTTCTATAAAGAACTAGAAGAAATGTTAGAATTAGTTCGTGATCAATTATTAGAAAGATTTGAAATACAATGTAGTAAACACTCATATAATTTCCCATTCTTAATTGGACAAGGAGTTTGGACTAATGGTGATAAACTAGAACCAGGAGATAGAATGAGAAAGATTCTAAAACATGGAACTTTATCAATTGGGTTCATTGGTTTGGCTGAGACTCTTAAAGCTCTAATTGGTAAACATCATGGTGAAAGTAAAGAAGCTCAAAAGTTAGGATTAGAAATAATTGGTTTCATGCGTAAGACTTGTGATAAGTTTGCTAAAGAATATAATCTAAACTTTACCCTACTAGCAACCCCAGCTGAGGGATTATCTGGAAGATTTGTTAGTATGGATAAAGCCATTTATGGAAAGATAAAAGGTATAACTGATAAGACATATTACACTAATTCATTCCATGTGCCAGTTTATTACAACATAAGTATTAAAGATAAACTTACACTTGAGGCACCATATCATGCTTTAACTAATGCTGGACATATCTCTTATATTGAATTAGATGGAGATACTGCTAATAATGTAGAAGCATTTGAAAGTGTTATTAGGTTAATGAAAGAATTAGAAATTGGTTATGGAGCTATTAACCATCCAGTAGATAGAGATCCAGTTTGTGGATACGTTGGGGTAATTAATGATGTATGCCCTCTATGTGGAAGAAGAGAATCAGAAGGAGTTCCAATGGAACATCTTCAAGATATAAATTGTAAATGTTAATGAGGTAAGAAAGGAGATATAATTATGAAAAAAACAGTAGGTGAAGGAGTAAAATTCGAAAGAATAAGAAGAGTAACAGGATATTTATCAGGCGATGTATCACGTTTCAATAATGCTAAGAGAACTGAAGAACATGACCGTGTTAAACATACTGGTGTTAAAGAATTAATCGCTAATGCAAAGTGTGAAAAATAATGACTATTAGACTAGCGGCATATTTACAAAGTGATTCGATAGTAGATGGTGAGGGCATTCGGACAGTTATCTGGACACAGGGGTGTCCTCATCATTGTTTAGGCTGCCATAATCCTGAGACTTGGGATTTTGCTGGTGGGGCTGAAGTACCTATCAGTGAAGTAAAAGAAATAATAGATGGTTTGGAAGGGCAAGATGGACTTACCTTTTCAGGTGGAGAACCTTTTATGCAACCTAAACAGTGTGCTGAAATAGCTAAATATGCCAAAAGCTTAGGTTATAATATTTGGTCATATTCAGGTTTTACTTTTGAACAATTACTTTCTTTAGGAAAGACTAAAAAAGAAATAATGGACTTCCTAAATGAAGTTGATGTTTTAGTAGATGGAAAATTCGAACTTTCTAAAAAGAGTTATAATTGTCTTTTTAGGGGATCTACTAATCAAAGAATAATTGATGTTAAAAAGAGTTTAAAAGCTAGGAAAGCTATTATTGATGATAAATACGAAAAAGTACCAAGTAAAAATGGTCGTAAGAGACAAGAAGGAGTTTATATTTAATAAAAAACACAGCTATAAGTTGTGTTTTATTTTTGGCTAAATACAATTGCTATATTTATTAATCTTCGGTATAATTTAATTGGTTAAAAAAGGAGTACTTAAATGAAAAATTTTGGAACATATGATGAAAAAACATTGAAAATGCTACAAAAGGTAGAACTAGAAATGTTGAAAGATATTAATAAAGTGTGTGAAAAATATGATATTAAATACTTTGCCTTAGATGGAACAGGTATAGGAGCTATGAGACACAAGGGCTTTATTCCTTGGGATGATGACATTGATTTAAGATTCCTAGAAAAAGATGTAAGTAAATTTGTCAAATGTATGCAAGAGGAAATGCCAGATAAATATTACTTTGTTAATGAAACTAGCTTTAAAAATTATCCTCTATCTTTTACTAAAATGTGCAAAAAGGATACTATCTTTGTTGAACATGCTACAGCAAATTCAGGAGTAGAGATAGGTATATTTATTGATATTGTTCCAATGGTATATGTTGACGATAATGAAAAAATAAGAAATAAGAAATTACTAAAATCGTGGTATATATATAAATTAGGGGTTTTAGCGGCAGTTAAAAATCCGGTTTTAAGTTTTGGAGGAATTAAAGCAAAAATAGTAGTGGCCGGATGCTATATAATTCATTATTTATTAAAACTACTACATTTGGATTCTGGGTTCTTTTTCAAAAAAGGTTATAAAGTTGCACTTGCAAATAAAAAAACTAACACAATCGCATCACTAAATACAGTATATAAACTAACAAGTATATATTCTGTTAACGATGTGTTTCCAGTAGTAAAAACCAAGTTTGAAGACACTTATGTTTATGTGCCCAAAGAATGTGATAAGTTGCTAAGAATTTACTTTGGGGATTATATGGAATTGCCGCCTGAGGAAAAAAGGCATAACCATTGTCCTAAAAAATTAGTATTCGATAAAGAAAAAGAAAGCGAGAATAAAGTTTAAAGCCAATGTAGAACTAAAAGGAGGCTATAATATCAATTATAGGCTCTTTTTTCTACCTTTCATGTGGCCTGGAAATATGCTATAATATAGATGGTGATATTATGAAAAACGTTGGTGTTGTGAGTTACAACATTAGATGCAATTTTACAAATTATGGTTCTGCCCTACAATCATGGGCGTTGAAAGAAACTATTGAGAAAATAGGTGGAGACAAACTGCATGCAAAACTAGTTGATTATTGTCCAGACGCCCACAGAGAGAGCGATCCCTTAAATCCTTATAAAAACATGTGGGATAAGGATGCAACGGCCAGAAAGAACTGTGAATTAACAATGCCAGCTATAAGAGAGAATTATAAAAAGTTTGAAGATTTTTATAACACACAATTTGATCGAACTAAAAAAATGTATGTTTCAGAAAACTTTGACAGTATTGTAGAAGAAGAAAACATAAAAAAATTTGTATGCGGCGCTGATACCATCTTTTGCGTTGATGAATTTGGTATAGATGATGTTTTTTATGCCAACAAAAAGTGCATGAAGGAAAATTATACCTTTTCTTATGCTGCTAGTTTTGGAGATTCTCATTTTACGGAAGAAACTTATAAGCTGTTGGATCAAAGATTAACTAATTTTAAAGCAATTGGAATCCGTGAAAGTGAAATGGTTGATTATATTAAAGAACGTACAGTAGTCGATGTAGAAAGGGTTATTGATCCAACTCTATTGTTAGAGGCTGATGATTACGAAAAGATAACAACTAAGGAGGTTCCTAAAGAAAAATACGTTTTATTATATACAAGACGTGGTAACCAAATTATGGAAGATTATGCCGATATGATTGCCAATAAACTTCACTGCAAAGTCATTGAAATAAGTTTGAAAGCAACTAATAAAGATAAACATGAAATGAGATATGATGCTGGTGTTGAGGAATTCCTAAATCTAGTAAAAAATGCTGAATATGTAGTAACTAATTCATATCATGGAATGATATTCTGTGTTCAATTTAGAAAGGACTTTGTTATTTTTTCTCGAGAACAATGCGACACTAAAATTGAAGAATTATTAAATATTATGGGTCTCCGAGATAGATTATTAGTCACAGGGAAAGAAAGATTTAAAGAAGAGATAGACTATGATGCTGTTCACAACAATATTAAATCAGAAAAAGAAAAGAGTATTAAGTTTTTACAAAAACAATTAAAAAAGGTAATAGGTGAGTAATATGAATAATAAATATCTTAGTAATAAAATACTAATCGAATTATTAAAAAAATATGGAATTAAAAAGTTAGTCCTATCATCTGGCTGTAGAAATGTGCCGTTTGTTTCAAATGTTGAAACTGATCCTGACTTCGAATGCTTTTCAGTAATTGATGAAAGAAACGCTGCCTTCTTTGGGATGGGGTTGAGTGAGGAGGCTAAAGAACCAGTTGCTATTGCCTGTACAAGTGGTACGGCTGCTTCTAATTATGTTTCTGGTGTTACAGAAGCATATTATTCTAAAGTGCCTTTAGTCGTTTTAACTTTTGATAGACATCCTTATATGTATAATCAATTGGAGACCCAAAAAATTGATCAGGAATCTATTTTTGAATCTATTACTAAAAAAAGTGTAACATTACCGATTATTAAAGACGAAGAAGATGTTTGGTATTGTAATAGACTTATTAATGAAGCTTTTATAGAAATGACAAGGCATGGTGTAGGACCAGTACATATTAATGTTCCATTAGCTGGCGATATGAATAGCTTGTTTAATGATGATAGTAATAAAATGTCTGAAAAGGGAATGAAAAAAATTAATTATGTTTCTACAAATAATATGGTTTGGTTAAATAAAGTAGAAGAACTTCTTAAAACAAAAAAAGTACTCTTTATTCTAGGACAAGATTCCCTTTTAACAGATAAAGAAAAAGAAAAATTACGTAAATTTGCCGAAATTATGGACTGCCCTATACTGACAGATAATTTATCAAATTTTAAAAGTGAGCATAATATTCTTGCAGGTCCCATTATTAAAGCTTTGAATTCTAAGACTATAAACGTTTTATTACCTGAGATAGTAATATCATATGGAAATAACATGCAAGAAAGAATAAAGGAAGTATTACGGGGGAAGAATATCAAACATTGGTATATTACACCTGATGGTAAAATTAGGGATTGTTTTAAAGCGTTAGATACAATATTTGAATGTAGTATAAATGAATTTTTAGATATGTTTAATAAAAATTTTGAGAATAAGTATAAGCCAGATAAAAAATACTTTGAGAAATGGAAAAATATATCTGAAAGTATAAAACTACCAGAAATGCCATTTACTAATTTTTATGTTGCTAAAGAATTTTCTAAAATAATACCACATGATTCACTACTGCATTTGAGCATATTGAATGCTACTAGACAGATGCAATTTTTCAATTTAGATGAATCGATAAAAGTATTTAGCAATGTTAATGCGTTTGGAATAGATGGGTGCTTGCCTACTTTTATGGGACAAGCATATGCAACTGATAATTTAGCCTTTATTATGATAGGAGATTTAAGCTTCTTCTATGGTATGAATGCGTTATCGATAAAGCACAGGAAGAAGAATATTAGAGTATTAATGATTAATAATGGTGGTGGAGCCGAATTTCATATTCAACCTGATTCTAATAGCATCCCAACCATTGACTTGCATATTGGAGCGGCGCATAACAGGACTGCCAAAGAATGGGCAATTTCATCAGGATATAAATATTTAACCGCCAACGATAAAGAATCATTTGATAAGAATATTAAAGAATTCATTTCTTCTGATAGTAAGGAGCCAATATTCTATGAAGTTTTTACGGATATGAAAACTGATGGAGAATTTTGTCTATCAGTGTATAGATATATGGAAGAAAGTATAAAAGATTTGTTAAAAGAGGATTAATATGCAAGAAAAAAGTATTTTAATATTGGGTGGCACCGGTGCCATGGGAACATCTTTAGTAGAGATATTGTCACATGATGATAAATATAGTGTCTTTGTGACTACACGGCAAAGCAACCATAATGATTATAAAAATATAAAATATATAATTGGAAATGCTAGAGAAGAAGCTTTCATTCAGCAGGTATGTTCAAAAAAGTATGATGTAATTGTTGATTTCATGAACTATAATTTAGATGAATTTGAGAATTATCATACTGCACTTCTTAATGCTGCTGATCACTATTTGTTCTTAAGCTCTTGCCGGGTTTTCAGCAACGCTGAATTAATAGATGAAAGCACCCCTAGACTGTTAGAAACAACTAATGACACGGAGTTTTTAAAAACAAATAGATATGCATTAAGAAAGGCTCGAGAAGAGGATATCCTAACAAATTCTCCATATAATAATTGGACTATTATAAGACCATATATTACATATAGTAATAGACGGTTACAACTAGGAATCTATGAGAAAGAAGAATGGTTATATAGATTATTAAACAATAGGCCATTAATATTACGAAAAGAAATTTTAGATAAGTATACAACATTAACATATGGTAAAGATGTAGCATTAGGTATATATAATATTATTAATAATGAAAAATCATTAGGGCAAAAGATAAATATTGTCACAGAGGAATATACTACATGGCAAGACATATTGGATAAATATAAAGAAGTATTAAATCGCGAATTAAATATTGAACCAGAAATCTATTATGAAGAAAATTTAGATGAGATTGAAATGTTGTTTGAGGGTGGTTATAACACTAAATATGACCGCTTATGGAATCGTCGATTTAAAAATGATAAAACAAAAGAATATTGTGGGGATATTGACTACAAAAAACCTTTACCAGGGATTGAACAATGCTTAGTAGAGCTAATTAACGATTGGAAAAAAGGTAAGGAAGTATTTAGAACAATAAATAGCGAATACGAGGACAAAATGAATAACTTGTGTAATCAAAAAACAAAGAGAAAGAGATGATAAAATGATTAACTTTACAATTGGGCCAGTACAATCTAGCAAAGAAATAAGAAGAATTGGTGGCGAACAAGTACCATATTTTAGAACGCAAGAGTTTTCTAATTTGATGCTTGAAAATGAAAAACTAATTAAAAAATTTATGGATGCTACTGAAGAAAGCAAAGTAGCATTTATAACTGGATCAGGGACAGCTTCCATGGAAGCAACTATTATGAATTTATTAACTAAAGAAGATAAAGCTTTAATTGTAAATGGTGGTGGTTTTGGACATAGATTTGTTGAGCTTTGTGAACTATATGAAGTTCCTTGTGATCAAATAATTCTAGATGTAGGACAACCATTAACCGAAGAAATATTAAATAAATATAATCCTAGCGATTATAGTACCTTTATTGTAAACGTTCATGAAACCACGACTGGTGTTCACTATGATTTAAAATTAATTCATGATTTTTGTAAAAGAAACAGTTTGTTTTTAATAGTAGATGCTATCAGTTCATTTTTAGCGGATGAATTAAGTATGAAAGATGATGGAATAGATGTGGTTATAACTGGATCTCAGAAAGCCTTGGCTTGTCCTCCAGGAATATCCATTATAACGTTATCTGAGAAAGCTGTGGAAAGGGTATATCAGAATAACCCTAAGTGCCTATATTTAAACTTAAAAGAGGCCTTAGAAAATGCTAAAAGGGGACAGACACCTTTTACTCCAGCAGTAAGCATATTAAGACAAATAAACGCTAGATTAAAACAAATTGATAATGCTGGTGGAACTGCATCAGAAGTAAAGAGAATATCAGCTCTAGCGAAATATTTCCGAGAAAGTATCAAGGATTTACCATTTGAATATGTAACTAATTCACCATCTAATGCCATTACAGCACTTTCACCATTAAATGCTAGTGCCAATGATATATTTTTAGAACTAAAAGATAATTATGGTATTTGGATATGTCCAAATGGTGGTGAATTAAAAGATAAGGTATTCAGAGTTGGGCATATAGGGGATCTAACTAATGAAGACTATGATAAATTAATAGAGGCCTTCAAAGATTTACAAAAAAAAGGATTAATCTAGGAAGTGAATTATTATGAAAAAAGTAATAACTTATGGTACATATGACCTGCTTCATTATGGTCACATCAGGCTTTTAGAAAGAGCTAAAGAGTTAGGAGATTATTTAATAGTTGGGGTAACATCAGATGATTTTGACAAGAGAAGAGGCAAGATAAACGTTCAGCAATCCCTAATTGAAAGAGTACAAGCAGTAAAAAGCACTGGTTTAGCTGATGAGATAATAATTGAAGAATATGAGGGCCAAAAAATAGATGATATTTGTAACTATGGTATAGATATATTTACTGTTGGATCAGACTGGGTAGGCAAATTTGATTATTTAAAGGAGTATTGTGAGGTAATATATTTAGATAGGACCGAAGGTGTTTCCAGCACTGAGATTAGGAGTAAAAATAGATCTCTTAATCTAGGAATAGTAGGTTCATTTAACTTTATTCAAAAACACTTAAACGAATCAAAATATGTAAATGGGTTAGAAATAACTAAAATCAACTCTGAAGATAAAATACCTAAACACATGCTAAAAGAATACAATCTAACAGTAGAAGATGATTATGATAAATTATTAGATAGTGTTGACGCTATTTATATTGCAACTAATCCTGATAAGCATTACGAAATAATAAAGAAAGCTATTGAAAAAAAGAAACATGTATTATGTGAATCACCAATAACTTTGAAAAAAGAGGAATGTAAGAAATTGTTAGCTCTGGCTGATAAAAAAGGTGTTGTTTTAATGGAAGCTATTAAAACCAATTATGCTAATGCATATATGCGCTTGATGCTACTTGCTAAAACAGGGGTAGTAGGGAAAATAGTTTCGGTTGATGCAACATGTACCAGTTTAAGACAATTAGAAGAATTAGGAGAAAAGAAGATAACTAATTATCAAAATAGTATCTGTGCTTGGGGACCAACTGCTATGCTACCAGTATTTCAATTGCTAGGAACTAAGTATAAAGAAAAACATATTACATCTTTATTGAGTGATAAGAATAAGAATTTTGATTTGTTCACAAAGATAAGCTTTGATTATAAAGATGCAACAGCAACAATCAAAGTAGGAAAGGGAGTAAAGTCAGAAGGGGAATTGATAATATCAGGTACAAAAGGGTATATCTATGTTCCAGCACCATGGTGGAAAATAGATTACTTTGAGGTAAGGTATGAAGATCCTGCCAAAAACAGAAGATATTTCTACCAATTAGAAGGCGAAGGGATACGATATGAATTAATTAGTTTCTTAAGGGCTATTAACAAGAAAACTAAGGTTGGTGGAATAAAGAAAGACACCACATTGGCTATCGTCGAAGTAATTGAAGATTTTTATAATAAAAAGAAAAATACTATATAGTAAGAATGGGGCGAGAGAATGGAAGATATAAAAATAATTGACCAATTTATGGATGAAAGAGAATTTAGAAACTATATAGTAAAACTATTAGATGAAAATGGTTTTACTGATATTTCTATTGAGGATGCTCGTCTTAGTGATGAGGAACCAAAAAATAATAATGATTTAATAGCTAAAAAAGGTAAAGAAAGATATACTATTCAGACTTTCTTAAATAAGGAAATAGGTTCCAAAGAAATAAAAGAAACATTAAGGGATATGAAAGAAGAATATGCTTCTAAAGCATTAATAATTACCAATAAGGAAGTATCTGAAGAAGTAATTAAAGAAGCAGAAGAAGCTGGCATAGAAATTTGGGATCGAAAAAAGTTTAAATAAAAAGCACAACTATTAAGTTGTGTTTTTATTCATCACGATAAGTATATTCCTTTAGCTTTTTCTTTAGTTTAAGTTCTTCTTTCCTAGTAGCTTTATCATAATAAGAAAACTCTGCTGATCTAGCTGTTTTTACTTGTTTACGAGTTTTAACTTTAGGAACTTTTATTATCCTATCTTCTTTCGGATCTTTCTTAGGAGTAACATCATAACTTTTAGGTTTAGTCATATAATCACTTCCTAGTACTATTATAACGAAGAAATAAACTTTATTGCAAATATCTTTCTATCGGTATATACTAAAATTGAAAGGAGAAAAGGATGAGAAAAGGAATAAAAATATTAAGTTCATTATTATTAGTGGTTGCAGTTTTAACTTTAGTAGGTTGTGCTGCTAAAAGAGAAGATTTAAAATTTAATGATACTAAAGGAAGTTTGGTTTTCTCTGTAAAAGAGGATGGTAATTATAAGATTTCTAAAAACCCTAAGGACTTAAGAAATACTAGAGAACAAGGAGTATTAATTGGAAAAGACTTCAAAATAAGTATTGAGTTTGATGATTCATTTGGTTATTTCTTTGATGGTGATTTTAATAAACTAAAAGAGAAGAGAAGAAATGATTATGATGACTTTAAAGAAGTAACTTATAGTGATATGGAAGGTATTCAATACTTCTATTCTGGTTATATGTGTTATAACGTTATCTTCCCAATTGAAGGAAATAAAGACTATACTTTAGTTTTATCAGTTTATGGTGCTGAAGATAATGAAAAAGCTGCCAAAGAAGCTATTAAGAATGAAGAAGTATTAGATGTGCTAAATCATATAAGTAATGTTAAGGTAAAAAAATAAGTATCGATAACGATACTTTTTCTTTGCGAAAAGAGTCAAATTAAGATAAAATATTATTAGGAAGTGGTTATATGAGTAAAAAAGTAGAACTAGTAAATAAAAGTATTGGTGCAGCCTTTTTAATATCATTAGGTAATTATGCCTTATTAAAACTAGGTAATCCTATCGGACCAGTTATCTTTGCCTTAGGTCTTTTAGGTGTTTGTTATCTAGGACAGAATTTATTTACTGGTAAATGTGGTTTCTTATTTGCGGATAAAATAAAAGTATTAGATCTAGTTATAATTCTATTAATAAACTTAGTAGCTGGTTATCTATTTGGACTTTTATACTCCATAACTGATCCGGAAGTTTATAAAGCAGCTATTGCTAAAGTAGCTAGTTGGGATTTTTCCTTAGCTTTCTTTATAAAAGCTTTTTTATGTGGAACTATCATGTATATAGCTGTAGCGATGTATCGCAAAGGAACACCTCTAGGAATAATATTTGGTATACCTCTATTCATTTTCTGTGGTTTCCAGCACTGTATTGCGAATATAATAACTTTAGGTGTTGCCAGAACCTTCGATTGGTCAATTGTTTTGGCTATAATTGGTAACTTTGTAGGATCATTATTTATGTGGTATATATCTAAAGATGTAGAAGAAAAGAAGAAAAAGAGAAAAAAGTGATTATATAATCATTTTTTTATTACGCTAAATGTAGTAAAATAAAGATAAATATTTAGATTGTTAATTGTTAGTTAGATATTTTTTGTGTATAATAATATAGAAAGTAGGTGCTTTATGGAGAAAAGTGAATTAAAAAAAGAATTAAATGAAGTACTTAAGAAAACTGAAGATTTATGGAGGTCACTTTGACATCGATAGTAAAAAAGAAAAAATAAGTAAGCTTGAAGAAGAAATGAATAGAACTGATTTCTGGAATGATAAAGAAAAAGCTGAAAAGACAATTGCTGAAATAAGTAGTTTAAAAAAGATTACTGAAGATATAGACCATTTAAAAGAAAATGTTATTGATAGTACGGAGATGTTAGATTTAGATGATAATGAAATACTAGAAGAAATAGAAAGTCATTTAGAAGACTATCAGAAACTATATGATGAATTAGAAATGAATTTACTTTTAGATGGTGAATATGATCATGATAATTGCATTGTTGATATTCATCCAGGGGCAGGAGGAACAGAAAGCTGTGATTGGGCCTTAATGCTTTACCGGATGTATAGTAGATGGTGTGAAAAAAAAGGATATAAAGTAGAAGTATTAGATTATCAAGAAGGAGATACAGCAGGTATTAAAAACGTATCTTTCATCGTTAAAGGACAAAATGCTTATGGCTTATTAAAGAACGAAAAAGGAGTTCATAGATTAGTACGTTTGTCACCATTTGATTCTAACAATAGAAGACATACATCTTTTGCTTCAGTAGATGTTACTCCTGATATTGATAAAGATTTAGATATTGTTATTGATGATAAAGATTTAAAAATAGATGTCTATCGTTCAACTGGTGCTGGTGGTCAAGGAGTAAATACAACTGATTCGGCAGTTAGAATAACACATCTACCTACTAAAATAGTAGTTACTTGTCAAAATGAACGTAGTCAACTACAAAATAAAGAACAAGCCTTAAAAGTATTAAAGAATAAGCTTATGCTTTTAGAAAAAGAAAAACAAGAAAATGAAATGCACGATATTAAAGGAGAAGAACAGGATATTAACTTTGGTTCACAAATAAGGAGTTATGTTCTTCATCCCTATTCAATGATTAAAGATCATCGAACTAATTTAGAGACAAGTAATGTTAATAAAGTGTTAGATGGAGAAATAGATGAATTTATCTTAAGTACCTTGAAGGGAGGGAAAAGATAAATGTTATTTGATAAAGAAAAATATGATCAATTATTAAAAAGTATCAATGCTAAATCCCGGATAAAGAGATTTATTGAACTTTGTATTGGTTGCTTTTTAATAGCGGTAGCCTTCAACTTGTTTTTATCACCCAATAATTTAGCACCTGGAGGAGTAGGTGGAATCGCTATTATTTTAAGACGAATTTTTGGTTGGGATAATTCAGTAACGATTTTACTTGTTAATATAATACTACTAGTAATTAGTTATTTTACTTTAGGATTTAGTAAAACTAAAAACTCTGTTTTAGGGTCTTTAATCTTGCCCCTTTTCATTAAATTAACTGCTAATATCTCTGTTTATATTAGTATTGATTTATCGCACTTAATATTACAGGCAATTTTTGGTGGAGTTATCTTTGGTGCTGGTGCTGGAATTATTTTCAAAGCTGGTTATACAACTGGGGGAACAGATATTATTAATCAAATGATGTATAAGTATTTGCATATGGGATTTGGGACTAGTACCCTTATAATTGATGGTTTAATTGCGCTTATGTCTGGATTCCTTTTTGGACCAACTATCATGATGTATGCCTTAGTAGCGCTATACATAATTAGCTATATGACAGACAGAGTCATTTTAGGAATATCTGATTCCAAAGCCTTCTATATTGTAACTACTAAAGATGAAGAAATGAAGGAATTTATCTTAAAGTATTTAAATCATGGGGTAACGGTCTTTAATGCTAAAGGGGGATTTAAAGAAAGAAAACAAAAAGTATTACTTTGCGTATTACCAACTAAAGACTATTACAAATTAAAAGCTGGAATCAACGAAATCGATAAAGATGCCTTCTTTGTCGTAACTGACTCCTATGAAGTATTTGGAGGCGAATAGAATGTTTAAATTCAAAAAAATAGATACAGAAGAAATAGCAAAAAAGATAAATGAGCATAATAAATTAAAAAGATATGCGATGTTATTAACAGCACTTTTTGTATCAGCAGTAGTCTATAATTTACTTATTATACCATCTAATTTAGTTATTGGTGGAGCTAATGGTGTCGCTGTTATAACTCGTTATATCTATCATTGGGATCCTGCTATAACAGTCTTCTTTATTTGTGTCAGTATGATGATATTAAGCTTAATGTATTTAGGTAAAGAAGTAACAAAAGGAGTAGTGGTAGCTACTTTCGTATATCCGCTTTTTGTAGAACTTACCGCACCCTTATCTAAGTATATAACTATTACTTCAAACGATTTAATTGTTGTTGCTATCTTTGTTGGTGTATTAACCGGTATTTGTCATGGAGTAATGTATAAAAGCGGTTATTCTCAAGGAGGATTACCTATT
Source organism: Bacilli bacterium (assembly GCA_017404555.1). Lineage (GTDB taxonomy): Bacteria > Bacillota_I > Bacilli_A > RF39 > UBA660 > RGIG2361. The sequence continues at coordinate 28,052 of JAFRCD010000010.1, forward strand.
CTTAGTCAAATATTCCATAAGTATTTTAAAGTATCAATTAGTACATCAAGTTTAATAATCAATTCAATTATTGTCTTTTTAGGAGGATTCTTCTTTGGCTGGACAATGATGATGTATTCACTAATAGTAATTTATATTAATAGCTTAATGGTTGATAAAGTTCTATTAGGAATATCTGCTAATAAAGCTTTCTATATTATTACTAATAAAGAAAAAGAAGTAAAAGAATTCATTATGGAAGAATTGCACCATTCAGTTACAGTCTTTGATGTTAAAGGTGGCTTTAAGAATAGAAAAGGGGAAGTTTTATTAACTGTAATTCCTACTAGAGAATACTATGTAGTAACTGAAGGTATTAAAATGATTGATAAGGATGCTTTCTTTTTAGCGAGTGATGCTTATCAAGTAGAAGGGGGTAAATAATGGAGTTCGTTGAATTAAATGAGAAAGATTTTAGAAAGTTTTTAGATAAAAGCCCACTAAAGAATTTTATGCAGTTACCAGAGTTTGCTCATATGAAAGAGATAAATAACTGGCAAAGTACTTATGTCGGAGTAAAAGAAAAAGATAGAATAGAGGCCGCTACTCTTCTATGCAGTAGAAAAAGAAGGTTTGGTTATGAGTTCTATGCTCCTAGAGGAATACTGGTTGATTATAAAAACAAGGAATTATTAACTTTCTTTGTTGAAAACTTAAAGAAGTATATAAGAAAAAGAAAAGGATATGTCTTAAGAATAGATCCTTACTATATTAGAGTAGAAAGAAATATTGATGGTAATGTTGTTGAAGGAGGAGTAAACAACGAAGAAGCAATAATTAATTTAAAGAAATTAGGCTTTAAGAAAAGTGCTCATCCAGAACAAATTAGTTGGTCCTTTTCTTTAGATTTAGATAAGAATAAATCTGATGATGAGATTCTAAAAGAGATGAAAGGTAATACTAGAAGAGATATTACAAGAGCAATTAAGAATGATTTAATCTTTAGGGAAATAGGTTATGATGAAATTAACTTGTTTAAAGAAGTCTTAGATTCAACAGGAGATAGAAAAGGTTTCTCTACCAGAAATTTAGACTATTTTAAGAAGCTATATAATGAACTAGTACCTAAGGATTTAGCTAAGTTTGTAGTGGTAGAACTAGATATCGATAAAACTTTAGGTACTAAAGAAAAAGAAAAGAAAGAACTATCAGAAAAGTTAAAGACTACTAAAAAGAATACAGCTACTTTAGAAGACCAAATAGGTAAAATTAATAAAGAAATAGATGAATTAAAGGAATTGAAAAAGGAAAAAGGTAAAAAAATAGTTTTAGCGGCTGATATCTTTATAACCTATGGTGATGAAGTAGTATATTTATATGGTGGTAATGATGATAAATATATGAAATACTGTGGAGCTTATTTAACCCAATGGGAAATGATTAAATATGGAAGAGATAATGGTTTTAAGAAACATAACTTCTATGGTATAAGTGGAAATCTAACTGAAGATGATAAAGAGTATGGAGTATATAAGTTTAAAAAAGGTTTTGGAGGATATGTAGAAGAACTAATAGGAGAATATATACTACCTCTATCCCTAATATATTACTTACATAGATAGAAGAGAAAAATACAAGTCAATAGACTTGTTTTTTATTAGACACAAATAGACAGTCAAATTGTGTAGGAACCTTTTTTTGTTCTCTAAACTATGTTATACTTAAATATGCTAAGGTGGTGATTTTGTGGACTTAATTAGACTAAAAAATGTCACTAAACAATATAAGAATGGAGTAACAGCTATCTATGATCTTAATCTTTCAATTAAGAAGGGATCATTTGTTTTCATCATTGGTGGATCTGGATCGGGTAAATCTACCCTTATTAAGATGCTATATCGAGAAGAAAAACCAACTAAAGGACAAATAGCTGTTGGTGGTTTAAATGTTGCTAAATTAAGAAATAGTAAAGTATATAAACTACGTCGTAAACTAGGAATAGTTTTCCAGGATTATCGTCTACTACCGAAGCTTACCATTTATGAAAATGTTGCTTTTGCAATGGATGTTATCGGAGCTAAGAAAAGTGAACGTCGGATAAAAGTTCTAAAAGCTCTAGAAGTAGTTGGATTAAAGGATAAAGTTCATAATTATCCTGATCAATTATCAGGAGGGGAACAACAAAGAGTAGCGATTGCTAGAGCTATTGTTAATGATCCTAAACTTCTTTTATGCGATGAGCCTACTGGTAACTTAGATCCTGAGAAAAGTATGGAAATTATGAAAGTATTAGATAATATCAACAAGACTAGAGGAACTACTATTTTAATGGTTACTCATGATAAAGATATTGTTAATAAAATGAAGAAACAGGTAATAGTACTAAAAGAAGGACGTATCGTTAAAAATAAAGAGAAAGGAATATATTACGATGAAGCTATTTAGAGTGTTGATAAGAAGTATCCAAGATGCTTTTAAAAGTGTATTTAGAAATTTTTCTCTTTCTTTAGCGTCTATCTCATGTATTACTATTACTTTAATCATTGTCGCTATTGCGATTGTTGCGTCCTTTAATGTAGAAAACTTTACTAAATTAATTGAAAAAGATATGACTATAGTAGCCTTTGTTAGTAAAGATGCTACTACTGAAGAAGTAGAAAAGTTGAAGAAAGATATTGATAGTAACAAGAATGTTGCTAGTTATGTCTTTAAAGATAAAGCAGTAATTAAAGAAGACATGCAAAAAGAATCAGAAACTTTCAAGACAATTCTTTCCCAATGGAAAGATGAAGAAAGCCCTTTGAAGAGTGCTTTCCAAGTTAAAGTTAAAGATGTTAAAAAAATAGGAAAAACTGCTGAAACTATTGAAAATATGGATAAGATAGATTTAGTTAGATATGGTGAAGGCATGGTTGAGAAAATGGTTAAGACCTTTGAGTCTGTCGAAAAGGTTGCCTATGGAGCAGTTATTGCTCTAGTATTAGTAACTATCTTCTTAATTGTTAATACTATTAAACTAACTATTTTCTCTCGTAAAAGAGAAATATCTATTATGCGTTTAGTAGGTGCCAGTAACTTTACGATTAAGACACCATTTATTATTGAAGGTATGGTTTTAGGACTTTTGGGTTCTATTATCCCAATACTATTCACAACCTTCGGCTATATCTCATTCTATGATCATTTTGATGGTCATCTATATTCAGAATTAATTAGATTAATCAAACCAGAACCATTTATATATACTTTTTCCTTAATAGTACTAGTAATTGGTATCATTGTTGGTATGATTGGTAGTGCTAGGGCAGTAAGAAAGTATTTGAAGGTGTAATATGAAAAAGTTTATAGGTGTAGTATTAACACTAGTATTAGTTGGTACAATCTTTATTAATCCTTTAAATGCTAGTGCTAAGACTTTAGCTGAATTTGAAAGCGAAGTCGCAGCTTATGCCAGTGTATTACAGTCTAAGAAGAATGCGATTGCTAAGAATGATGCTGAAGTAGCTGAAATAAAGAAGAAAATATCTTCTATTGAAGGTCAAATAGCTCAAGCAACTCAAGATATGAAGAAATTACAAGAAGAAATTGATCAAAGTAATGAAGAAATAAAAAAGAAAAACGAAGAAAGTAAAAAGATCATGGAGTATTATCAAGTTTCAGGTGGTGAAAATGTCTATTTAGAGTATGCCTTTGGAGCTAAAGATATAACTGATATGATCTATAGAATGTCTGTTGTTGAACAACTTACCGAGTACAATGATCAAATCATGAAAGAATTAAAAGAATTGATCAAAGTAAATAAAGAAAAGAAAGTAGCCTTGGATGCTAAGAAAAAGGAATTAGCTAAATTACAAAAGGATTTAGAGACTCAAAAAGCTAGAATTAATGCTGAAAGTGCTGCTATTAGAGAGACAATGCCTGGAGTTCAAGAACAAATTAAGGCTGCACAAGCCAATGTTAGATACTATAAATCACTAGGTTGTGGTCGTAATGAAGATATCAATGCTTGTCAATACCGAATTATTCAAAGGAATACCGGCGGTGGAGGCGGCGGAGGTGGTTCTGTACCATCTACTAATGGTTTCTATCGACCAATGGAATATGGGTATTTAACTCAAGGATATGGTGGAGCTCATATGGGAGTAGACTTATCTAGTTCTAATAAAACCATCCCTATTTATCCAATTGCTAGTGGACAAGTATTTGCTAAATACTATGATGTTTATGGGGCCTTAGTTGTTAAAATAAGGCATAATGTTGGTGGTAGATTCATTTACTCAACTTATGCTCACTTAAGTAGTTTTGCCTCTATCTCTGTTGGTCAAAACATATCTCATTTGACTATGATTGGTAATATGGGATCAACTGGTTATTCAACTGGACCACACTTACACTTAGAATTAACTTCATGTGATTGGCATGCTGGAGGAGGATGTACTTGGGGACAATATGTTAATAGTACAATAGCGCCATCTTCATATGTATCTATCCCTTCTAGCTGGAGTAACAGATAAAAAAAGCGAGCTTAGCTCGTTTTTTATTTGAAAAAATATGGTATAATTATTAATATAGGGAGTGATAGAGTGAAAAGTGTTTTAGAACGTATTAGAGGAGTTATGATTTATTTCATCTGTTTTGCCTTTATTGGCTGGATATATGAAGTAGTACTATTCCTATATGATGACCACATTTTTGTAAATAGAGGGTTCTTATATGGACCATGGTTACCTGTTTATGGCTTTGGAGGAATGATTATTTACTGGTTGTTCTATCGCTTAAAAAAGAAACCAGTAAAAATAATGAAAATAAATATTCGACCTCTATTAATATTCATATATATTACGATAACTGCTGTCTTAGTAGAACTTACCACAACTTATATTTGTGATTTGTTCAAAACTGATTGGAAAAAATTATGGTTATATAGCGATGACTTTATGAATTTCCAAGGACGTATTGCCCTAGTTCCCGGTCTAAAATTTGGTTTAATTGGTTTATTAGGAGTCTATTTAATTATTCCTTTAATTGATAAACTTAAAGATTCAAAGAAAAAAGCAGTACAAAGTTTAACCTATATAATTATTTTGTTATTTATAATAGATGTTATTATTCATATGTTTACTGGTAGTACATATGCCGGACCAGTATAGTATAAGAGAAAGTGATTTCTCTTTTTTTGGCTTTTATAAGGAAATATGGTAAAATCTAGATGAAAAAAACAGGTGATTAATATGGATAAATTTAAATTAGTATCAAAATTTAAACCAGCTGGTGATCAACCAGAAGCTATTGATAAACTAATAGAAGGAGTTAAAGCTGGTAAACATGAACAAGTTTTATTAGGAGCTACTGGTACTGGTAAGACTTTTACAATTGCTAATGTAATTGAAAAAACAGGCAAAAAGACTTTAGTTCTTGCTCACAATAAGACTTTAGCCGGACAACTTTATTCCGAACTAAAAGAACTTTTCCCTAATAATCATGTCTGTTATTTTGTATCATACTATGACTATTATCAACCAGAGGCTTATGTTCCTTCAACTGATACCTATATTGAAAAAGACTCATCTATTAATGATGAAATAGATGAATTACGTCATGAAGCAACTAGTTCCCTTCTATCATATGATGACACTATAGTAGTATCCAGTGTATCTTGTATCTATGGTATTGGTGAAGTAGATGAATACAAGAATAAAATGATTACTTTAAGTGTTGGTGAAGAAATAGATCGTAATGATGTTATGAAAAGATTGGTAGATATGCTTTATGATCGCAATGACTTAGATTTTAAACGAGGTACTTTTAGAGTTAGAGGAGATATTCTAGAAGTGATTCCTCCATATCAAAACACTACTGGTTATCGCATTGATTTCTTTGGTGATAGTATTGATCGTATCAGTGAAATAGATACTTTAACTGGTGCTGTTATAACAAATAAAAAGACCATTAGTTTGTTCCCAGCTAGTCACTTCGTTGTTAGTGATGAAAAACTACAGGAAGCTATTGTTCGAATTAAAGATGAATTAAAAGATAGGTTAGCTGAGTTAAAAAAGGATAATAAATTATTAGCGGCTGAACGACTAGAACAACGTACTAACTATGATATGGAAATGTTAGAAGAAACTGGTTTCTGTAGTGGTATTGAAAACTATTCTGCCCCTTTAGCGGGTCGTAAAAAAGGAGAAACTCCAACTACTTTAATTGATTTCTTTGGTGATGATTTCTTGCTAGTAGTTGATGAATCACATGTAACACTACCACAGGTTAGGGGAATGTATAATGGGGATCGTTCTCGAAAAGAAAACTTAGTTGAGTATGGATTCCGTCTTCCTAGTGCTCTTGATAATAGACCTTTGAAATTTAATGAATTTGAGAAGAAGATTGATCAAGCTATCTATGTATCGGCTACTCCAGGAGACTATGAAATAGAAAAAGTAGATAATGAAGTTGTTGAACAGATAATTAGACCTACTGGTCTTTTAGATCCAACTATTGAAGTTAAAAAGACTGAAGGTCAAATTGATAGTTTAATTGAAGAGATAAATAAACGAATTAAATTAAATGAAAGAGTTTTAGTAACGACTCTTACTATTAGAATGGCTGAAGAATTAACTAATTATTTAAAGGAATTAGATATTAAAGTAGCTTATCTGCATACTGAAGTAAAAACTTTAGAAAGACTACAAATAGTTCATGATTTAAGAACAGGTAAATATGATGTTGTGGTTGGTATAAACTTACTTCGTGAAGGAATTGATATTCCTGAAGTATCTTTAATTGCGATTATGGATGCTGATAAAGAAGGATTCTTACGTAGTACTCGTAGTTTAATTCAAACTATTGGTAGATGTGCTCGTAATGAACATGGACATGTCATTATGTATGCTGATAAGGTGACTGATTCCATGAGCGAAGCTATAGATGAAACAAAACGAAGAAGAACTATCCAAGAAGAATATAATAAAGAACATGGAATTGTTCCTAAAACTATTAAAAAAGACATTAGAGAAGTTATTAGGAATGTTGATGTAGAAGCTAAGGAAAAGAAAATGACTAAGAAAGAACTAAACTTAACTATTGAAAAACTAGAAGAAGAAATGAGAGAAGCAGCAAAAGCCTTAGACTTTGAAAGAGCTATGGAATTAAGAGATATTATCTTTGAGATGAAAGCTTAAAAACTATCTTTAAAAAAGAAAGGGATTATGGTACAATATAATAAGGAGTGGTACTATGGATTACTATGAAATACTAGGGGTATCAAAAGACGCTAGCTTTGACGAAATAAAAGAAGCTTATTTTGCGTTGCGTAAAGATCTATCTGGTCCTGAATTAGATCTTTTAGAGATGGCTTATCGTACTTTAGCTAATGATTCTAAAAGAGCTGATTATGATATGGGAATAAACTCTCATAATAAGACAGTTAAGATTGATGATGGTGATGGTTTTAGAGAAAAACTATATCATACTATTGATTTAGATAATCCTCATCAAGAAATACTATTGAGATTTGATGATAAACCTAATCCTAGTATAGAAGAAGAAATACATAGTATAAACACCTATAACACATTAGAAAAAGAAGCAGAAGATTTAGTTGATGAAGAAGAATTAGAAGATGATTTAGATTTCTATTTAACACCTAGAGAAATTAGTAGAGCATTAGCTTTATTAGTTAGAGGTGATGGTGACGAATATATCGAAGGAACAAATGTTGCTAAACCAAGAGATCGTAGAGCAGATGAAACCGATGAGGAATATACAGCATTCCTAGAGAAATATTATCAAGAACATTTCTATATTCCTGGTACTAATATTCTAAAACCAAGAGATCGTAAAGCTAATGAAACTGATGAAGAGTATAACAATTATTTAGCTAATTACTATGCTATTATCTTTGCCAATAAACAAATACAAGAAGATGACTATGAAGAAGATTATGATGAAGAAGAGGAATTGTTAGAAGTAACTGATCGTAATAGACACGCAAAACTAAAAAAAGTTGTTCGGGGCTTATTAATTGCGGGAGCACTTTTATTAGGAGTATTAGGTATTAAAGCCTGTACTGCTAATGATAAAGAAAGTAAAGCTCCATATGGTTCTAATACAACTGTTGATGAAGCTATTGATGATGCAGGTAATACTATGGAAGAAGACTATAGTGACTATGATGATTATGCCGAAGAGTTAGAACATAGTATTGTTAATCCAGAGATTGATGATCTCCCAGAATTAGAAGAGGTAGAGGAAGATTATTCTATTAATGTTGGTGATAAGTTCAATTTAGATGAAAGCACTCTTCTATATACTGCTAGTACTGATCAAGAAGCCAAAGGTAGAGTAAATACTAATGCTGCTGCTCTTGGGGAATATACTATTGATAAGATAGTAGTGCTAGATAGTAATAATAATATTGTTGCTAATAGTAGCTTTGGTGAAGTAGATTTAGATAGTTATGATGATAGTTATAAGAAGATGATTCACTTTAGCCGTAATGTTACAGTAGAAGATATTGAAACTGGTCGAGTAGAGAGAAATAATGAAAAGAATTTGGGTTGGGTTTTCCTTGAGAATTTAAATGCTAATCAAAAGATTGGTAGTGTCTTAGAGTCTGGGAAAACAAAGTAGGTGATAGATATGAATTTAGAATTAGGTGAGGAAATAACACTAAATAATAAGGATAAGTACATTGTCATGGGTGTAACAACTTATGCTGATAAAAGATATGTTTTCCTAATGAATAACGATAATGATTTAGTTATTAAAATAGGAGAAGAAGTAATTGAAAATGATAAAGTCTTTGTTAAAATAGTGAAGAACAAAAAACTAATTAAAGAAATAATAGAACAGGTAGCTGGTGAAAAAATATCAGATTAATGATATTTTTTTATTATCTGGTTTTATCTGTGGTATAATATGGTAATAGGTGAAGGAGTATGGAAGATAAGATAGTTATTAAAGGAGCTAGAGAAAACAACCTTAAGAATATTGACTTAGAGCTTCCTAAAAATAAGTTAATTGTCATGACAGGTTTATCAGGTAGTGGTAAATCTTCTTTGGCGTTTGATACTATTTATGCCGAAGGAAGAAGAAGATATGTTGAAAGCTTATCAGCCTATGCTAGACAGTTCCTAGGAGGAACAGATAAACCAAAAGTAGATAGTATAGAGGGATTATCCCCAGCAATATCTATTGATCAAAAGACCACTAATAATAACCCTCGTTCAACAGTCGGAACTGTTACCGAAATATATGATTATCTTCGTCTTTTGTTCGCGAGAATAGGTACTGCTTATTGTCCTAATCACCATATTCCTATTAAGAGTCAATCAGTTGAAGAAATGGTTGATAAATTACTTTCTTATGAGCTTGGTACTAAGATGATTATCCTATCCCCAATTGTTCATGGTAAAAAAGGAACCCACAAAGATTTATTTGATCAATTAAGAAAAGAGGGTTTTGCAAGAGTAAGAGTAAATGGAGAAATTCTTGATTTAGATAGTAATATAGAACTAGAAAAGAATAAAAAAGATAATATTGATGTTGTTGTCGACCGAATTGTTATTACAGAAGATTCCCGTAGTAGATTACATGAGTCAGTAGAAACAGCATGTAAACTATCAGAAGGTAAAGTAGTAATTAGTATTTTAGGAGACAATAAAAAAGAATTGGTCTTCTCTGAAAACTTTGCTTGTCCGCATTGTGAGTTTTCATTACCAGAAATAGAACCAAGACTATTTAGTTTTAATGCTCCATATGGTGCTTGCCCTGATTGTAAGGGATTGGGTATTAAACTAAGAATTGATAAGGATCTAGTGATACCTGATAAGAGTTTATCTTTGAAAGAAGGATGTATTAAGACTTTAGGTGATGATGGAGATAACATTTATAATAAAAAACTAGAATGTGTTTGTAAGCATTATCATATTGATATGGATAAACCATTTGAAAAACTGACTAAGAAGGAACAAGAAATGATTCTTTATGGTAGTGACGAAATAATTCATTTTAACTATGCAACTAGAAGTGGTAATATCATGAATAATCGAGATTACTATGAAGGAGTTATTACTAATTTAGAAAGAAGATATATGGAAACTTCTTCTAATTGGATCAGAGAATGGTTAGAGCATTATATGGTTGAATTAGAATGTGAAACTTGTCATGGAGCTCGTCTTAATAATGATGTTTTATGTATTAAAGTAGGGGACAAGAACATTCATGAAGTAACAGAAATGTCCATTAAGGAATTAATTCCTTTCTTTGATAATTTAAAACTAACCGAAGAACAAAAAGAAATAGCAGAATTAATATTAAAGGAAATTAAAGATCGTTTGGCTTTCCTAGCTAATGTAGGACTTGAGTATTTAACTCTTTCCCGTTCAGCAGGAACTTTATCCGGCGGTGAAGCTCAAAGAATAAGACTAGCTACTCAGATAGGATCTCATCTAACAGGAGTTTTGTATGTCTTAGATGAACCAAGTATTGGTCTTCATCAAAAAGATAATCAAAGACTAGTAGATTCACTTTTAAAGATGCGTGATTTAGGTAATACTTTAATTGTAGTTGAACACGACGAAGAGACAATGCGAAGTGCTGATTATATAGTTGACATTGGACCAGCTGCTGGTAATGAGGGTGGCGAAGTCATGGCTAAAGGAACTCCGGCCGAAGTTATGAAAAGTAAAAAAAGTATTACTGGTGCCTATTTAAGCGGCAAAAAATGTATTGAGACTCCTAAAACAAGAAGGAAAGGAATTAAAAAGACTATTCAAATTAAAGGTGCTCAAGCTAATAACTTAAAAAATATAGATGTTACTATTCCTTTAGGAACTTTCACTTGTGTGACTGGAGTATCAGGCTCTGGTAAATCTACTCTAATTAATGAAATTATGTGTAAGGCTATTGCTAAAGAATTATATCGATCTAAAGAAAAACCACTTGCTCATAAAAAAATAGTGGGAATAGAAAATATTGATAAGATTGTTGAGATAACCCAAAAACCAATTGGTAGAACTCCAAGATCTAATCCGGCTACTTATACAAGTGTTTTTGATGATATTAGAGAATTATATACTAACTTGAAAGAATCCAAAATGTTAGGTTATAAAAAGAATAGGTTTTCTTTCAATGTTAAAGGAGGACGTTGTGAAGCATGTTGGGGAGATGGTGTTAAAAAAATAGAGATGCACTTCTTACCAGATGTTTATGTTCCTTGCGAAGTATGTCATGGTAGTAGGTATAATAAAGAAACCCTTAAAATAAGGTATAAAGGAAAAAATATTGCTGATGTCTTAGATATGAGGGTATCAGAGGCTTTAGATTTCTTCTCTAATGTACCTAAAATAAAGAGAAAACTACAAGTTCTAAACGATGTAGGACTAGGATATATTAAACTAGGACAAAGTGCTCCAACTTTATCTGGCGGGGAAGCAGAAAGAGTAAAACTAGCTAAAGAATTACAGAAAAAAGCTACTGGAAAAACACTATTTGTCTTAGATGAACCAACTACAGGATTACACACTGATGACATCAAGAGATTGCTTGCAATTTTACAGAAAATAGTAGATAATAATGATACAGTAGTAGTTATAGAACATAACCTAGATGTCATTAAAAGCGCTGATTATATAATTGATTTAGGACCTGATGGTGGTGACGGTGGAGGACAGGTAATAGCTACTGGTACTCCTGAAGAAGTTGCCCAAGTAAAAGGTTCATATACAGGAGAGTTCTTAAAGAAAGTATTATAGGAGGATATATGAGATTAGTTGTTAAAGAAAAAAACAAAGTTAGAATAAATCGTGTTGTTGAATGGTTAATCTACATGGTGGTTTATTTCCTTATTTTTTCCTTTGTAGCGAGTCTTTTTAAGACTGTTTATATTGATGATAGTCATTACTATATTTATTCAATTATTATAGTACTAATTATTTATATATTAAATATAACTATTAAACCAATCTTTGTTACTTTAACAATACCTATTACAGGGATGACTTTAGGCCTTTTCTATCCTTTTATTAATTATTTTATTCTAAAACTAACCGATTGGATTTTAGGACCACATTTTCAAATAAAAAGATTTTGGATTGGGGTCTTAATGGCTCTAATGATATCATTCTTCAATTTAGTAATCGATAAAGTAATAATTGAACCAATTATAAGGAGGTTTAAAGATGGACAAAACAGTTCTAAGCATAGGTAAATTTAATATATATTGGTATTCAATATTTATTTGCCTTGGTATTTTAGTAGCACTATTCTTCATTAGAAGAGAAGCTAAAAAACAGAAAATAGATAAAGAATTTATTGTTAATTTATCGTTCTATACCATCCTTTTTTCAATTGTAGGAGCTAGACTTTATTATTGTTTCTTTAATTGGGATTATTATGGTACTAATCTAGTTGAAATACTAAAAGTATGGAATGGGGGACTAGCTATTCATGGTGGCTTATTATTTGGAATATTAACAGTTTTAATCTATACAAAAAAGCACCAGTTACCGGTTTTAAAGATTTTAGATATTGTCGTTGTAGGAGTTATTATTGGTCAAGCTATTGGTCGTTGGGGTAACTTCTTCAATAAAGAAGCCTTTGGAGCGGCTACTACTTTAGCTAATTTAAAGGGCATGATGTTACCACAATTTATTATTGATGGTATGAAAATAGGTGGAGTTTATTACACACCAACTTTCTTATATGAATCAATTTGGTGTCTTTTAGGCTTTATTGTTTTACTTTGTGTAAGAAAGTTCTATGAACGTCTTCATATTGGTGATTTAACGGCTATTTATTTCATTTGGTATGGAATAGGACGTTTCTTTATCGAAGGATTACGCCTTGATAGTTTAATGCTTGGTAATATTAAAATAGCTCAATTAGTATCTATTATATTTATCTTAGTAGGATGTATAATACTTATTAAAAATATGCTTAATAAAGACAAATTTGCTAATCTATATAACAAAACAGAGTAGGTGGTATAATGCAAAAGAAAGTTGTTGTTTTTGGAGGAGGAACAGGTCTTTCTAGTCTGTTAAAAGGACTAAAAGAGTATCCTCTAGATATCACAGCAGTTATTACAGTATCTGATAACGGTAGATCAACTGGTAAGTTGCGTAAGGAATTTAATGTGCCCGCAGTAGGTGATATCAGGAAGGTTATTACTTCTTTATCAACTTCATCTGATTCTATTAAAGAAATGATGGAATATCGTTTCCATACTTCTAGTGATTTAGATGGTCACGCAGTAGGTAATTTAGTACTTACTTCCCTTTTAGACATTACTGGTAGTTTAAAAGACGCAATTGCGTCTTTATGTGAACTTTTCAATGTGAGGCATACAGTCTTACCTATTTCTGAAGACTCTGATTTAACTCTAATGGCCAAATTTCCTAATGGGGAAATAGTCGAAGGAGAAGAAAACATCTCGGAAAAAGGAGAAGTAATTGAAAAGATTTTTTATAAAGAAGAACCAAATGTTTTAAAAGAAGTTATTGATGCTATTAATGAAGCTGATTTAATTATTTTTAGTATGGGTAGTCTATATACTTCAATCCTACCTAATATTATTTGTAAGGATGTAGAAAAAGCTTTAAATAATTCTAAAGCGCCTATTATGTATGTTTGTAATGCCATGACTCAACCAGGCGAAACTGATAAGTTTAAGGTTTCTGATCATGTTAAACTACTTAATAGTTACTTAGATAAGAGAAAAATTGATATTGTTATCGCTAGTAACACTAAAATAAGTAAAAAGATTGCTAAAAAGTATGAAACAGAAGAACAAAAAGATGCTGTTCTTGTAGATCATAAAAACCTTGATAATATGGATGTTAAACTTATTGAATCAGACTTATTAATAGTAGAAAACAATGTTTTAAGACATGATGGTTTTAAAATAGGATCCATAGTAGTTTCTTATTTAATAGGAGATTAATATGTCATATACAGTTAAAGTAAAAGAAGAAATATTAAATAAAGAAGAAACAACTACTGAAAAAATAGCTAAACTGGCAGGATTTATTAAAAACAATGGCCTTCAAAAAGAAGAAGGATTAGTTTTGGCTACTGAAAACAAACAAATTAAAGATAGAATTAAAGAAGAAATATTATCTTTAATGGATATTAATATTGTTGAAAAAGAAACAGCAGGTAATAACTTTTCTAAAAAGAGTTTATATATGCTAGAAATAGTTGATTATGAAGTCCTATTAAAGACATTAGGATTACTAAATAGAGATGTTGTTGAAGAATATATAGTTGACTCTAATGCTGAGATTAGAGCTTATATTAGAGGAGCTTTTCTAGCAAGTGGTAGTGTTAATGATCCTAAGACTTCTAGATACCATATGGAAATAGTTGTTAACCAAAAAGAAGAAGCTGTTTTCCTACAAAAACTAATTAATATCTTTATGCTTAATGCCAAGATCTTAAATAGAGATAAAGGCTATATGATTTATTTAAAAGATGCTGAGGCAATTAGTGATTTCTTAAAGATATTAGGTGCTAATAACGCAGTTATGTACTATGAAGATATTAGAATATATCGTGATAAAATGAATAGAACCAATAGATTAAATAATTGTGAACAAGCTAATACTGATAAGATAGTTAATGCCGCTTTAGAAGAATTAAAGTGTATTGAAAAATTAGAAGAAAACATGGCCTTAGATCTTTTAGATGAAAAGGTTCAGGAAGCAGCAATCTATCGTAAAAAGTATCCAGAATCTTCCCTAAAAGAGTTAAGTGAAATTATATCTTTAGAAACAAATAAAAAAATAACTAAATCTGGACTTTATCATCGCTTTCGGAAGATAAAAGATTTAGCTAATAAATTTGAGTAGAAATACTCTTTTTTTTAATTGCTTTTTTTATTCATATGCTTGGTAACGCTTTCATTCACTGCTACCACGTATGCCTCTTGTAATGCCTTGATTGTTTCAGGATCTAGACCAGAGTCGTTGTTGACTATTTCAAAAGGAATAGTACCTCTTTTAATTAATTGCTTGATTGCCATATTAACAAAAGTAGACATATTAAGACCTAAGTCATTTAAAATTTCATTTGCTTTCTTTTTGTCTTTTGCATCAACATTAACATTGACGATGCTTGTCGCTGCCATTGTATCACCTCTATATACATTATGGATGCAAACTAACACATTGTCAATACAATATAACATGATTTTTAAATTATTTTATCTACCAATCCATAAGTCAGTGCCTCGTTGGCATCCATAAAGTAATCCCTTTCAGTATCCTTTTCAATCTGCTTTAAGGAAGCTTTTGTATTCTTAGAGAAGAGTTTATTTAGTTTAGTTCTTAGTTTTAAAATTCGTTCAGCCGCTATTTTAATCTCTGTTGCTTGTCCAGAGGCACCCCCTAAAGGTTGATGAATCATAACTTCGGCATTAGGTAAGATATATCTTTTACCTTTAGTACCACTAGAAAGTAGGAAGGCTGCCATTGATGCGGCAATACCAATACAAATAGTAGAGACATCGCTTTTCACTAAGTTCATCGTATCATATATAGCTAAGCCTGCCGTAATTGCACCCCCAGGTGAGTTAATATAAATATAAATGTCATCGTGAGAAATAGAGTCTAAATATAATAGTTCTGCAATAATATTATCAGAAGTATAATCAGTTATTTCACCACTTAAAATAATAATCCTCTCTTTTAAAAGACGCGAGAAAATATCATAGCTCCGTTCCCCGTTTAATTCTTGATCAACTACCATAGGAATTAAGTTCATTTTCTTCACCAATAGTAGTATATTTTAAAGAAATAAAAATATACATGTAATAAACCGCAAAATATGATATAATTAAATAAGGATAAAAGGAGGTGTGATAATGAACGAAGAAATTAAAGTATATATTAATAGTCAAGAATATACTTATCCTAAAGGCACAACACTACGTGAAATATCACAATCCTTTACTGATAACTTTAAACATCCAATTATCCTAGCTAAAGTAAATAATAGTATTAAAGAGCTAGGTAGAATTCCTGAAAACAATTCCCAAATAGAGTTTTTTGATTTAACTAATAAAGTCGCTAATAGGACTTATGTAGCGGGCTTGGTTTTTCTTATCCAATATACAGTTAAACAGTTATATGGTAAGGAAGCAGATATCATTTTGCACCATTCAATTGATAAAGGACTTTTAATTGAAACAACTTTTCCTCTAACTGAAGAAAAACTAAAAGAAATAGATACTAAAATGCATGAAATAGTTAAACAAGATCTGCCAATAAAAAAATTAGCCGTTGATCGAGTAGAAGCTAGTAACTATTTTAAAAAAATAGGTGATTTATCAAAAGTAGGAACACTAAAGTATAATACTAATAATATAGTATCATTATATAAACTAGGCAATATTTATAATTACTTCTATACTTATATGCCAGCATCAACTAAATACTTAGATGAATTTGCTTTCACTTATATTAGTGAGAGTAGATTTGTTCTTCGTTATCCAACAGTTTATCAAAGTGATACTATCAAGGAATATGTTCATCATGAAAAACTATATAATGCCTTTGAACTATGTAATGATTTTAATCAAAAGACCAAAATAGAGAATGGCTCTGATATTAATAATATTGTTTCTCGTGGTTGGGCTGATGAAATGATTAGGCTTAATGAAGCTGTATATAATAAGATCTTAATTGATTTAGCTATTGAAATAACTAACCATAAAGAAATAAGTATTGTCCTAATGGCTGGACCTTCTTCATCAGGTAAGACAACTGTTTCGAAAAAGTTAAAAACATTTATTAATGGTCAAGCTGTTAGAGTTTATTCAATTTCGATGGATGATTTCTTTAAAGAGAAAATGGATACTCCTAAAATAGATGGTAAATATGATTTTGAATCATTAGATGCTGTTGATTTAGATTTATTTAATGGAACAATGGAAAAACTACTTAACTATGAAGAAGTAGAGATGCCTACTTATAATTTCATTACTGGTAAAAAAGAATTTAAAGAAAAAATAAAACTAGAAGAAAAAGATGTCTTAATAATAGAAGGAATACATGCGTTAGACACCAAGATACTACAAAATATTCCTAAAGAGAAGAAATATAAGATATATCTTTCGCCACTTACTGAATTAAATATTGATAATCATAATAGAATATCTACTACTGATAATAGACTTTTAAGAAGAATAGTAAGAGATAATAGAACTAGAGGATATGATGTAGAGATGAGTTTAGCGGCTTGGGATGACGTTAGAAAAGGTGAAGAAGAATATATCTTCCCATTCCAAGATGAAGCAGATTATGTTTTCAATTCTGGAGAAATATATGAAATGGGAGTCTTAAAGACGTATGTTGAGCCATTACTATATAATGTCAGTATTGATTCACCATATTATGAAGAAGCCAAGAGATTAATTAACTTCTTAAGAGCCTTCTTACCAATACCAAGTGATGCTATCCCTAAAGATTCAGTTCTAAGGGAATTCATCGGCGGATCTTGTTATCATGATTAAATAAAAACAAGGAAAATCCTTGTTTTTTATTTTAGCAACATGTATAATAACTATGTAAGGTAGGGAAGAACAAGAAGATGAAGAAAACATTTAATTTGTACAATATAACTTTAATACTCGTAATAGTATTAGCATCATTACTAGCATTCAAAGCACCAGAAGTAAGAGCATCTGGAACAGTAACATGGAGTGGACCTAGTTCCATAACTATTAGAAACACAATAAATGAGGTAATGAATCCTATGGATGTGTCTTTGACGTATGTAATAGAGGCCGATAGTGATAATCCCTCTGGAGCTAGTGGGGCTCCTACCAATGTTACAGCAGCATTTACAAGAACTTCACCAACAGTTTCTAATTATACATTAACTAAAACAGCAGTCCTTAGTTTTAGTAATATGACATTTACCGATCCGGGCGATTATACTTATAATGTTATTTTTGGTACTGATGATATTGGTGATATCGGTGGTGATCATGCCGTATATGTGGTCCCTGAGTTTACTGCCAATTATTCTCAGTATAAAGTAGTTATTTCTGTGAGAAATATAGTTGATAGTAATAATAATCCAACTGGGAATTATACAGCCAGTCTGATACTACAAGAGTGTAATGATGAACAATCAACAGAACTTGTTTGTTCTAAAATCAATTCAGAAAGTGGAGTTTTATATGCTGACTATGATTATGCCACTACAAATATGTCAATGGGTGCAATTACGAAAACAGTAAAAGGTATAGGGGCAGACACTACCGAGTATTTTCCATTTACTATATCAATAGATGATGAAGATGGTACTTTTGATGGCTGGGTATTTCCTGTTACTATTTATGAGGATATTTATTCTAATAATCCAACAGATGTTACTAATATTTCAGTTAACTATAATGGCCAAACAAGGACACAACCAACCAGTATTACTAGTGGCGGTTCTTCAATAACACTTTATTTAAAACACAATCAAATAGCTGTTATAGGGGCAGTGATAAATGAAAACAATCCGGGCGAAGCTCTTATGGGGATTCCGGGGGGAGTCTCTTGTGGTAATGATTCTGGTACCACATCTGGTCAAAGCAATCATATTAATAAAAAGTTTGAATTAAAAAATCTTATTCAAGCACCTGATACATCTTCCAAGAACAAAGTTATTCAATTAGGAGATAGTACGCTTTGTGGAGGAGACAAATGGTCAGTTCAGGAAGAACAAGGTGATTATACGCCTTCATATGCATTTATTAACGGCGGCTCTTCAGAAGAGACTGAAGGTAATTCGTTCTCTGATGTTCGTTTTCCGCATAATAATACCTCTCAAGTTATATTCACCAATACTAAAGAGATGTCGCCTGTTACAGGGCTAATTTTTACAATACTTCCATACTTAATACTAGCAGGTATAGGTGTTGGAGGAACTCTTCTAATAATGTATTTAAAGAAAGAAGAAAAAGCAAATCAATAGATTTGCTTTTTTGTTTAGTGACGGGTATAATAAATATATAAGAAAGTGGTGATAATATGAAAGTTGCAATTAATGGTTTTGGAAGAATAGGAAGGTTAGTATTAAGATTATTAGATGGTGATAGTGATTTAGAATTAGTAGCTATCAATGATTTATCTAAACCAGAGGACTTGGCTTATTTATTAAAATATGATACTAATCATCGTAATTATAAAGTAGATAGTATTACTAGTGATGAAGATGAACTTATAATTGATGGAAAACATATTAAAGTATTTGCTGAAAGTGATCCTTCTAAGCTACCTTGGAAAGATTTAGATGTTGACATTGTTTTTGAATGTACAGGACATTTCACTGATAAAGATAAAGCTAATGCTCATATTCAAGCTGGTGCTAAAAGAGTAATTATTTCAGCTCCTGCTACAGGTGATTTAAAGACAATAGTTTATGGTGTTAATGAAGAAACACTAGATAGTAATGATATTATTATTTCAGCTGCTTCTTGTACTACTAATGCCCTTGCCCCAGTAGTTGATGTTATTGATAAGGAATATGGGATTGTTAAAGGCTTCATGAATACAGTCCATGCCTATACTAATGATCAAGCCACTTTAGATATTGCCCATCCAAAAGGGTATATGTCTCGTCGTGGTAGAGCTTGTGCTATGAATATTGTACCAGCTTCTACTGGTGCTGCTAAAGCTATTGGTAAAGTAATACCAAAACTAGAGGGTAAGTTGGATGGTATGGCTCTAAGAGTTCCTACCTCAACTGGTTCAGTTATTGATATTGTTTTAGAACTTGAGAAGAATACTACTAAAGAAGAAATAAATAGCTTATTAGAAAGTAAAAAAGGTGATGTTATTGGCTTTACAATGGACCCAATTGTATCTAGTGATGTCATTGGTACCAACAAGGCTACAGTAGTTGATGGTTTATCTACGAATGTCTTAGATGTTGATGGCAAACAACTAGTAAAAGTAATCACCTGGTATGATAACGAGATGGGCTACACCACTCAAATGGTTAGAACAGCTAAGTATTTCAGTAAAATTATGAATTAAAATTCATAATTTTTATTATGGGTTGACCGACCGACCGACCTATGATATAATATTTATAGAGGTGATAGTATGAAAGACAAAAAATGGCTAAAAGACATGCGTATAAAACATAATCTTACCCAAGAAAAGTTGGCAATTAATACAGGTTTATCTAAGTACACAATTGAGAATATTGAACAGGGTAAACGTAAAGGTGACAAAAAAACTTGGGATGCTATAGAAAAGTATTTTGCCAACACTAGTAAAAAGAGATCTCCTAAGAGTTTGTTTTTAAAAGCAATTGAAAAACAACATTATTATGAAAACTTTATTACCCGAAGTATTAAAAGTTCCAATGCCATTGAAGGGAATACTTTGTCGTATGCGGAAACATATTCGATAGTGTTTGCTGATGAATCATTACCATTACAAAATATTAATCCACGGGAGTTATATGAAGCTATCAATTTGAAGTATGCTTTAAACTATTCACTAGAACACTTAAATAGTTTTAATACTAGTTTGGTTATCAAGATAAACGAATTAATTAATAAAAACATTAAAGATACTAAAGGGTATAGGACAGGTAAAGTCTTGATAAAAGGTGCCGATTTTGTTCCTCCTCAAGCTTCTTTAGTTCCAAGTATGTTAAACGAACTTATTTACCAATACCAAAATAGTGAAGCTCCCCTTTTAGAGAGGATTGCCTTCTTTCATATTGGTTTTGAACGGATTCATCCTTTTGAAGATGGTAACGGTAGGACAGGAAGGGTTTTAATAAATCACATGTTAATAAATGAAAATCAAGTTCCGCTCGTTATTCCCGAAGAAAAAAGGATAGAATACTTTGAGTATCTACAAAACGAAGATACAATAGGTTTAGCTAAAATGTTTGCAGATCTACAAGAAAAAGAAAAAGCTAAAATAAAAGAGTATACTAAATAGAAAATTGAATTTATAAGCAAATAAAGGTATAATAATAAAAGAAAGAAGAGGTCCATATGAAGACTATTGAAACATTAGATTTAAAGAATAAGAAAGTAATTATTAGATGTGATTTTAATGTGCCTATTAAAGAAGGAAAAATACTTGATGATACTAGAATAGTTAGTGCCTTAAAGACAATTAAATACTGTCTAAGAAAGAATGCTAAAGTAATACTTATGTCCCATTTAGGTAGAATTAAAACTAAAGAAGATCTTTCTAAAAACGATTTAAAAGTAGTTGCTGATTACTTAAGTGAATTACTTAAAAAAGAAGTACTATTTTCTTCTAAAACGAGAGGTAAAGAATTAGAAGAAATGATAGATAAAATGAATTCAAAGGACATTCTTTTAATTCAAAACACTCGTTATGAAGATTTAGATGGTAATAAAGAGAGTTCTAATGATAAAGAATTAGGAAAGTACTGGGCTTCTTTAGGAGATGTTTTTATTAATGATGCTTTTGGTATGATTCATAGGGCGCATGCTTCTAATGTCGGTATTGCGGAAAATATCCAGGAAAGAGGAATTGGGTTCTTAATTATGGAAGAACTAGATAAATTAAGTGAACTTGATAATCCAGCTCATCCTTTCATTGTTATAATGGGAGGAGCCAAAGTATCTGATAAAGCTAAAATGATGGAAAATCTATTAAAAAAATGTGACTATATTTTAGTTGGTGGAGAACTAGCTAATACCTTCTTAGTTGGGGAAGGTTATGACTTAGGTTCTTCACTAGTAGAAGAAGAATCTATTAAGTATTGTCAGAAGGTCCTAAAGAAATATGCTGATAAAATAATCTTACCAATTGATTTCAAAGTAAATAATGAAATAAGTAATCGTGATTATGTTATTAAAGATATTACTGAGTTTAATTATGATGACATTGCGATGGATATTGGTGATCGTAGTGTTAAAATATTCAAAAAACATCTACAAAAAGCTAAATTGGTTTTATGGAATGGACCATTAGGTGCTTATGAATATTCTAATTATCGTCGTGCTACTTTAGATGTTTTGAACTTTCTAGTAGATAAAAACATTAAGACTATTATTGGTGGTGGTGATATTGTCGCAGCTTCTACTGATTTCAAAGATAAAATCTATCATATATCAACTGGAGGCGGAGCCACTTTAAAATACTTAGAAGGAAAAAAATTACCTAGTTTAAAGATAATGGAGTAAAATATGGAGTTTGTAAAGAATCTTAGAAAAAATACAATAGTTCTCCTATTGATAACTTTTGTTGTTCTGTTTTTTGTCTTAAAAGATGACTTTAATGATATTATTGATACCCTTTTTAAGATGAAGTATGGCTTTATTGCTTTAGCAGTTTTATTTGTCTTTATATTCTTATTTATTAAGGCTTTCATTTCTTATAAAACAGTTAAAGAAAAGGAGAAGTACTCCTTATTAGAAGCATTAAAACATACAGTAATAGTACAATTTTTCAATGGTATTACCCCTTTTTCTACTGGTGGTCAACCAATGGAAATATATATGTTAACTAAACATGATATAAGTGGTAGTAGAGCAACTTCAATAGTAGTACAGAACTTTATCTTCTATCAGACAGCCTTAGTTATTTTCGGTATTTTTGCCGTAGTAATGAACTATTTTTGTGAATTCTTTCCTAAAGTACCATTACTAAGAGAATTAGTATTATTAGGATTTATTATTAATACTTTAGTATTATTAGGAATCTTATTAATAGCTTTTTCTTCTAGATTTACGGGTTTCTGTTTAAAAATGGTTCTAAAAATTACTAAGAAGATTAAAGTGTTTAAAGATAATAAAAAAACAAAAGAAAAATGGGAGAATAGAATAAAAGAGTTTAATAGTTGCGCTAAAGAACTAAAGAATCGCAAATTATTCTTTGTTTCTAGTGTTTTATTAAATATTGTTAGTTTAGCATTTTTCTATGCTATTCCTTATATTATTGTTAGAGGAACACCTAATTTAGAGAATATTACTCTAATAGAGAGTTTAGTGGCCTCAGCCTATGTTTTAATTATTGGTTCCTTTGTACCAATACCTGGGGCTTCAGGAGGTATTGAATATGGGTTCTTGGCTTTCTTTGGAAACTTTATTCCTGGAAAGATTACCCCCGCAATCCTTCTAGTATGGCGCTTTATTACTTATTATCTACCAATGATAATAGGAGGTATATTATTTAGTTTTGATCGAGGTGAGAGCAAATGAGAATAGGACTTTTTACTGATACTTATCCACCTTTTATTAACGGAGTATCAACTAGTGTAGAAATGCTTAAGAATGCTTTAGAAAAGAAAGGACATACAGTATATATAGTTACTGTTAATGAAAGTACAGTTAAGTATAATTATGATGAAGAAAATCATGTTTTAAGAGTACCAAGTATACCAATTGGTTGGTATAACTATCGAATGAGTGGTACTTATCCTATTAGAGGAATTAATATAATTAAAAAATGGAAATTAGATGTTATTCATTCTCATACTGAACTAGGTATAGGTATTATAGGAAGAATAGTTTCTAAACAGTTTAATATTCCTCTTGTACACACATATCATACAATGTATGAAGATTATACCCATTATGTAGCTGGTGGTCACCTTAAGCATACTAGTAAAGCAGCTCTTAAGTATTTAACAGAGTTTTATTGTGATAAGACTGCTACTGAACTTATCGTACCTACCGCAAAAACATATAAATTATTTAAAGATAAATATAAATTCGAAAGAAACATTCATATTATTCCTAGTGGTATTGAAGTAGATCGTTTCTTTAAAGAAAATGTTGATAGTAAAGAAATTCAACTCCTTAAGAAAAATCTTAAAATTACCAAGAACGACTTTATCATGCTCTTTGTAGGTCGATTAGCTAGTGAAAAGAATGTTGAATTCCTACTTGATTTAGAAGAAAAGCTTCTTAAGAAGAATAAGGCTTTTAAGCTATTAATAGTAGGAGATGGACCTGATAAAGAGAAATATGAGGAGATTGCTAAAAAGAAAAAGATTGATGCTAATACAATCTTTACTGGTAAAGTAGCTTGGGATGATATGCCATTATACTATCATTTAGCTAATATCTTTATCACAGCCTCTATTACGGAGACTCAAGGATTAACTGTTATTGAAGCAATGGCTTCTGGACTTGCTCCTTTCTGTATTGATGATCCAGCCTTTTTATCAATGTGTACCGATGAACTTAACTCTGTTATCTTTAAAGACTTAGATGACTGTTATAAAAAGATAATAGAGTTCCATGGTAATAAAGAAAAACAAAAACGTTTAAACTCACAAGCTCGTATTCAATCTGAACACTTATCTTCAGCTCGTTATGCTGATAGTGTTTTAGAAGTGTATGAGCACGCTATTAAAGAAAAGAATAAAAACCGGTACGGAATTATATCGGCTATATCTAGAAAAATAAAAAAAGACAAGTAAAAACTTGTTTTTTTATTCGACAAAACTTGTCTTTTTTTGCTCTTTCCAAACAGCCAGTTCTAGTATATAATGATACTACATGGTAGTATATGGAAGGAGAAATGATGAAAAAAACGAAAGTTCTGATGATTGATGATAATAAGGAACTTGTAACCATGATTGAAGAGTATTTTAAAAATGAAGAGGATATTGAAATGGCTTTTAAAGCCTATGATGGAGTAGAAGGACTAGAACTGATTGAGAAGAAACAGGAACAGTATGATTTAATAATATTAGATCTAGTTATGCCTAAAAAAGATGGGTTATATGTCTTGGAGAAAATGAAGAAGAAAAAGATTAATAAAGATGTTATAGTACTTACTTCGTATAATGCTCCAGATATGATTAGAAAGACTTCAGAATTAGGTATTAGCTATTTCATTTTAAAGCCTTTTGAATTAGATGATCTTAAAGAAAAGATTGAAGAAGTTGTTGATGGTGTTAACTATCAAGCTAAATCAATGGATATTTATAAGAACAATTTAGAGAAATCAATTACGAAGATACTCCATGAACTAGGAGTACCATCACATATTAAAGGATATCAATATATAAGAGAAGGGATAATTACTCTTTATAATAAACCAGAAGTAATAGGTGGAATAACTAAAGAATTATATCCTGATATTGCCAAAAAATTTGATACGACAGTATCTCGTGTAGAACGAGCAATCAGACATGCTATTGAAGTGAGTTGGAATAGAGGTAATTGGGATTTAATGGAAGAAATATTTGGCCATAGTGTCGACATTGATAAAGCCAAACCCACTAATTCAGAGTTTATCGTAACTATTGCTGATAAATTAAGACTAGAATTTTCCTATCTATAAAGCAGAAATAGCTGCTTTTTTTTATTGAAAGAAAAGCAAATGTTTTATATAATATAAGTATAAGATAATAAGGAGAAGTCTATGAAAAAAGTATTAAATATTAAAAATATGGGACTATTATTAATAATAGTATTAATAGCTGTATTAACTATAAATACTAAAGAAGCAAAAGCAGCAGGAACAGTAACTTGGAGTGGACCAAGTAGTATAACTATTAGAGATACAATACATAATATAGCTAATCCTATAGTGGCTAGTACGAAGTGTGTTCTTTTTGAGGGGGGTGATACTCATGATGATGTGGCAACTACAACAATAAACTATACAGCGAGTGATACACCAACTAACTATCAAATAACTAAATCCGCAACAATGAATTTATCAAGCCTAACATTTACAAAGCCGGGTGATTATTCATACAACTTAGTTGAGGAGCTGCTTAATTCAAATGCTGAAGCATTTTGGCCTGGCGAGGATGCCCCCTATTATAAAGTGACAATATCAGTAAGAAATATTGTAGATGCAAACAATGTGCCAACAGGAAACTTTACTGCATCATTAATAATAGAAAAATGTATAAGCGGAAATATCTGTTCAAAAATAAATCCCGTAAGTGGGAATTTGATTGTCGATTTTGATTATGAAACCAATCCTGAAAGCTTTGGCCATATTGAAATATCCAAAACAGTAAAAGGTATAGGTGCAGATATCAATGAATACTTTCCATTTACAGTTTCAATTGATGATGCAGATGATGCTTTTGATGGATGGGTATATCCAATAAGCGGAATAGATTCAACTGTGACATATAATGGAAGTACAGTAAGTAATCCAACAACTATAACAAGTGGTACTCCAACAACAATATATTTAAAACATGGTCAAACAGCTATCATAGGACAAGTTACAAGCGGAGGAAATACATTTGATGCAATCCCAAATTTTTATTGTACAGGTGGTGGCCATTCTCCTACCGTCACATCATATAATTTTTCAAAAAATCTTAGAATTAGGAAACTCGCTAATATAGATGGGAAAACCTGCTATGGAAGTTATGTTTCTATTTCTGAGAATTCAGGTAGCTATACTCCCTCAATTTCTCTAGATGGAAGTGATTATATAAGTGGTGATTCATTTGATGATATAGATGGATTAGACTTAATAGATAATACAAGTTTACCGGTTGAATCTGAAACCAATGCTTATTATTTTGTAAATACTAAAGAAATGTCACCAGTGACAGGATTAATCCTTACAATATTACCTTATTTAATACTAGCTGGTATAGGTATAGGAGGAACCCTTCTAGTAATGCACTTAAAGAAACAAAAAGTAGATGCTTAATATCTACTTTTTATTTGAATATTTATTTAATATGTGGTATCTTTTCTATGGAGATAGGGTATGCGTAAGAAGAAAAAATTAAAACGAAAAGTAAAAGTTTTAATTCCTGTTACTATTATTCTGTTAATAGTTTTATTTGTTGTGGGCTATTACGAGATTCATGGTGATGTTAAGAAGTTATCTCTAAAGCTAAAAGGTCCTTCTGAAATAACTCTAGAATTAGGAAAGAAATATATCGAAAAAGGAGCTAAAGCTTACTATAATAAAAAGAATATTTCTTCTACTATTAAAGTTATTGGGCATGTTAATAGTGAAAAAGTAGGGAAGTATAATATAGGGTATAAAGTAAAGTATAAAATGGTATCTAGAAAAAAGAAAAGAGTAATAAATATAGTAGATACTATTAAACCAGTAATAACTTTAGTTGAAGATGAGATTAATATTTATCAAAATAGTACTTATGAAGAACCTGGTGTTAAAGCTACAGATAATTATGATGGTGATATTAGTTCAAAGATTAAGGTAGATAATAAAATTGATATTACTAAAGTAGGTACTTATGAAGTTATTTATAAAGTAAAGGATTCTAGTGGTAATAGTGCTGAAGCTAAAAGAATAGTTAATGTTGTTTTAGATAATCCTAATCAGAAAGTAGCAGTCTTAAACTATCATTTTTTCTATGATCCTGATAAAGGAGAAGGTTGTAATGAATCTATTTGTGAAAAAGTTAGTGATTTTAGAGCTCATCTAGAGTATTTAAAAGAGAATAATTTTAAAGCTCTAACGATGAAAGAATTTAGAGATTTCATGTATGGTAAGAGAGCTATTCCTGAAAAATCAGTTTTAATAACTATTGATGATGGTGCTTTAGGAACAGGTAAACATAATGGTAATAAGTTAATTCCTATCTTAGAAGAGTATAAGATGCATGCCACGCTATTTCTCATTACTAGTTGGTGGGATATAGAAAACTATCGGTCTCCTTACTTAGATATTGAATCTCATACTAATGATATGCATAGAGAAAATAGATGTCGGGGAGTTACTCGTGGGGCTCAAATGTTATGCTCAAGCAATGATGAAGTTCTAAAAGACCTTCAGAAATCTATTAGTATTACTAAGTCTAAACAAGCATTTTGTTTTCCGTTTTATGCTTATAACCAAAATGCTATTGAATTAGTCAAGAAAGCAGGCTTTGAATTAGCCTTTATTGGTGGCCAAAAGAAAGCTACTAGAAATACTGATAAATACCACATTCCTAGATATGCTATTGTCAAAGAAGCTACTTTAGAAGACTTTAAACATTATGTTAATTAAACTACATCTATTGATGTAGTTTTTTAATGGAGATATTGACTTTTAATAACTATTTATGTATACTTAATTTATAAAAAGTGTAAGGATGTGACAATTTATGGAACGAAAAATATATGATTTCTTCTTAAAGTGGAAAAATGATATTATCAGGAAGCCATTAGTTTTATATGGACCTAAACAGGTAGGAAAGACTTTTTCAACTTTAGAATTTGGTAAAAGAGAATATAAAAATATTGCTTATTTTGATTGCTACAACAATCCTAAAATAGTAGATCTATTTAAGAAAGAGAAAGCGCTTGATCAAATAATAGTTAAACTATCATTACTAATTAATGAAACCATTATTAAAAATGACACACTAATGGTATTTGATAATGTTGATGATGTTGAAATAATTAAAGGTATTAAACTATTTAATGCTAATACTGAATATCATATTATTGTAATTACTTCCAGAAGAGAGAACTTACTTAAGTTTAAAGGTGAAGAATTATTGTTTAAATCAATGACTGAATTAGATTTTGAAGAATACTTATGGGCTCGAGAAGAGAAGAACCTAGCTAATCTAATTAGAGAGTCTTTTGATAAACATCGTAGTTGCCGTTTTCATAAACTAGCACTTGAATACTTTTATGAGTATTTAGAAACAGGTGGTTTCCCTGAAGCTGTTTTAGCTAATGTCGAAGGTAAGAGTAAAAATGAAATAAATGTCATTAAGAAAAAGATAATGGATACTTATAAATCAGAGTTTATCTTAAATAAGAATTTAATTGATATTCCTCGATCTTTAGAAGTGTTTGAAAGTATCCCTAGACAACTAGCTAAAGAGAATAAGAAGTTCCAATATAGTGCTCTTGGTAAAGGAAAAAGAAAAAGTGAATATGAATCAGCTATTAAATATTTAGTAAATAACCAAATCCTTTATCGTAGTTATAAAGTATCAACAGTTAAATCCCCTTTATCTAGTTGTAGAGAGAAGGATAGCTTCAAACTTTATTTAACTGATGCAGGATTACTTTATTCAATGCTTCATATTACAAGAAAGGATCTCCAAAACTATTTAATTAGAGAAGCTTTATTTGAAAACTATATTGCTAAGACACTAGTTGATTTAGGTTATGTATTATATTTTTATCAATCTGAAGGAAAAGCTTTAGTAAACTTCGTTGTTCAAAACCGAGTAGGGGATATAATCCCAATAGAACTTATTACTAAGGAGAACTCTAAAGCTAAGAACCTATCAGTATTTGTTAAGAAAGTAACAGTAAAAGAAGGTTATCGAATAACTGAGAACAATTTCTCAACTAAAAAGAATATTAGATATATACCTATTTATGCTACTTTCTGTATAGGATTCTAGGATGCAATATAATGATATAAAGACACCTCAAGAGTTATATCTCTTTATGAAGAAAAACATAAAATATGGATTCATATCTAAAATAGATAATAAGGCCTATAAAAGGGATGAGTTAAATGATGATGAATTCTATGATTATATGATTCATCATGGCTATTATCTACAAACACCTGAAGAATTACTAAAAAGTGGTTATGGTTTATGTCTGGATCAAGTAGAATTAGAACGTGATTGGTTTGAAAGACATGGGTATAAAGTTTATACATATCATTCTAACTATCACAACCACACTTTCTTAATATATAATGAAGAAGATGCTTATTATCTGTTTGATAGATCATTTTATATATTTAATGGAATTCATAAAGCTAATTCTTTAGAAGAGTGTTTAGACTTATACATTGGTCTTCAAAAAAATAATTTAAAGGAACCAACTAAAGAAATAGTTCTTACTCCTTATGAAAAAATAGAGTTTGGACAGGGCTTTACTGAAATAATTAAGCATTTTAAAGAAGAATTAAAAGATAAAATAGTATTTAAGTTATAAAAAAACAGTTTGTTTATCAAACTGTTTTTATCTTAAACTATCAATTATTTCCTGAGCTCTATCCAAATTAGCATCAATATCTTCTCTATTTTCTATTTCGTTATATTTCTCTGCATTTTGCAATACTCTATCAAATTTTTCTAAGTTTTCCTCTCTAGTAGCTTCAGTATATATAGCTTTAAATACTAACATATCAACGAAGACCATTATAATTAAAGCTAGAACACTTAGTGCTAATCCAGAAATTGACATTCCCTTACTTTGATATTTACTTAAGGCAATAATACCAAATATAATAGCGACAACTCCGCCAAAGAACGATAATACATTAACAAAAGGTATAAATGATAGAATTAAACTGACAATTCCTAGAGTTAAAGCTACAATCGCAAAACTATTATTTTCGCTTTTCTTCTTCATAGTTACTCCTTTCAACATTATTATAATATAGATTAAATTATAAGTAAAATAAGATTGCCAATATAGAAAATATGTTCTATAATTTAATTGGAGGTGTTGTTTATGAAAGATAGAATTATATTTCATCTTGATGTGAATAACGCCTTTTTATCATGGAGTGCAGTTGATTTGTTAGAACATGGCTATAAGAAAGATATCAGGAAGATACCTGCTATTATTGGTGGTGATGAAACAAGAAGAAGGGGAATAGTTTTAGCGAAATCCCCTGTAGCTAAAAAATATGGTATTAAAACAGCAGATACCATCTATGAAGCTAAAAAGAAATGTCCGCAAATAGAATTGTATCCGCCATATTATGAGTTATATAGTAAAAAGTCACGTGAATTATTTACTTATTTAAAGAAATATACACCTACTATTGAACAGTTCTCTGTTGATGAGGCTTTTCTAGATATGAGTGGTACTAATTTATTATATAAAGATCATGTTAAATTAGCTCATACTATAAAAGATGATATTAAAAAAAGATTTGGTTATACAGTTAATATTGGAGTAGCTAATAATAAACTTTGTGCTAAGATGGCTAGCGATTTTGAAAAACCGGATAAAGTACATACTCTATTTAATGATGAAATAAAAGAAAAAATGTGGCCATTACCAGTAGAAGACTTGTTTATGTGTGGAAAGAAAAGCGCCGAAAGATTACATAGTTTAGGTATTGATACTATAGGAGATCTGGCGAAAGCTGATGTTGGGAAATTATATAAGCACTTTAAGAATCAAGCCAACTTCTTAATAGAAAGTGCTAAAGGAATTGATAATTCCAAAGTAATCCCCAGAAAAGAACGGACTATTAAAAATGAGAGTATAAGTACTAGTAGGACATTAAGTTATGATTATACAGATATTGATAAATTAAAAGAAATACTATTTAAACAGGCTGAAAGATTAGGTAGAGAGTTAAGACAAAAGAAGAAGTATACAACTACGGTTGGTATTGTTTTAAAGAATAATTTATTTAAGAGTTATTCCCATCAAAGGAAAGTAGAGGCAACTAATAAGAATAGTGTTATCTATAAAACAGCTTGTGAACTTTTAGAACGTAACTGGCGAGAAGATCCAATTAGATTAATTGGAATTAGGTTAGCAGACTTAACAACGAATCGTGATGTTCAATTATCTTTTGATAGTAAAGAAGAAAACAAAGAAGAAGAAATAATTCAAGATGTTATGGATAGAATCAATAATAAGTTTGGTGGTAGTAGTGTTATACCGGCTTCAATGAAGAAGAAAAAAGATTAATACTTTAATTAAGTGTAAAGACATATATTTAATTAAAGTTTTTTTATGAAAAAAATTTCTAAAAAACACTTGCAAACGTTGTAATACTTATGTTAAAATAGTCCGTGTGTGACTGCTTAGATGTGCGAGGTTGTCGATACACTAGGATAAGTTGCTAACTAGTTATCGGGTTTTTTGCACGGAGCAAGTCTATACTAAGATATAGGCGAAGGGAGGATTTATATGTCAAAAGAAAAGGTTCGCATTAAATTAAAAGCATATGATCATAGAATTCTTGACAATGCAGCAACAAAAATAGTTGAAACTATCAAACGTTCAGGTGGCGAAATATCAGGGCCAGTTCCCCTACCAACTGAAATTGAAAAGTTCACAATTCTTAGAGCTGTACACAAATACAAAGATTCACGTGAACAATTTGAAATGCGTACACATAAGAGACTTATTGATATCAAAAATCCTAGTAAGGAAACGATTGATGCATTAGCTCATCTAGACTTACCTAGTGGTGTAGATATTGAAATTAAAACAAAATAATAGGAGGAAATAATAATGAAAGGAATCTTAGGTAAAAAGATCGGAATGACCCAAGTATTTACTAAAGATGGTAAATTAATTCCGGTTACTGTTATTGAAGTAGAACCTAATGTGGTTACTCAAATTAAGACAGTTGAAAAAGATGGTTATGATGCTATTCAACTTGGTACTGATACAGTAAGAGCCAAGATAAGCAACAAGCCTAAAATGGGTCATACAAAAAAAGCAAATACTGAACCTAAGCGCTTCTTAAGAGAAATTAGAGGAGTTAATGTCAGTGATTATGAACTTGGACAAGTAATGAATGTTTCAGTATTTGAACCAGGAGAAATGGTAGATGTTACTGGAACTAGTAAAGGTAAAGGTTTCCAAGGTGTTATTAAAAGACATAACCAATCTCGTGGACCAATGGGACATGGTTCTCAATATCATAGAGGGGTAGGTTCACTTGGAACAATGCGTCCAATGCGTGTTATCCCTGGTAAGAAAATGCCTGGTCAAATGGGTAATGTTAGAAGAACAGTTCAAAATCTAGAAGTAGTAGAAGTAGATGTAGAGAACAATCTTATTTTAATTAAGGGAAATGTACCTGGACCAAAGAAAGGTTTAGTAATAATCAAAACAGCTGTTAAAAACCCAACTAAGAAAGATGCTAACGAATTAGTTAACTATGAAGAAGTAGTAGAACAACCAATTGAAGAAACAGTAGTTGAAGAAACTACTGAAGAAGCTGTTCAAGAAGAACCTAAAGAAGAAACTACTGAAGAAGCTCCTGCAGAAGAAAAAGAGGAACCTTCTGAAGAAACAAAAGAAGAGAAAGAGGAAACATCACAAGAATAACTAACTGATTAAATGTGATGGAAGGAGGATAAGTATGAAAAAAGTTGATCTTTTAAATGAAAAAAATGAAAAAGTAAAAGATATTAAACTTAATGAAGATATATTTGGAATAGAACCAAATGATAAAGTCTTATACGATGCTATTATTTTAGCAAGAGCATCACTAAGACAAGGAACTCATAGTACTAAAACTCGTTCTGAAGTAAGAGGAGGAGGCCGTAAGCCTTGGAGACAAAAAGGTACTGGTCATGCTCGTCAAGGTTCAATTAGAGCAGTACAATGGGTTGGTGGTGGCCGTTATGGTACACCAGTTCCAAGAGATTATAGTAAGAAACAGAATCGTAAAGAAAGAACACTTGCTCTTAAATCTGCTTGGGCACATAAATATAACGATAAAGAATTACTAGTAATTGATAAATTATCTATTAAGACACCAAAGACTAAAGAATTTGTTTCTCTTTTAGAAACATTAAAGATAGCTGATAAGAAAGTACTAGTAATTGTAAAAGAATTTGAGGAGAACATAATTCTTGCTTCAAGAAACTTAGAAAACGTTGCTTTAATAGCTAGTGATGAAGTAAATGTATTAGATTTAGTTGCTAGTGACGTAGTTCTAATAACTGAAGAAGCATTAAAAGATGTTGAGGAGGTGCTAAAGTAAAATGGATACTAAATATTTAGAGATTATTAAAGCACCAATAATTACTGAAAAAACTGAAATAGCAAGACAAAATGGAATCTATACTTTTAAAGTAGATCCTCGTGCTAATAAAACAGAAATAAAACTTGCTATTGAAAAGATCTTTGGCGTTAATGTTACTTCAATTAAAACAATGAATGCTAAGCCAAAGAAGAAAAGAGTTGGCCGTTATAGTGGAATGACTAATCATTATAAGAAAGCAGTTGTTACCCTTAAAGAAGGTCAAACTATTGATTTAGGACTTGGAGGTGAGTAAGAATGGCTATAATGAATTATAAACCTACTACTCCAGGAAGAAGAGGTATGAGTACTTTAAAGAATGAGGAAATTACTAAGAAGAGTCCTGAGAAGAATCTTGTAAAGACTGTTAAGAAAAACGGTGGAAGAAACAATCAAGGTAAAATTACTGTTCGTCATCAAGGTGGTGGCGCTAAGAGAAAATACCGTATGATTGATTTCAAGAGAGATAAGAAGAACATCCCTGGTAAAGTAGCAGGTATTGAATATGATCCAAATAGAACTGCTAATATCGCTCTTATTAATTACTTAGATGGAGAAAAGAGATATATCTTAGCTCCACAAGAGTTAAAAGTAGGAGATATGATTGAAGCAGGAGAAAAAGTTGATATTAAAGTTGGTAATTCACTACCTATTATGAACATTCCTGTAGGTACTGTTATCCATAATATTGAACTTAAACCTGGTAAAGGTGGAGAACTAGCACGTTCTGCTGGAGCTTCAGCTCAAATACTAGGTCGTGAAGATAAATACGTAATGATCCGTTTAGCAAGTGGTGAACAAAGAATGGTTTTAGGTACTTGCTATGCCACTATTGGTGTAGTTGGTAATGAAGATGCCTCACTTGTTAAAGTTGGTAAAGCTGGACGTAAGCGTCATATGGGAATTCGTCCTACTGTTCGTGGTTCTGTTATGAACCCTAATGATCACCCACATGGTGGTGGTGAAGGACGTGCACCAATCGGACGTAAAGGACCAGTTACTCCTTGGGGTAAACCAGCTTTAGGATATAAAACACGTAAGAGAAAAGCATCTGATAAGATGATTGTTCGTCGCAGAAATAGTAAATAGGAAAGGAAAGAAAGAATATGTCAAGAAGTTTAAAGAAAGGACCTTATGTATTCGATAGATTACTTAAAAAGGTCGAGGAATTAAATAAGTCAGGAAAAAAAGAAGTTATTAAGACTTGGTCTCGTCGTTCTACAATCTTTCCTCAATTTATTGGTCATACCTTTGCTGTACATAATGGTAAAGAATTCATTCCAGTGTACATTACTGAAGATATGGTTGGACATAAACTAGGTGAGTTTGCTCTAACACGTAAGTGTGGAGGACACGGCGAAAATAAAAAATAAAATATGACTAGGAGGATAAAGTAATGAAAGAAGCGAAAGCTAGTGCTAAAGATTTAAGAACATCTCCTATTAGAACAAGACTTGTAATTGATACTATTAGAGGTAAAGATGTTGCTGAAGCACTTAACATTTTAACTAATATGAATAAGAAGTCAGCTCGACTTATTAAAAAAGTATTAGATTCTGCTATTGCTAATGCCACTAATAACTTTGGGTTAGATGCTTCAAAGTTATATGTCAAAGAAGCAACAGTAGATGCAGGACCAGTGTTAAAGCGTCATTTCATTGATTCACGTTCACACATTGGTAGAAAAGATCACAGAACTAGTCACATAAATATAACAGTGGCTGAAAAATAATTAAAGGAGGAAAAGCATGGGACAAAAAGTTAGTCCTAATGGACTTAGAATTGGTATCAATAAAGACTGGGAAGCAAAATGGTATGCTAAAAAATCAGATTTTGCTGATGTTTTAGCTAAAGATATTAAAGTTCGTGAATATTTAGAAAAGAACTTAAAACATGCCGGTATTGCTAAAGTTGAAATTGAAAGAAATGCCAAAAGATGCGAAGTTATAATTCATTCTTCTAAACCAGGTGTTATTATTGGCCGTGGTGGAGAAGAAATTGAAAAACTAAAGAAGAAATTATCTAATCTTATTTCTGAAAAAGTAGGAATTTCCATTGTTGATATTAAGAAGGCTGATATTAATGCTCAATTAGTAGCAGATTCAATCGCTCAACAAATATCTAATCGTGCATCTTTCCGTATGGCCCAAAAGCGTGCTATTAGAAACGCTATGAAGGCTGGTGCAAAGGGAATTAAAACTAGTGTATCAGGACGTTTAAATGGTGCTGATATGGCTCGTACTGAAGGATATACTGAAGGAACTATTCCTCTACATACATTACGTGCTGATGTTGATTATGCTACAGCTGAAGCTGATACAACATTTGGTAAGATTGGTGTAAAGGTATGGATCTATAAAGGAGAAATACTTCCTGGTAGTAAAAAGGCAGTAGAAGTTAAGGAAGGTCCTAAAAGAGAAAGAAAGAAATTAGAGATTGCTGATACTAAAAAAGAAGAAAAAGCACCAAAAGAAGAAGCTGGAGGTGTTAAGTAATGTTAATACCATCAAGAACAAAACATAGACGTGTGCACAGATTACCTTTTACTGGTAAATCACGTGGTAATACTGAACTTCACTTTGGTGATTATGGTATTCAAGCTAAAGAAGGTGCTTGGATTACTGCTAACCAAATCGAAGCTGCTCGTATTGCTATGACCCGTTATATGAAGCGTGGAGGAAAAGTTTGGATTAATATTTTCCCTCACTTACCACTTACTACTAAAGGTATTGGTGTTCGTATGGGAAAAGGTAAAGGTAGTGTTGATAAATGGGTTGCCGTTGTTAAAGAAGGAAAGATCATGTTTGAAATAGCTGGTGTTTCTGAAGAGGTAGCCAGAGAAGCCCTACGTCTAGCTGCTCATAAACTACCAGTAGCTACAAAATTTGTAAAGAAAGAAGACGGTGGTGATAAAAATGAAGGTTAATGAAATTAGAGAATTATCAACAGATGAAATAAATAATAAGCTAAAAGAAACTAAAGAAGAACTATTTAACTTACGTTTTAAACAAGCAACAGGAACTCTTGATAAACCTTCACGTATTAGAGAATTAAGACACACTGTTGCAAGAATGAAAACTGTTCTTAAGGAACGTGAAAAGGACGTAAAGGAGGTATAGTGCAGGATGGAAAAGAAAGCAATTAAGAAAGAATTAGTTGGTAAAGTAGTTAGTGCATCTAACAATAAGACTATTACTGTACTAGTAGAAACATATAAAACTCATCCACTATATCACAAAAGAGTTAAGTCTTCTAAAAAGTATAGTGTACATGATGAGACTAACAAAGCAAAAGTTGGAGATACAGTAAGAATTGTATCAACTAGACCAATTTCAAAAACTAAGAAATTCTATTTAAAAGAAATCGTAAAAGAAGCGGTTATAATCTAATCATGGAATAGGAGGAAAAATTATGGTACAACAAGAAAGTCGTCTTAAAGTTGCGGATAACTCTGGTGCTCGTGAACTATTAGTAATTAGAGTATTAGGTGGAAGTAAAGTTAAGACTGGAAACATTGGGGACGTTGTGGTTGGAACTGTTAAACATGCTATTCCTAACTCAGGCGTACCTAAGGGAAAAGTTGTAAAAGCAGTTATCGTCAGAACTAAACAAGGATTAAGACGTGAAGACGGTAGCTACATAAAATTTGATGACAATGCTTGCGTTCTTATTCGTGAAGATAAGAGTCCTATTGGAACTCGTATCTTTGGACCTGTCGCAAGAGAACTTCGTGATGCCGATTATATGAAAATAGTTTCTTTGGCTAAGGAAGTACTATAGGAGGTATATGATGAACTTAAAAGTAGGAGATAAAGTTGTTGTCATCGCTGGTAAAGATAAAGGTAAAGAAGGAAAGATAATCAAGACTTTTAAAAACGATAATAAAGTACTAGTTGAAGGTATCAATATGGTTAAGAAACATCAAAAACCTATGGGACAAGAAACTGGTGGCATTATCGATATGGAAGCACCTATCGATAGAAGTAATGTTATGATTATTGATCCTAAGACTAAGAAAAGAACTAGAATAGGACATACAACTGATAAGAATAATAAGAAAATAAGAATATCAAGAAAATCTAACGAGAAACTTGATTAAACAAAAAGGAGGATAATATATGAACCGCCTAAAAGAAAAATATTTAAAGGAAGTAGTTCCAAGCTTACAAAAGAAGCATAACTATAAAACAGTTATGGCTGTACCAAAACTTGAAAAGATAGTAATTAATATGGGTGTTGGTGATGCTACTACTAATTCTAAATTCTTAGAGGGAGCAGTATCTGATCTAACTAAGATTTCTGGCCAAAAACCAGTAATTACTAAAGCTAAGAAATCAATCGCTGGTTTCAAAGTTAGAGCTGGACAACCTATTGGTTGCAAAGTTACTTTACGAGGAGAAAATATGTATAACTTCTTAGATAAGTTAATATCTATCTCTCTACCACAAGTACGTGACTTTAGAGGAGTTTCTCCTAAAGCCTTTGATGGTAGAGGTAACTACACTATGGGTATTAAAGAACAATTGATTTTCTCAGAGATTGATTATGATGAAATAGTTAAGGTTAGAGGAATGGACATTGTCTTTGTAACCACAGCTAAAACTAAT
This sequence comes from Bacilli bacterium, assembly GCA_017404555.1. GTDB lineage: Bacteria > Bacillota_I > Bacilli_A > RF39 > UBA660 > RGIG2361. Next base: position 66,294 of record JAFRCD010000010.1, read on the forward strand.
GAAGAAGCATTTGATTTATTAGATGGACTTGGAATTCCTTTTAAAAAGTAGGAGGATAAAAAATGGCAAAAAAAAGTATGATTGTTAAAGCTAATCGTGAACCAAAGTATAAAGTACGTAAATATACTCGTTGTGCTCGTTGTGGAAGACCACATGCTGTTATGAGTAAATTTGGTATATGCCGTATTTGCTTTAGAGAATTAGCTTATAAAGGACAAATACCAGGGGTTAAAAAATCAAGCTGGTAAGGAAGGAGGAATAAAAATGGCAGTAGTAACAGATACAATTGCAGATATGTTAACTCGTATTCGTAATGCAAATAGTATGCGTTATGAAGAAGTTAAAGTTCCTTCATCTAATTTGAAACTAGAAATAGCTAGAATCTTAAAGGAAGAAGGATTTATAAAGGATTATAAATTAGAGAAAGATAACGTTCAAGGAACTATTGTTTTAACTTTAAAATATAGTGCTAAGAAAGAACGCGTTATCACTGGTTTAAAGAGAATTTCTAAACCTGGACTTAGAGTTTATGCTTCCGCTAATGAAGTCCCTAAAGTATTAAATGGTTTAGGTATCGCTATCCTTTCAACTTCGAAAGGGATTATGACTGATAAAGAAGCAAGAAAACAAAATATAGGTGGAGAAGTTCTAGCTTATATTTGGTAATTAAAAAAAATATAAGGAGGAAAATATGAGTCGTATTGGAAACAGAATAATAACAATTCCTGAAGGTGTAACAGTATCAGTTGATAATAATACAGTTACTGTTAAAGGACCTAAGGGTGAATTATCACAAGTGTTACTTAAAGATATTGAAATGAAAATCGACGGAAATGAAATTACTTTGACTAGAAAAAATGAAAATGCCAAAGCAATGCATGGAACAATGAATGCTATCTTAACCAATATGATTAAAGGTGTTAAAGATGGTTATGAAAAAGATCTAGAAATCATTGGTGTTGGATATCGTTTCAATGTTCAGGGTAAACAACTTGTTATAAATGCTGGTTATTCTCATCCAGTTAAGATGGAAATACCAGAAGGTTTAACAGTTACTTCATCATCTAATACGGAAATAACCGTTAAGGGTATTGATAAAGTATTAGTAGGTGAATTTGCTGCTAATATTAGAAAAGTACGTAAACCAGAACCATATAAGGGTAAAGGTATACGTTATAAAGACGAACATGTTCGTCGTAAGGAAGGAAAGAAAGCTGCATAGGCTAGGAGGTAGAAAAAATGATAAAGAAAAGATCTCGTAATGAAATGCGTGTAGTAAGACATGAGAGAATTCGTTCTGATATTTTTGGAACAGCAGAAATTCCTAGACTTTGCGTATTTCGTTCAAACAAGCACATTTCTGCTCAAATCATTGATGATGAGACTAGAACTACATTAGTATCTGCTTCATCTAACGATAAAGATCTAAAACTTAAGAATGGATCTAATAAAGAAGGAGCTCAAAAAGTAGGAGCAGAACTTGCTAAAAGAGCTAAAAAAGCTAAGATTAAAAAAGTTGTATTTGATAGAGGAGGATACCTTTATCACGGAAGAGTAGCTGCCTTAGCAGACGCTGCTCGTGAAAACGGATTAGAATTCTAGGAGGTGTATTTATGCAAAAAAGAAATCAAAATACCAAAGACAAGAGTTTAGAAGAATTAGTAATTGAGATTAAAAGCGTTGTTAAAGTTAACAAAGGTGGTCGTCAAAGAAGATTCTCAGCAACTGTTGTAGTTGGAGACCGTAAAGGTCGTGTTGGTCTAGGTACTGGTAAAGCTAATGAAGTACCAGACGCTATTAAGAAAGCTATTCAAAATGCTAATAAGAAAATGATAAAAATACCTCTAATCGATGGACGTACTATTGCGCATGAAATAGTAGGAAAATCAGGAGCTGCTACAGTAATTTTAAAACCTGCTAAAGAAGGTACTGGAATTATTGCTGGTGGATCAGTCAGAGCTGTCCTTGAACTTGCTGGAGTAAAAGATATTATATCTAAATCTCTAGGAGCAAGAACTAAATTAAATATGTCACAAGCTGCTTTAAATGGACTTAAAGCTATTAAGACTCCAGAAGAAGTTGCGGCTTTACGTGGTAAAACAGTAGAGGAGATATTAGGATAATGAAGTTACATGAATTAGAGAAAAATATTGGTGCTACTAGTTCTAAGAAACGTGTTGGTCGTGGACCAGGAAGCGGTTTAGGAAAGACTAGTGGTCGTGGACATAAAGGACAAAATGCTCGTTCTGGTGGAGGGGTATCACCAGTATTTGAAGGTGGACAATTTCCACTATTCAGACATATCCCAAAAAGAGGTTTTTCTAACAAAAGATTTAAAACTGAATATGCTGTTATTAATGTTGGTGATTTAAATGTATTTGATAATAATACTTTAGTAACACCAGCACTATTAAAAGAAAAGAAGATTGTTAAAAGACAATTAGATGGAATTAAAGTATTAGGTAATGGTAAATTAGAGAAGAAGTTAACTATTCAAGCTAATAAGTTCTCTAAGAGTGCTTTAGCTAAGATTGAAGAATCAGGTAGTAAAGCTGAGGTGATTTAGGATGTTTAGTACTATGAAGCAACTATTCACTAAATCAAATAAAGATTTGCGTCATCGTATTTACTTCACTTTAGGAGCCTTAGCAATCTTTATACTAGGTATTAATATTAGAGTACCAGGTACTGAAGATTTAACTAGTAATTTAGGGTTCTTAGACCTTATTAATGCTATGGGTGGAGGAGCTTTAAAGAGATTTTCAATCTTTGCTCTAGGAGTTATGCCTTACATTACGGCATCCATCATTATGCAATTATTACAGATGGATATAATTCCTTATTTCTCAGAGTTATCTAAACAAGGTCATACTGGAAGACAAAAGATAAGTAGAATAACTAGATATATGGGTATATTATTTGCTTTCATTGAAGGATATGCTTTTGCCTTTGCCTTTATTGGTAAATCAGCAACTCCAATGGAATACTTATATATTGCTATAGTTCTAACTGCTGGTACTGCTTTCCTACTTTGGTTAGGAGATCAGATATCACAGAAAGGAATTGGAAATGGTGTCAGTCTAATCATCATGGCTGGTATTATAGCTACATTACCACAGATGTTTATTGATGCCTTTACTAATCTAGTAACTTTTACTGGATCAACACAAGCAATTGCTTTAGGTATTATTAAGTTTATTCTATTTGTAATTGTTTATTTCGCTATTGTAATCGGTGTTATCTTTGTTGAACAAGCAGAGAGAAGAATACCTATTCAATATGCTAATAAGTCAACATATGGCTCTGAGGCATCATCATTTATGCCTTTAAAGCTAAATTCAGCTAACGTTATACCAGTTATCTTTGCATCTAGTTTGATGTCATTACCAGGTATAATTGCTCGTTTTGTTAAAAACGATACATTCACATTAATTGCTGAGAAATATTTAAATTATACTACAATAGTAGGATTTATATTATATGCTTTACTTATATTCTTCTTCGCTTATTTCTATACATTCATCCAATTAAAACCAGATGAATTTGCGAAGAACTTACAAGAAAATGGTGGTTATATCCCAGGAGTAAGACCTGGAGAAGAAACCAGCAATTACTTAACTAAAGTTCTATCTAGAATTACGGTAGTTGGAGCATTCTTCTTAGTTGTTCTAGCTGGCTTACCAATTCTATTTTCTAAGTTAACTAGCTTACCAACTAGTGTATCAATTGGTGGTACAGGATTATTAATCGTTGTTGGTGTGGCTCTAGAAACATATAAACAATTAGAAAGTAGTGTTTTAGCTCGTAATTATAGAAGAAGTTATAAGAGGAGTAGATAATGAAAAATATTATGTTTATAGCCCCACCAGCAGCTGGTAAGGGTACACAAGCAGAAATGGTAGTAGAGAAATACCATATACCACATATTTCAACTGGAGATATCTTAAGAGATATTTCTAAAGAAGATTCAGAGATTGGTAGTTATGTGCGTGAGACTCTAGCGAGTGGTGGACTTGTTAAAGATGAGATTACTTATTCTTTGATCGAAGATAGATTACAAAAAGATGATTGTAAGAATGGTTATATCATTGATGGTTTCCCTAGAAACCTAGAACAAGCTATTAAATATGATGAAATATTAGATAAATTAAATATTGATATTGGTAATATTATTCTAATTGATATCGACAAAGATATCTTAGAAAAAAGAATTACTGGTAGAAGATTATGCGAAGAGTGTAATGCTATCTACAATATTAATGAAGAAAACTCTAAACCAGAAGTAGATTCAGTATGTGATGTTTGTGGTGGTAAACTATATCAAAGAAGTGATGATAATTTAGAGTCTTTCCAAAATAGATATAATACCTATATGGAAAAGACTGCTCCAATCATTGATTATTACAAGAAAAAACATCTTTTGCATACTGTTGATGGTAATTTAGATAAAGAGCAAGTATTCGCACAAATTGAAAGGATAATCGAGGGTAAATAATGATCAGTATTAAAAGTAAAAGAGAAATAGAATTACTAAAAGTAGCTGGTAGAATTGTCTACCAAACTCATCAGTATTTAAAACCATATATTAAAGCTGGTATTACTACTAAAGAATTAGACCGTTTAGCGGAAGAGTTCATTAGAAGTAAAGATGCTACTCCTTCTTTTAAAGGTTATGAGGGGTTTCCTGCTACTTTGTGTACTAGTATTAATTCACAAGTAGTACATGGAATACCTGATGATACCAAACTAAAAGATGGAGACATTATCTCAGTTGATATTGGAGCCTGTTATAAAGGTTATCATGGTGATTCAGCCTGGACTTATACTGTCGGTAAAGTAGATGAAGAAATAAAGAGGCTACTTGCTGATACTGAAAAATCATTATTTGTAGGCTTAAATGAAATAAAGCCTGGGGCTCATATTGGTGATATTGGAGCCGCTATTGAAGAATATGCTACTTCTCATAAACTAGGAGTAGTAAGAGAACTTTGTGGCCATGGAGTCGGAACTTCTGTCCATGAAGCACCTGATGTACCTAATTTTGGAACAAGAGGTAAAGGACCTGTTCTTAAAGAGGGTATGGTTATAGCAGTAGAACCCATGTTAACATTGGGTAGTCCAGAAATATATATCTATGATAATGACTGGACAATAGATACTATTGATGAAAGTCCATCAGCTCATTTTGAACATACTGTGGTTGTTACGAAAGATGGATATCAAATACTAACGACAGGAGATGAAGAAAATGGCTAAAGATGACAAAATTGAAGTAGACGGAAAGGTATTAGAAGTAATACCCGGAGGTAAATTTAAAGTGGAGTTAGAAAACGGTCACATCGTTGAAGCTCACGTTTCTGGTAAAATACGAATGCATTACATTCGCATCTTAGCAGGAGATACTGTGACAATTGAACTTTCTCCATATGATTTAACACGTGGGCGTATTACCTATCGTAAATAAATAGGAGGGATAAAAATGAAGGTTAGACCATCAGTAAAGAAAATGTGTCCGAAATGTAAAATTGTAAGACGCAAAGGTGTAGTAAGGGTTATTTGTAGTAATCCAAAGCACAAACAAAGACAAGGATAATAATAATAGGAGGTAATTAAATGGCACGTATTAAAGGTGTAGATATTCCAGATAATAAGCATATCGTTATTTCACTTACTTATATCTATGGTATAGGTCATAGCCTTGCTAAAGAGATTTGTGCAGGTGCTAAAGTAGAACCAACCAAGAAGACTAAAGATGTTACTAGTGATGAAATCGTAAAACTACGTAATGAAATCGATAAGCATTTAACAGAAGGAGATCTTCGTAGAGAAATTAAGATGAATATCAAGACTAAGATGGAAATCGGTTCTTATGAAGGATCTCGTCATAAAAAGGGATTACCTGTAAGAGGACAATCTACTAGACGTAATGCCAGAACTCGTAAGGGTAAAGGTAAGGTAGTCGCTAATAAAAAGAAAATCTAATTAAAATAAAGGAAGGAATCGGAGGTAAAAATGGCTTATAAAACTAGAAAAAGAAAAGTTAAAAAGAATGTCCCAGAAGGACAAGCTCATATTCATTCAACTTTTAACAATACCATAACTACTATTACTGATAAAGATGGAAATGCTATAAGCTGGGCATCAAGTGGTGCTATTGGTTTTAAAGGTAGTAAGAAATCAACTCCATTCGCTGCTGGACAAGCTGCTGAAGCAGCAGGAAAAGCTGCATATGAAATGGGAATGAGAAAAGTAGAAGTATTTGTTAAAGGATTAGGACCTGGTCGTGAGACTGCCATTAGATCATTACAAACAGCAGGACTAGAGGTTACTTCAATTAATGACGTAACTCCAATACCACATAATGGATGTCGTCCACCAAAACGTCCTAGAGGATAAAATAATAGTTGAACTTATAAAAGGGAGGAATATGAAGGAATGATACAATTTGAAAAACCAGTATATAAAATAACTGATCAAATAGAAAGTAATTTCTATGGAAAATTTGAACTAGAACCATTAGAAAGAGGATTTGGTACTACTATTGGTAATGCTTTAAGAAGAGTAATGTTATCATCATTACCAGGAAGTGCCATTAGCAGTATTAAAATAGATGGTGTACTTCATGAATTCCAAACAATTGATGGTGTTTATGAAGATGTAGCTACTATTGTTTTAAACTTAAAAGGATTAGTAATCAAAAATCACTCAGAAGAAGCAAAGACAATCCATTTAAATGCTAATAAAGCAGGAGAAGTAAAAGCTTCTGATATTGAATGTGATGCTGATATTGAAATAATTAATAAGGACAAAGTAATTGCGACTCTAGCTAAAGGTGGATCACTAAACATGGAAATGACAGTTACTAATGGTCGTGGTTATATTAGAAGTGAAGAGAATAAAAAGATATATGATTTAACTGCTCCAGGAGTTATTGCTCTTGATACTAACTACTCACCAGTAGAAAGAGTATCTTATAGTATTGAAAGTGCCAGAGTTGGTCAAGATGAAACTTATGATAAGTTAATCATGGAAGTATCAACTGATGGTTCAACTAAACCAGAAGAAGCAATAGCCCTAGCATCAAGAATCTTAATTGAACACTTTAATCTTTTAACAGATCTTTCTGAATTGGCTAATGAAACTGGAATGATGGTTGAAAAGACAGAAGATCCAAAAGTAAAAGCCTTAGAGACTACAATCGAAGATTTAGACTTCTCTGTAAGAGCATATAACTGCCTAAAACGAGCAGGAATACATACTCTGCAAGATTTAGTTAATAAGAGCGAAACAGATATGATGAAAATACGTAACTTAGGTAAGAAATCTCTAAAAGAAGTTATGGATAAGATTAGAGAACTTGGCCTAGTACTACGTGATGATGATTAAAAGGAGGTTTATTTATGGCATATCGTAAATTAGGAAGAGATAATCAACATAGAAGAAGCATGTTAGCGACTCTAACTAAAGAAGTAATTAAGAATGAACAAATTAAAACAACTGAAAAAAGAGCTAAAGAAGTACGTAAATTTGTTGATAAGATGATTACTTATGGTAAGAAAAACGATTTAGTATCTCGTAGAAAAGCTTTAGCTTTCCTACATAACGATAAAGAAGTAGTTAATAAATTATTTAATGATATCGCACCTCGTTATAAGAAAAGAAATGGTGGATATACTCAAATATTAAAATTAACTGAACGTCGTGGTGATGATGCTTTAATGGTTATCTTAAAACTAGTTGAAGAAGAGAAGAAGGAAGAGAAATAAGAA
>JAFRCD010000001.1 GCA_017404555.1 Bacilli bacterium
CTCTGGTGTATCTGTTGTAGCTCCAGCTGCAGTGCAGAGTAGCTATGTCTGGAAAGGATAACCGCTGAAAGCATCTAAGCGGGAAGCCTCCTTTGAGATGAGTTTTCCCATACGTATGTAGTAAGATCCCTCAAAGACGATGAGGTTGATAGGCTGGAGATGGAAGAATGGTGACATTTTGAGTTGACCAGTACTAATAGATCGAGGATTTAACCATAATTAATTATTTGATGAACACAGTATCTTAGTTTTCAAAGAACTATTTTAATAGATTATATTTTCTTGGTTACTATAGCAAGCGGGGTACACCTGTTCCCATCCCGAACACAGAAGTTAAGCCGCTTAACGCCGACGATAGTGTATGCGAAAATAGGACGTAGCCAAGAATTTTTTTATGTAATGATTTACACTTTTTAATAAATTTACCAACATAAAGTTGTGTAAATCTTTTTTTTTGCTTATAATAATATATAGGTGATCAAAATGGATTATAGATTAACAACATACTCAGAAGAAGAGACAATTGAATTTGCCCAAAACTTGGAATCAGAGAAATTCCCGAAAATGGTAATCTGTTTAATGGGTGATCTAGGTAGTGGTAAGACTGTTTTTACTAAAGGTTTTGCAAAAGCTTTAGAAATTGATGAAGAGATTACTTCACCTACTTTTAATATTATTAAAGAGTATACTAGTGGTGAAATGCCACTATATCATATGGATGTATATCGCTTAGATGGTAAAGTTGAAGACTTAGGATTAGAAGAATACTTTAATAAGAAAGGTATAACTATTATTGAATGGGCCGATACTATTGAAGAATATTTACCTAAGAATAGACTTGATATTAAGTTTAGAACAAGTGATGATAACGAAAAGAAAAGAACTATTATTTTAGTACCCCATGGTAGGAAATATGAAGAACTTTGTGAGGCGGTTCTATGAAAGTGATGTACATAGATACTTCCTCAAGTTTTTTATATTTTGGGATAGCTGAAGATAATAAATTACTGGTGGAAGTTAAAAAACGATATGACGAAGAATTATCCAAAATGGCAATGGTTGATATTGAAAAAGCTTTTAAAAAAGCCAAAGTAGAACCAAAGGATATTGATAAGATAATTGTTGTTGATGGACCTGGTTCTTTCACAGGTATTAGAATTGGTATTACGATTGCTAAAGTATATGCTTATAGTTTAAATAAGAAAATAACTACCATTAGTGCTTTAGAAGCAATGGCTTTATCAAATGATAATAGTGATTATCTAGTACCAATGCTAGATGCTAGACGTGGTTTTGTTTATAGTGCTATTTATAAAAAGGATTTAACCACTGCCCTAGCCCCTGTTCATATAAAACTAGATGTTTTAAAAGAAGAATTAAAAAAGTATGATGATGTTTTAGTTATTACTAATGATGATATTGATATTGATTATCAAAAAGAGAGTTATTCTCCCGATATCTTAAAGATAATAACTAAATTTAAAGATAAAAAAAGTATTAATCCTCATGCCGTTAATCCTAATTATTTAAAGCTTACCGAAGCTGAGGAAAAATTAAAATGATTACAATAGTAACTAAAGATAATATAGAAGATGTTCCAAAAGATATGAAAGAAGTTATTACTACTTTTGAAACTAATCCTTATGCCAAATATATATTTTATGTAGAAGAAAAAACATTAGGATATCTATATTATAGTGTGATCTATGATCGTATTGAGATTAACTATATTGAAAGTAAAAGAAAAGGAGTAGGTTCCATTTTAATGGAGGAACTATTAAAAGAGAAACTACCAATCACTCTAGAAGTATCAAAAGAAAATGAAAGGGCTCTTACTTTATATAAAAAGTATGGTTTTAAAGAGGTGGCTCTTCGTAAAGGATACTATGATGGAGTAGATGGTATACTCATGGAAAAGAAGTGAGAAAATGAAAGATATGTACATTTTAGGAATAGAATCTAGCTGTGATGAGACTAGTGTATCGATTGTTAAAAACGGAAGAGAAGAAATCGCAACTGTTGTATCTAGTCAAATTGATATTCATAAAAGCTATGGTGGTGTAGTACCAGAGATTGCTTCAAGAAACCACGTCAAAAATATCACCATTGTTCTTGATGAATGCCTAACTAAAGCTAAAATGACCATGGATGATATTGACGCTATTGCTGTTACCTATGGACCAGGTCTTATAGGCTCCCTTTTAATTGGGTTAGAAGCCGCTAAGACACTTGCTTTTATTCATAATAAGCCTCTTATCCCGGTTCATCATATTGCGGGACATATTTATGCTAATAGTTTAGTTAAAGAGATGACTTATCCTTTACTAGCTTTAGTAGTAAGTGGTGGTCATACTGATTTGATACTAATGGAAGAAGAATATAAGTTTAAAAAACTAGGTGGCACTTTAGATGATGCGATTGGTGAAGCTTATGATAAAGTATCACGAGTAATTGAACTTCCTTATCCTGGAGGACCTAAACTAGATAAATTAGCTCATGAAGGAACTCCTTCCTATAAATTACCAATTCCTCTAAAAGATGATTCCTATAATTTCTCTTTTAGTGGTCTAAAAAGTGCAGTTATTAATTTAGCTCATAATGAAGAACAAAGAGGAAGAGAAATAATTAAAGAAGATTTAGCTGCTTCTTTCCAAAAAGTCGCAGTAACAGAAATAATTAATAAGACTAGAAAGGCTATTAAAGATTTTAAAATAAATAATCTAATTGTTGCCGGTGGAGTAGCGGCTAACTCTGAAGTAAGAGAACAAGTAACTATACTTTGTAAAGAAGAAGAAATAGAGTTTAGTTTTCCCCCAATTAAATATTGTACAGATAATGCTGCCATGATCGCAGCGGCTGGATACTTTGCTTATAAACATGGTAAAAATGCTGATATGTCTCTAAACTCTAAATCAGTAGATAGTTTGAAGTAGGTGATAAAATGAATAAAAAAGTATTAATTGTTTTAATAATTATAATAATTCTAATTGTTTTAGCTCTTCTTTACTTTTTCTTAAAGCCAAAGAAAAGTGATACTGAAAAAGTACCAAAAAACTACCATGTAGTTTTAGATATTAATGCTGGTATACCTTTCAAATGGGAGTATAAAATAGATGATGAGTCTATTCTTAAATTAAAAGAAAAGGTAGTAAGAGCCGAAGAAACTAAAGAACCAATTTCTGGTGGTCTTATGCATGAATACTATACTTTTGAAGGACTAAAAGAAGGAGAAACTAGAGTTACTTTTTCCTTTGTCAACATCACTGATAATACTAGTGATGAGACTAGAGAATACAAGGCTGTAGTTGATAAAGATTTAAAAGTAACAGTAACTGAAAATAATTAATCGAGGTGTAACATGGTTAAAGTAGAAGATTTATATGACAAGACCAAAATACCTGTTGATGAAAAATTAGTGGATGAATTAATTGATAAGTACCTACAAATTAGCTTTAAAGATATGAATGATCAACAACTAAATATAGGTGAACGTAAAATAAGCAGTTTATTATATAACAAAATTAATTTTGTTGATAATAATAAAACTGAAATAAATAAACAGGATTTAGATACTTTAATTACCAAAGTTCAAAATGATTTTGAAAAAGCGGGGAAACCTTATAATCCAGCTCAATATGGAGGAGTATCTAACCCCCTTGGGATAATGCCAGGGTGGCAAGTATTTCAATCATGGAATTTGCTAGGGACTGAAAAAATAGCAAGCAAAGATTTAAATCATAGGTTTTATTTTGGTATTGATAATAGTAAGTTATATGATCTTTCTAATGTATTATATGACGAACTAAAAGAAGCTAATATACCTTTTTATTTCAAGATAGAGAATAACAAAGAAGCTCAAAGAAGAGATAAAATAGTTTTATATACATCAAGTGAATTACTTCCTAAGACATTAGAAGTAATTGAGAAAGTACAAACTAATAGAGCAGATTTAATTAGTAGTTGCTCTGAGCCATCAATACTAATGGGAAAACTAAATGAAAAAATAGGTTATGCTACTGAAGGACATCAATCAAATTCTTCCTACACAGATATGTTATGTGAGACTTTTACTGATTCCATTGAGAAGAGTTTAAAGGACTACCAAAGTAAAAATTCAAATTCATCTTTAAAAGAAGTATTTAAATCTAAACTAGAAGCTTATGAAAAAAGGGGTACTAAGTTAGAAACTGTAGACGTAAAAAGAAGAATACTGATGGATCTGTTATTAAAAGAAGATCCTAATTATAAAAAAGAATTATTACAAACTTTCAGGAATGAGCTTTCTGATAAGGAAATGGATTTAAATAATATCTGTTTTAACAAAGAGATAAAACAGGAAGTAGATACTATGTATCAGGATAATACAAAAGAAAATGCTTTTACTAAAGATTTTGATCATGACTTAGAAATGGAAAGAATGGTTAATTATCAAGAACAGACCGAGAAACTTCCTGATGACGTTAAGACCTTACACGGCTAAAAGCTTGACTTTTACCCCTAAAAGTGCTTTAATATTCACTCGTAAAAAGCACATAAGGGGGTTTTTTTATGAATGAAAGAGAAATGGATTTTTATCATGGTGCTGAAGTCTTAAAGGTGCTTGGAGAACCAGTTATTAATAATAGAAAAGAAAGACTTTTTTATCGTGATTTTGGTCTTAAATTAGTTTCATCACTTAATAGAGATTCTGAAGGAAATATTTCTATTAAAGATTTAAGAATAACTTATGAAGACCAAGAAGTACTTCATTCTCAAAAAGATGTTTATAACCCAGGATATTGGGAATATATTCTTAAAAAATTATATGAAGACTGTGATGTTTACTATAAAGATAGAGAAAGAAATAAACCAAAGACATTATACTTAAAGAAAAGAAGTTAATTAATTAACTTCTTTTTTATATTTACTTTCCAACTTAGTAACTAAATAATATAATAAATAAGATATTATACCTAGTATCACTACACTAGTAATAACTAAATTAATATTAAAGACAGAGGATCCATACATAATTAAATATCCTAAACCCTTCTTAGAGACTAATAGTTCTCCCATAATAACTCCAATTAAAGTCATACTAATATTAACTTTTAAGATATTAATAAAATTTATTCTATTACTAGGAATAATTACTTTAGTAAATATTTGGTACTTAGTAGCTTTAAGAGTCTTCAATAGTTTAATATAATCTTTATTAACATTAGAAAACGCATTATAAGTATTAATAATAGTAATAAAGATTGATATTGATAACGCCATAACAATAATTGATTTAATAGAAGCTCCTACCCATATAATTATTAAGGGTCCTAGAGCTACTTTAGGTAGAGAGTTTAGAATAGTTAGGTAAGGATCAAATATCTTTGCTAGAAGAGGAAACCACCATAGAAGGGAAGAGATAATAAAACCAATTATAACTGATAGGCTAAAACTAATTAGTACTTCATAGATAGTAATAGAAAGGTGTCTAAATAAACTACCATCTTCAATTAAAGAGAAGAACGTGTCTAATACTTTTACTGGTGAAGACATTAAAAAAGAATTAATTATTTTAAAAGAGTCTAATAATTGCCAAGTTGTAATAAATAGAATGATGATTAATACTCTAAAGAAAAGAACTTTTCTTTTTTCTTGTTTTCTTTCTTTTAAATACCTTCTATGTTCTTCAGTATAATTCATCTAAATCACTCCAGATTAAATCATAATACTTATCAAAGTATTCATCTTTTCTGTTTTCAACGGGAGTTTTCTTATTCTTTAGTTTAATCTCATAAATGTTTTTTATTACTGCGGGTCTCTTAGATAAAACTATAACTTTATCAGACATTGAAATAGCTTCTGCTAAATCATGAGTAACCATAATAGCAGTAATTCCTTCATCTTTAATCATTTTATAGATATCATTACTAATTAATAGTTTTGATTGATAGTCAAGTGCTGACATTGGTTCATCTAAAAGTAAGATATCAGGTTTTAGGGCTAAAGTCCTAATTAAAGCAACTCTTTGCCTCATACCTCCAGATAGACTATCAGGGTATTTATTTAAAAATTCTGATAGTCCATAAGTATGTAATAAATCTAAGACATATTTCTTTTTATCTTCGGTTAACGAATTAGTTATTTCTAGTCCTAAAAGAGCATTTTCTAAAATAGTTTTCCATGGGAAAAGACAATCACTTTGTAACATATATCCTAACTTAGTATTATCTTTTAAATGGACTGTTCCACAAGATTTATCTTCTAAAAAAGAAAGAATGGAAAGTATAGTAGACTTTCCACATCCTGATGGTCCTACAATAGAGACAAATTCTTTTTCAAATACGTTAAAGGAAATATCACTTAGTGCTTTTATCTCATCTTTAGGATCTTGATAATTCTTTTGTAAGTGTTCAATCTCTAATACTTTATTCTTGATAGATAAGCTTTTCATAAGCAACCTTCTTATCAAGTTCTTTAGCTTCAATCATAATATCTTGAAGATGATCAAAATCCTTCTTACTAAAGAAAGTACTCTTAGACCAAGCATTAATATCTCGGTAACGTTTAATCACTTTCTCTAATACTTCTAAACTAGTATCATTAAATTGTTTTTTTATGGCTTTAGCAATAGTTTTATCATTATGTTTTTCCACATATTCTAATCCTCTATTAATAGCTTTATTAAAGCTTTTAATAGTCTTTTTATTCTTCTCTAAATAACTACTTCTAGCATTAAAAGCTGTATAAGGGACTTCTCCTCCTAATTCCCCAACAGAGGCCACTACATATCCTATTTTCTCTTGTTCTATTTTGGTGGCTTCAGGTTCAAATAGAGTAACAAAGTCACCTTCACCAGAAGAGAAGGCTCCTCCCATAGCATTAAACGCAATTGAGGTATCAATATTAACTTCATTTAGTTTAATACCGTTTTTCTTTAAAGCGTATTCTAAAGTCATTTCTGGCATACCACCTTTACGACCACCAATAATATTTTTACCTTTTAAATCTACTAGTGAAAAATCCTTTATTTTTTTCCTTGATACAATAAACGATCCATCTTTATTAGTAAGTCTAGCAAAAGTCTTTAAATAATCTTTTTCTTTATTATTATAGACATAGATAGTAGCTTCACTACCACAGAAACCAATATCCGCATCCCCAGATAAAACAGCCGCTGTCACTTTATCCGCACCAGGAGTTAAAATTAAATTAAGATTGATTCCTTCCTCTTTAAAATAACCTTTCTCAATCGCTACATAAAAAGGGGCATAAAAGACTGTATGGGCTACTTCAGCTACAGTTACTTTCTCTTCTTTTTTAGGGGGCTTATTTAAATTAATAAAGACCATTGATACTAAAAAGAAAGAAACAAAGACTATTAAAACCCATGTAAAAAATTTATTCATAATTCCTCCTTATCTAAATTACTATATGAAAAGATAAATAATTGGTAACTACTTTTTGCTTAACTGTTGCCAAAAGAATAAATTTATATTAAAATAATAATAGATCGATGATTGGAGACTATAATAAAATAATCTATTTAAAGAGAGGCTATGGTTGGTGGAAATAGCTATAGATATTTATTTAATCTACTCTAGGAGATGAAGAATAATTCTTCCGGTTAAAAACCGTTATGTAATTAAGATGAAAGAGGATGGCACCGCGAATTATTCGCTCCTTGTGTTGTTCTTTTTTGCCTTTTTAGGAGGAGATTTATGTTTGATACTCATTATGATTTATTAACTATTGCTTATGTCGCCTACTTAAAAGACGATTATTCCTATTTAAAAGAAATAGCCAACTATTTTAATGAGAACAACGTTAAAGGAGTTATTGCTAATCTCTATTTTATGAGTAGAGAAGAAATGAAAGAAGAATTACATGAGAACTACTATAGAGATGATGTTTCAGTTTTAGAGATGTTTAAAGTAGCTAAGGATATTTTAGATATATTTCTTCCTAATAAAGATATTTTATATAGTATTGAAGGAGCTGACTATATAAAAGATGAAGATGAATTAGAAGAATTATATAATAATGGATTAGATGCTTTAATATTATGCTGGAATACTGAAAGTAAATATGGCTCTGGTAATCGTTCTAATAAAGGCTTAACTCTAGAAGGTAAAAAACTGCTTACTAAAGCTATTGATCTAGGTATGGGAATTGATTTATCACATGCTAATGTTAATACTTTTTATGATATGGTGGACTTAGTAAAACATGAGAAAGAAGAAGGTAAAGATGTTTGTGTTTATGCTAGTCATTCTAATGTTTATGCCATTTGTCCTCGTAGTCGTAGTTTAGAATTTGAACAATTAGAAAAACTAAAAGAAATAGATGCTTTAGTAGGTGCTTTTTCTAATAAAGGATTTATCATTAGAAAAGGTATAGATGAAGAGAGTGTTGATGCTAGAAAGATGTATTTATTACATTTAATCTATCTTTCTAAAGTACTAGGACCAAATAAAGTAATGACAGCTACTGATGATATGACTTTCTTAAAAGATACAGGTAATAAATATGCTCTTAAAAATATTTATGAATATAAAGATATTTATAAAGAGTTGAGTAAAGATCTAGAATCCGTCTTTGGCGAAGATAAAGAAAAAATAATTTATAATAACGCTAAAGAACAGATTTATGATAAAATAAAAAAGAAAAGAGAAAAAAGGAGAGGATTATAATGGAAAAGAATAATCAAAAAGTATGGTGGATTATACTTATTGTGGGGGCGATATTTTTACTTGTAGGAGGTTTCCTTGTCAACAAGAGTGATAGTAATGAAACCGCAAAACCAAAACTAATAAAGGTTGCGCTAGACAAACAATATAAAGAAAGTGTTCAAGCAGGAAGTTCTATATCATTCAAATATACACCTGAAGAAAGTGGTTACTATTATTATGATTGGTCAAACAATGGAGATGAAAATACTGGCGTAGAGTTTTCAGTTTTAAAGAATAATAAAGATGCTATGGAAGCAGAAGGAGAAGGAACAAAATTCTTTGTTTATTTAGAAAATGGTAATGATTATTACTTTAAAAATCATGCTGAAAACGATGTAACTATTTCTTTTGAAATGGGTAAATTTGCTGAAGGAAATATTACTGATGGTGAAGAAGTAACTATTAATAAGAATACAGTTTTATTCTATGAAGGAAAAGAAACAGAAACCAAACAATTAACTTTAAGTGATGATTCTGCTGCTAGAGTAATGGTTTTCCATCCTGATAATTATAGTGTTGGTTATAGTTATGATATGAAAGGACTATTTGATATCAAAGCAGGATTAAAATATAACTTCTATTGCTATGATGTTAAGGGTGATGTAAAAGTATTAGTAAAGAAAGCACCAGCAGGAATAATAATCGAATAAGAAAAGAGATGATGTGAATGATCGACATCAAATTAATAAGAGAAGATAGAGATCTAGTAAAAGAAAATATTAAAAAGAAGTTCCAAGATGATAAACTAGTTCTAGTTGATGAAGTATATGAACTTGATCAAAAAGTACGTAAGTTAAAAAAAGAAGGCGATGAACTTCGTTTTAAGAGAAATGAACTAAGTAGTGAGATTGGTTCTTTAATGAGAGATGGTAAAAAAGAAGATGCTGAAAAGATTAAAGCTGATGTCAGTGCTATTAATGAAAGATTAGAGGGATTAGAAAAAGAGGAAGATGAACTTAATCTAGAGATAAAAACTAGAATGATGGTTATTCCTAATATTATTGATGAATCTGTTCCTCTAGGTAAAAGTGATGAAGATAATGTTGAATTAGAGAAATTTGGTGAAGCTAAAGTACCAAGTTATGAAGTACCATACCATATTGATATTTTAGAAAGTTTACAAGGTGTTGATATGGATGCTGCTTCTAAAGTAGCAGGTAATGGTTTTTACTATTTACTAGGTGATGTAGCTAGACTTCATTCGGCTATTTTAACTTATGCTAGAGACTTTATGATCGATAAAGGGTTTACTTATTGTATACCACCATATATGATCAGAAAAGCAGTTGTTGATGGTGTTATGAGCTTTGAAGAAATGGATGCTATGATGTATAAGATTGAAGGAGAAGATCTATACCTAATAGGTACTAGTGAACACTCAGTAATTGGTCGTTATAAAAACGAAATACTTAAAGAAGACGATTTACCAATTACCCTTACTTCTTATTCACCATGCTTTAGAAAAGAAAAAGGAGCTCATGGTATTGAAGAAAGAGGAATTTATCGTATTCATCAATTTGAAAAACAAGAGATGATTGTAATCTGTACTAAAGAAGAAGCTAATTCTTGGTACGATAAGATGTGGAAATATACAGTAGATTTATTTAGAAGTTTAGATATCCCAGTAAGAACTTTAGAATGTTGTTCTGGGGATTTAGCCGACTTAAAAGTAAAATCATGTGATGTAGAAGCTTGGAGTCCAAGACAAAAGAAATATTTTGAAGTGGGTTCATGTTCACTTCTAGGAGATGCCCAAAGTAGAAGACTAGGTATTAGAGTAAATGGTAAAGAAGGTAAGTATTACCCATCTACTTTAAATAATACTGTAGTAGCGCCTCCAAGAATGTTAATTGCTTTCTTAGAAAACAATTACAATGAAGATGGAAGCATTAATATACCAGAAGTATTAAGACCATATATGGGTGGCCTTGATAAAATAACTAAGTTGACTTAAAAATGGTACATGTTATAATAAAAATTAATTGAAAGGAAGGATATTATGGAATTAAAAGGAAGTAAAACAGAAGAAAACTTAAAGACTGCTTTTGCTGGAGAATCACAAGCCAGAAACAAATATACATATTATGCCTCAAAAGCTAAGAAAGATGGTTATGAGCAAATAGCTGCTATCTTTGAAGAAACTGCTAATAATGAAAAAGAACATGCTAAACTTTGGTTTAAAGAATTAAATGGTGGGGATATTCCTACTACTGAAGTAAATTTACAAGATGCTGCTAATGGGGAAAACTTTGAATGGACAGATATGTATAAAGGTTTTGCTGAAACAGCTAAAGAAGAAGGATTTGATCGAATAGCTGATCTATTTGAAAAAGTAGGAGCTATTGAGAAAGAACATGAAGAAAGATATCTAAAGTTACTAGCTAACTTAAAAGATGATAAAGTATTCCATAAAGATGGTGAAAAGATGTGGATTTGCCGTAACTGTGGACATGTTTATATGGGTGCTGATGCTGTTGATATCTGCCCAGTATGTGCTCATCCAAAAAGCTTTATGGAAGTTAAAGCAGATAATTATCTATAAAAACTACGAAAGTAGTTTTTTTATTTAAAAAAACTTGGTTAATTAAAGAATTTATATTATAATGTTATATATAAGATAATAACGGAGGATGCCATGAGTAAGAAGAAAGTTATATTTTCAGCAATCATTGTATTTCTACTAGGCTTTTTAATGGTAAAAGCAAGTAGTAGTGTTGAAATAACAAGTATCAGTATTAAAGAAAAAAGTGCGACTATTTCAGTAACTGATCCCGTCTTAAATAATAATGAAGTAACTAGTAATATTACTTTTAATCAAGAAGGAGATTATGTTAATTTTGGTGTTGTTTTAAAAAACAATACTGATAAAGAATATAAAATAAAAGGTATTACCGACAATAACACTAATGAAAATATAAATATTACTTATGATTATCCAGAAGTTATAGATTCTGGTGAAAGTTCTACTATTAAAGTAAAGATGCTTTATCAAAATAAATTAGTAAATAAAGACTTAAAGATTAATAATTTAGTTATTACTTTAGAAACTGAAGAGGGAAAGAAAAAAGATATTATAATTAATCCAGAAACAAATAGTAAAACTTTAGTTAACCCTTTAACTAAAGATGGTATCTTTAAATATCTATGGATATTATTAATAAGTGGAATAACACTATTAATTATCTTTAAAGGAAAGAAATTAAATAAAGCTCTATTAATGGTAATAGTTACTTTATTAATAGTACCTATCCTAGTAGGAGCTAAAGAAAGTATTACTTTAAAATTTAGTGATATTGATATTAAGGGTGAGTTTGAAGTTTATCAAGTTAGTATAGATCCTAATAATGGAACAGATCCAATTATTAGAGAAATAAAGTATGGTGATAAATTAGGACAATTACCAAGTGTCAGTAAAGATGGATATAGTTTTGATAAATGGGCTGATCAAGAAGGTAATGATGTAGATGAAGATACTGTAATTACTGGTCCTATAACAGTAACTGCCGAATATACTGCTAATACATATCAAGTTATCTTTAATAGTAATGGTGGTTATGGTCAAATGGATCCACAAGAAATGACTTATGATCAAAAAGCTAACTTAATAGCTAATGATTTTGATAATGGTTCTCATGGCTTCAAAGAATGGAATACTGAAGAAGATGGTACCGGTACTTCATATGCTGATGAAGCCGAAGTAAAGAACTTAACTACTAGTGGTGAAATAACTCTTTATGCTCAATGGGAAAAGATTGCTAAATTAGAAAGTGGAAGTTATGTCAATCAAAAGATGAGTAATATGGCTTATGATCCTGATGGATATTCACCAGATGTTCCAAGTATATATCAAATTAAAAAGACAACAACTTTACCAGATGGATTTGAACCAATGGGTGACAATACAATATCAGATTACGATTCTGAAGAACCAGTATATATATGGTACGATGAAGATTATGGAATAATGTATTGGTATACTGAAGCCGATAAGATAATATTAAATGAGTATTCTAATAATCTATTTGGCGGTTTAGAATACTTGTATAGTATTGATTTATTAGATAAACTTGATACCCATAATGTACAAGATATGTCTGATATGTTTAAAAATGTATCATCATTTAGCGATTATTCAGGGCTTGCTAATTGGAATGTTTCTAATGTTAGTAATATGTCCAATATGTTCTATAACAATCAAGGGCTTTCGAATTTAAGTGTTCTTGATAATTGGAATCCTTCCTACTTAACTAATATGGGAGGAATGTTCTATAATACTCCAATTACTACGGTAGATCCTTTGGAGGATTGGAACACTACTTATGTAACTGATATGAGCCATCTATTTGAAAATTGTTGGCGTTTAACTGATTTTTCTGCTCTAAGTTCTTGGCATACTGGTAATGTAACTAGTTTAGCGTATACATTTGCTAGTACTAAATTAAGTGATTTAAGAGTAGTTGGTGGTTGGGATGTCAGAAAAGTACAAGATATGGAAAGAACATTCTCTAGTTGTAATCAAATAACTACTCTTCAGCCATTAAGTGGATGGCAAACTAATAGTGTAACTAATGTATTTAATATGTTCTTCATGTGTCGAAGTGTAACTAATTTATCTGGTTTAGAGAACTTTAATCTTTCTAGTTTAACTAGTCTTAAAGCAATGTTTAATGGTTGTACTGGCATAACTAATGTTGATGCTTTATCAGGTTGGAATACATCTAATATAACTAATATGGAAGGGGTATTTAGTTCTTGCCAGGGTCTAGAAAATGTTAATGGCTTGGCTAATTGGAATACATCTAATGTAACCAGTATGGCTAGTATGTTCTATTATAATTCTTCTTTAACAAGTCTAGAACCATTAAAGAAATGGAATACATCTAATGTAACTAATATGGGTAATACTTTTAGGGGGTGTCAAAAACTAGAAAGTGTTGAAGGAATTGATCAGTGGGATCTTAGAAAAGTTACCTCAACTATTGCTATGTTCCAAGCAGCTAGTAAAATATCAGGTACTATAAAACTTTCTAAAAGACCAACTTCTTATGGTGATATGTTTAGAGATGCAGCGACAGCTGAAGGATCAGAACTAATAGTAAACTATACTAGTGATGTAACTAATATAGATAACCTTATTAATACTAAATCTAGTAATTCTCATGTTACTAAAGGTGAACTAGTACCATAATAAAAAACTACGAAAGTAGTTTTTTTTATTTATTTTTTTTCACTTTTGTGATAAAATAAGCCAGAAGGAAGTGATATTATGGCCGAATTAAAAGATGTTAAAGGTATAGGTCCTAAATCACTTTTTTTGCTAGAAAAAATGGGTATAACTACTATTGATGATTTAGTAATGCATTATCCTTTTAGATATGAACTATTAAAAAGAGGTAATTTAGAAGAAACTAAAGATGGAGAACAAATTATTATTGATGGTAAAGTAGAAAGTATGCCTATTTTAATGAGATTTAAATCTAATCTAAATAAAATGAATTTCAGATTACTTACTCAAAATGGTGGAGTAGGAATCTCTATCTTTAATAGAGCCTTTTTAAAGAGTCATTTAACTGTAGGAACAACCATAACAGTTATTGGTAAATTAGATAAGAAAAAGAATATTATAACTGCTTCTGATATTAAATTTGAAGGATTAACCTCTAAAGTAAAAATAGAACCAGTATATCATCTTACTAATGGTATTACTAATAAAAATATTCATAATTATATTAATATGGCTATGTTGATGTTTTCTAAAGAAATATTTGACTATATACCAGAATATATTCAAAAAGAATATAACTTTCCTAATAAGAAGACTTCTCTAAATATTATTCATAACCCATCTACTGCTGATAAACTAAAACAAGTAACTAAAAGATTAAAGTATGAAGAGTTATTTGCTTTCATGTTTAAGATTAATTATCTAAAGAATGAAAGAAAAAAGAATAATAAAGGTATTAGAAAAGAAGTAGATAGAGAAGAGTTAAATAAACTTATTAAGAAGATACCTTTTGAACTTACTAATGATCAAAATAAAGCTGTTGACGATATCTTAAAAGACTTAGAAAAAGATTATAGAATGAATAGACTACTACAAGGAGATGTTGGTAGTGGTAAAACAATAGTTTCTTTTATCGCTATGTATGCTAACTATTTAGCTGGTTTCCAAAGTGCTTTAATGGCTCCAACTGAAATACTAGCAACCCAGCACTATAATAATCTAAGAGAACTATTAAAGGAAACAGATATTAATGTAGAACTATTAATAGGTTCAACTCCTAAAAAAGAAAAAGAAAGAATTCATAAAGAATTAGAAGAGGGTACTATTAATATGGTTATTGGTACTCATGCTTTAATCCAAGAAGAAGTAAACTATAATAACTTAGGATTAGTTATTACTGATGAACAACATCGTTTTGGAGTTAATCAAAGAGAGAATCTAAAGAATAAAGGTATTACTCCTGATATTTTATATATGTCAGCGACCCCAATACCAAGGACTTATGCTTTAACTCTATATGGTGATATGGATATGTCCATTATTAAAGAAAAACCTAAAGGTAGAAAAAAGATTAAGACTTATGTTAAGAGTAATGATGAAATAAAAGATGTTTTACAAATGATGTATGATGAATTAGAAAGTAATCATCAAATATATGTAATCGCACCTTTAATTGAAGAAGGTGAAGGTAAAACAGATTTACAGAGTGTCATGAATCTAAAAGATCAAATGATGTTAGCGTTTGGTAAAAAGTATAAGATTGATATTATTCATGGAAAGATGGCTGGAGGAGCTAAAGAATTAATCATGCAAGAATTCTTACAAAATAATATTCAAATATTAATATCAACTACTGTAATAGAAGTAGGAGTAGATGTTAAAAATGCTACTACAATGGTTATCTTTGATGCTAATAGATTTGGTCTATCAACTCTTCACCAATTAAGAGGAAGAGTTGGTAGAGGAGAAGATGAATCTAAATGTATCTTGATTAGTAAAGTTGATACTAAAAGACTAGAAATAATGGAACAAACTGAAGACGGATTCGTTATTAGTGAAGAAGACTTAAAACTAAGAGGTCATGGAGATTTATTTGGTACTAAACAAAGTGGAGATATGGAATTTAAGATAGCTAATCTAAAAGAAGATTATAAAATTCTATTAAAAGCTAGAGATGATTCTAAAGAGTATTTGGAAAATAAAGACTATGATAAAGACGAAATTAAAAAGAAATTAATAAAGGGTATCATAGGTAGTTGACAAAATATAAAAATTACTTTATGATTAAAGTGCATGATAGATAATCATGCCGAATTTATACTCACGATTATATTAAGTGGGTATATGTTCAACCGAACCCCCTGAAGATAGGCCTTTTGGCCTATCGCTTTTTTTATGTTATAATATAGATAATAGGAGGAGCACATGAAAAAAAGAATAACAATAATATCAATTATAATCGCAATTGCTATAATAATTATAGGAGTAGTAATTGGTTATCGAAATATTAATAATACTAATAAATCTCTTTTAGTAGTAAGGACATATGCTAAGTATACATCTTCATCTCGATTTGATGGTACTGCCATATTTAATGATGGAAGTGTCTATAGTTGGAGCTTTAAAGGATCTACTGATAAAGAGTATAAAAAGTATATTGATAACAATAATATTGATACAAAAAAAGGTCTAGAAAAGTTCATCTTAAAAAGAGGAAAGAAAAGATCAAATAAAGTACCTAGTAATGAATTAGAAGAGATTAAAAGAATTGTTAATAGTTTAACAGAAAAAGATACTGACTATGAAGTTGGTTGTTCTGCTACCCAATCTGGTAATTTCTCAACAGCGGCTTTTAAAGACACAACAAGATATGAAATAAAAGTGAGTGGTGCTTGTGATGGTACTAGTAAGACAACTAATTCATCTAGAATATTAGCTATTGCTAATAAGTATTTGTAATTAAAAACAGAAGATAATATCTTATTATATGATGTATAATAAATATACGTAAAAAGGAGATGGTAATATGAAAAAACGAATTGTTTTAGTATGTATTGCCATGTTTTTAGAACAGGAGAAATAGCTTCAAGTCAAAAAATCTATCTGAAGGGTATTGGAGCAAAGATAAAGACTTACTTTTGGATTAATGCTTTTATAAGAGAATTTATCGCGACATTATCTAGAGAAAAAGAAAAGCATATTAAAACAATAATTATATTAGTACTACTAAGTTTTTCTTTACTAATTGTACATTATTTAAGTTTATATTTATAATTAAAAAGGTCATTAAGACCTTTTTTATTTTAATAATTCAGTAAAACTGTTAATAATATTATTATTCTTTCTAGTTGATTCAATTAAGTATACTAAGTCCTTCTCTTTAAAACTAAAGTTAGTATCTAACTCAAATAACTCTTTAGAATCTAATTTACTTTGAACATATTCTTTTACAACTAAACCAACGCCTAAACCACCTCTAGCACAATCTTCTATTATTAAGTCATTTCCTATTTCCATTAATGGATGAATAATGATATTATTTCTTTTACAAAACTCATTAAAATTCATCCTGTTACTAGCATTAAATGGAAGTAATACTAAAGGCAGGGTAGATAAATCTTTCTTAGTAATAGTTTTATCTTTATACTCACTATCACCATTAACTACTAATATATCATGTAACTTCTTTATTTTAGTAATAGTAAAGTTACTAGGAATATCATTAGGTAAATGAGTAAAGACAATATCAACAAGTCCTACTTGAGCTCTTTTAATTAATTCAGGAGTAACTACAGTATGGACTATAACATTAATATTAGGATATAACTCATGAAACTTCCTAATATAGGGCATTAAATACCTCTGCATAATAGTATTACCCGCACCAATATTAATAGTTCCACTTTCCATATTATTTAAACTAGTAATATCTTCTTCAGCTGAAACAATTAAATCCATGGACTTCTTAATCTTATTAAAAAGTAATTCCCCGGCATTAGTTAAAGAAACACCACCTTTTTCCCTGTTAAATAAAATAGTATTAAGATCCCTTTCTAAGACCTTAATTGACTTACTAACAGCAGGTTGAGAAACCATTAATTCATTAGCGGCCCCAGTAATACTTTTGTTCTTTGCTACATAGTAAAATACTTTATATAATTCTAGATTTGTTTTCATAAAAACCCCCATAACTAAAAGTTATATTTCATATAAAAAATATGTATTTTAATTATACCACTTTTTGCCTTATAATACAAAGTTGTTTGAAAGGCCAATCAGACAAAAACTAAGAAGGAGGGTAGAAGTTGGACAAGACAATACTTGAACAAGTTAAAGAAGCAGCGAATAAAGCTAAAATCAAATATGTAAGTTTCTTTAATAACGGAAAGATAGTAAAAGACAACGGTAGAATGGAAAGAAGCTTTAATAAAGCCAATGATTCTTATCAAAGTGAACTTTTATTAGAAACAATGGTAGATGGTGCGAAGCTTTATTCAAGTTTCTATGATTTTGATAGTATAGACATGCATCTAATATTAGGTTTAGTATTTAATGAACAAGATATTAAGGAAGATCAGCAACTAGAAGGTGCGAAACCAATTAAAGGTCTTGTAAGATACTATACTGGAACTTTTGATATTACTAATGGTGAAGAAAAAACTAGTTTTGATGATGGTAGATATTATCCATCTACTCAAGGATTTATTAATTATAACAAATTAATGAAAGCTATTGAAAAAAGTGGATTAGATTATACTGGTCCTGAAACATTCCAAGAGTTTGAAGAACAAATCCTAGTAGGAGAACCATTTGATATTAAAGTATCAGCTAATCTATCAAAAGAAGAAAAAACAACTGGTAAAGTAAAAGTAAAAACAAAGTAGATAACATTGTTATCTACTTTTTATATGTTATAATTAATATAGGTGATTATATGAAGAAATTATTTATCTATTATAGTTTAACTAGTAATGGTGATGTAGTAGCAAAAGAATTAAAAAAGAAAGGATACGATATTAGAAAAGTTATAAGTAAAAGTAAGTATCCTAAGAATAGAGCTTTAATGATATTAATAGGTGGTTATAAAGGAACGTTTAATAAGAAAGATAAACTATTAGACTTTGATAGTGATATAACTAAATATGATAAAGTAGTAATAGGATCTCCTGTTTGGAATGATAGATTATCAGCACCTATCAATACAGTAATAAGTACAATAGATACAAAAGATATAGACTTTATTCTATATAGCGCCAGTGGTAAAGCAGAACATGCTAAAGAAAAAATAAAAGAACTATACAACAAAGAACCAATAATCCTAAAAGAACCAAAGAAACATAAAGAGGAATTAGAGAAGTTAAAAGGGATATAGAAAACTTGCTCTCTTCCCCCTGGCCCCTAAGTGGTGTCTTAGAAATCCTTATTTTATAAAGATTTCTTTTATTTTAGGTACCATTTTACATACCAGCAAGCTAGTACATTTTGAAGAGAGCATAAATTTGGTTCATCTCAGTACATATTTAGGGTAGCACAATAGTAAAAAATTTCAAAGTCATTCGAAATTAATTATTATATTTCATATAAAATGATGAGGAAAACAGAAGGTTATATGATATAATGTTTATAGGAGATATAGTAAGTACAAATCAGGAGGAAAATATGTTTGATATACAAAATCGTAGATACATAGGTAATAAATATAAATTAATGGATTGGATATCTGATTTAATAGACAAAAATTGTAAAAATTGTCACTCGTTCTTTGATGTATTTGCCGGAACTGGATCTGTAACGGATTATATGTTTGATAAGTATGATAGATTTATAATAAATGACTTTTTATATTCAAACAATATAATATATAATGCCTTTTTTTTGAATGAAGAATATAATGCTGAATTGATAAATGATATAAAAATTAGATATCAGAAATTAGATTCATCAAAACTTAAAGATAATTATGTTTCAATCAATTTTGGAAATAAGTTTTTTAATTATGATGATTCTTTAAAAATTGGATACATAAGAGAAGACATTGAAAAGTTAAAAAAATCTAACAAAATTAATTACAAAGAATATAGTATATTAATTGCTTCACTATTATATTCTTTAGATAGGATAGCTAATACAATTGGCCATTATGATGCTTATAGAAAAACAAAAGAAATAAAATCAAGTTTCATATTTGAATTGATTAATCCTAAAGATGATAATCAAAAAAAGGTAATAGAAATATATAGAGAAGATTCTAATGGCTTAGCTAAAAGAGTTAAATGTGATATTGCTTATATAGATCCTCCATATAATTCGAGACAATATAGTAGATTTTATCATGTTTTAGAAAATATTACTGAATGGAAAAAACCTGAGTTATTTGGGGCTGCTTTAAAACCTAAAGAAAAAAATATGTCTGATTATTGCAAGGTTACTGCTCCAATAGCGTTTAATGATTTGGTTCAAAGCTTAGATGCAAAATACATAGTAGTTTCTTATAATAATACATACAATTCTAAGAGTAATTCTTCAAAAAATAAGATTACATTAGAAGAATTAGAAACAATATTGTCTAGTAAAGGTGAAACACAAATATTTGAAAAGAAATACAAGGCATTTGATGCTGGGAAAACAGATTTAAACGATCATAAAGAATTTATATTTATAACTAAAGTAAAGAAAGATATTAAGAAGGAAATATCTTATAGATCACCATTATTTTATGTTGGTGATAAATATAAATTAATGCCTGAAATTAAAAAATATATGCCAGAGGGGATTGTTAATTATGTAGAACCTTTTGTTGGCGGTGGTTCATCGTTTCTAAATGTAAAAGCAAAAAATTATATTGTCAACGATATAGATACAAGTATTATGTCAATTCATGAAATGCTAAAATCATATTCATTTGATAAAGAAAAATTCTTTGATAAAGCTTTCAAATTAATAAATCGTTATGGATTATCATGTTCATATAATGGACATTTAGTTCCTGAAGAATTAAAGCAAAAATATAAGAAAACTTACTATGCTAAGTATAATAAAGAAGCATACATAAAATTAAGAAATGACTATAATAAAGATCAAAAGGATATATTAAAGTTATATTTATTATTAATATATGGATTTAATCATATGACAAGATTCAACTCTAAAGGTCAATTTAATTTACCTGTTGGTAATGTGGATTTTAATAGTAATGTATATAATTCACTAAATTATTATTTTGATTATTTAAAGAGAATAAAAATAAAATATTCAAGTATGGATTATAAAAAATTTTTAAATTCTTTATTGCTAAATGAAAATGACTATGTATTATTGGATCCTCCATATTTAATAAGTCAAAGCGAATATAACAAATTATGGAGTGAAAAAGATGAAAAAGAATTATATGAATTATTAGATGAACTTGATAAAAAGGGAATTAGATTTGGTATAACAAATTTGGTTTATCATAAAGGAAAGAAAAATACTATTTTTGAAAAATGGTCTAAAAAGTATAATGTTTATGAGATTAATAGTAATTATATAAGCTTTAATGATAATACAATTAAAGCAGGATCTAAGGAGGTGTTTGTTACTAATTATGGCACAAGCAAAGAGTAAACCATTATCATTTTCTACTACTATGAGAAATCCTAATAGAATAGCTGGTTTTTTATCACAAATAGTAGAATTTGAAGGGCAAGTTTTAACAAGTGAAATAATATATAAAGTTATACATAATGTTATAAAAAATAAATTATATTATACTATGTATGAATATGGCAAACCTGAATATAAAGATATATATTTTTCTGACGAATTAGAATTTTCTGATGAACAAGTAGATGATATTATTGCTAGTACAAAACAAAAACATAAAGAGGCAGGATTTGAAGAGGGTTGGGAATCACGCTTTGATACTTGGTTTAGCTTACCTAAAGAATTTGGATTTGTCTTTTATGAAAAAGGAAAACAAATTAGAATATCTGAAACAGGACATATGTTAATAGATAATAGTAATTTGGAAGAACCTGATGAAGTAATGAATCAAAATATATTTTTAAACAGTTTATGTAAGTATCAAACAAATAATCCATTTAAGAAAAATTTAAATGAAAATAATCCGTTACTTTTACTTTTGAATACAATTAAATTATTGAAGAATGATCCTGAAGAAAATGATGCAGGAATATTTAGAAGTGAACTTAGTTTATTAATATGTTGGAATAATAATGATGCTACTGAAGTATATAAGCTAATTAAAAAGTTACGTAAACAAGTTGGGTTTCAATATAGTGATGAAATGATTTATGATATTTGTTTAGAATTATTAGGATGTGTTACACCAGAAGAAAAAGAAGCAAGTAAAAAATATTTTAAGATTGATAAAATATGTGGTGAAGCAGTAGATGAATATATAAGAAAAATGAGAAGCACAGGAATATTATCGTTAAGAGGAAATGGTAGATTTTTAGATTTTAATAGTTTTGAACAAAAGAAAATTGACTATGTACTAAGTAAGTACTCATCTATTAAAACTTATAGTAGTGAAGAAGAATATTTTAATTATATTGGTCAAAAAGATAAAGAATTATTTGATATTAATGATGAAGTAGATTATTCTAAAGAATATGGTATAAAGATTGAAACACTAAATAAATTTGCAAACAAGTATACTAAGGAAGAAATATTTAAGGAACTTCTGATTTTAAGTAAGAAAACAGAAAGTAAAAATGATGAATTTAGATTTATACCTGATCCAACAAGATTAGAATTTTTAACTAGTATTTCTCTTGTTCAAAATTTAAATGGATGTTATGTTGAACCAAATTATTCAATAGATGATGAGGGAATGCCAACTATGACTGCAAGGGGCAATATGCCAGATATAGTTTGCACTGAAATAAGTGAAAACCCAAATGTATCGCCTTTGATTTCAAATGTTGAAGTGACCATGATGAGAGGTAAAACTGACCAAGTTATGAATGAGATGATACCTATTAGAAGACATTTATTAAATGATATGTCAAAGCATAAGGATGTTTTTGCTGTTTTTGTTGCTCCATTTATTCATGATGATACTAAAGAAGCTTCTGAATGGTATAAACATAAAGACAATATAAATATAAATTTATATACAATAGAAGAATACATTTTAACAATAGAACAGCATAGTGAATTATATTATTTGAATAAAATGGAGATGAAGTAATGGAAGCAAATAATAGAATGTTATATGATGATATAATAAAGAAAACAGATGTTCAATATACGATTCCGGTATATCAAAGAAATTATACTTGGGAAAAAGAAAACTGTGAGTTATTGTATAACGATATAGTTAGTAGTATAAAAAATGAGAGAAACCATTTTTTAGGAAGCTTAGTTTATTCAACAACAAAACGTAATGATATAAAAAGCTGTCCGATAATTGACGGACAACAAAGATTAACAACAATTATGTTATTATTGAAAGCTATTGATGATTTAATTAAAGATCCTGAAAATATTACAAAAAAGAAAATTAAACAAAATATATATAACGAAAACTGTGAAGAGAGATATAAACTAAAACTTAAAAATAGTGATAATGATAATTCTGAATTGGAAAAAGTATTGATGGGGAATACTACTAATTTAGATACAACATCTAAAGTAGTTATCAATTATAATCATTTTAAATCTTTAATTAAAAGAACTATTGAAACAGAACAGTGGAGCCCTGATAAATTGGTTGAAGGCATTGATAGATTGGAAATTGTTGAAATAGTTTTAAACGAAGGAGATTCACCTCAAAAAATATTTGAAAGTATAAATTCTACAGGAGTAAAGTTAACAACTGCAGATTTAATTAGAAATTTTTTACTTATGGGCATTTTGGATGTTGGAAAGCAGGCTGAAATATATAAAAATTATTGGATAACAATAGAAAGTTTAATAGGTAAAGATAATATTGAAAAGTTTTTCTATGATTTTCTTGTTTCAAAGGATACAAGGTACATAGAAGAAAAGAAAGTATATGAAAATTTTAAAAAATATTATATAAATAGTAACATAATAGGAATTGAAGGTATTGAAAAGATATTTAGTGAAATAGTTAGATATGCTCAGTATTATAAATTGTTAGTTTTAAACAATTCTAAAGATTATGATAAAGTAACAAATCAATTATGCAATATATTTAATATTTTGCAACATAGAACTATATATCCATTTATGTTAAAAGTATGTAATGATTTTGATGATATTAGAAAATTACATATGAAAAGAAAAAACGATGTAGGTGAAGAAGTTAAAATAGAGTTAACAAAAGAAGAAGAATTAGAATTAATAAATAAGGAAAAAGAATTTAATAACATTATAAGATTATTTGGTAATTATGCTATGAGACGTAATATAGCAAATGTTGCTTCATCAAGTCTACGTAGATTTTATGCATCTTTATATAATAAAATATTTGAAAAAAATAAAAATAATTTTAACTGTTATTTTAAGGCATGTGAGGCATATTTATGTACATTAAAAACAGAAGATAGGATGCCTAATGATAATATGTTTAAGGATGGCTTACTATATAGTAATATGTACGCTAATGCTAAAACAAGAATATTAAGATATTTCTTTGATTTGATAGAAAATAGTGGAAAAGAGCCAGTCGATATGTCTGAATTAACTATAGAACACATAATGCCTGAGACATTAAGTACTCAGTGGAAAACAAGTTTGGGTGATAATTATCAAGAAATATATGATAAATACGTTCATACATTAGGTAATTTATCCATTACAGGTTATAATTCTGAATATAGTAATGATCCATTCTTGAGTAAGAAAAAACGTTATAATGATATGCTTATTACAGGTGAAACTAAAATTGTAAAATTGAATGAAGAATTAAAGAATAATAAAGAAAACAACATAGAGATTTGGAATGAAGACGAAATTGAGAAGCGTGCAGAAAGATTATCAAAAGTAATTATGAAGGAGTTTCCTTATCCTAAAGACATAGATACTACATTAGAGTTTGAAAAATTTTATGAATTCTATATAGATAATCCTGAAGATAATGCTGATGAATTTGAAAACAGCCCTGCATACAAATTATATGGATTCCAATTTGAAGAAACAAAATATAGGGCAGATAGTTACAGAAGCATATTCAAGGAGATAATTAAATTATTATATAATATTGATAATTCTGTTTTAGATGACTTAGCAAATAGTAATTATACCTATGAAAGAGGTAAAACTATAAGATTTTCGAGAACTAAAGAAAATGAGCATCAAGAAGAAATTTTACCATCATTATTTGTTTATACAAATTATAGTAGAAGTACAATTTTTGATTGGATAAGAGATTTATTTAATAGATATCAATTAGATATATCATTATTTTGTTTATTATTTATAGAAAAAGAATAAAAGAAGGCGCTAGTACAGGCTTAATATATAAGTTTTTGTATGGCGTTTTTTTAGTAGGAGGTAATTAATAATGTCTAAAACTATCATTCACAATATGCCTTTACCTTCAAATACAAAATATAAATGGTCTGAATGTTTTGCTAAATTAATGTTGGAAAAAGTGATAACTAGTGAGTTAAATAATTTAGCTATAGCTGATAAACCAGATCTTCAAAATGCAAGCATGAGTGTTGGTATTGAGGTTACTACTGCTGTTGATAAAAAAGATATGGAGTTAGAGAGACTATACACTGAAATTGAATATGGATTGATTAGAAATATTGAAGGTGCAGCAAAAAAAATTAATAGATTGGGTGGAAAAATTATTGATGGAATATTAATTCATCCAGGACGACAAGAACACTTATGAATATATATAATTCTTTTAAAGAAAAAGTAATTTTGTTAAATAGTGGAAATTATACTATTTTTAAACATAATTATATATTCATTACTGATGAAAATTTAGCACATGAGGAAGAAATCAAAATGGTAATGATGGAGTTAGAGTTTATACAGGAAAAACAAAAGAATAAATTTGAAAGGGCTTATATATATATTTATGGAGATAAACTTTATGAGTTAAATCTAAAACAAGAAAAATACAAAATATTTAAATTATCTTCAGATGAGGTTTATAGAATAAGTATAGATGCTAGAACTATTGTAGAAGAAAAAGAAATGGAGATGTAATTATGAAATTAGCTGAAAACCAAAAAATATTCAAGCAGTTAAATATTGATGATGCTTTGTGGGATGATATAAAAAAAGATGACAATAAGGTATTAATTGTTTATGGATCAAATGGAAGAGGTAAATCTACAATAAAAGATTTATTTCAAAAAGAAAATTTAGAAGAAAAGTTTGGATGTGAATCAGAAAATCAATCTAATACTTTATATAATGAATTTGGAAATAATAAGTTTTTAGTATTTGATGAAAAATTTGTTGATCAATTTGTGTATTTTAATAATGCGCTGCAACAAAATAGTATGAAAATTATAATGAAAACTGATTACATAAATGAACTATATAATGAAAAATCACACGCTAATGATGTAGTAGATATGATATTAGATACAATCAATAAATATTTATCGACTATTGAATCATTTAATTCTATTCTAAATATTAAGTCTAATACAGGAAAAATTACTGATGCTAAAAAAAGATTTGCAACTACATTTATAGAAGGAAATTTGCCATATAAATATGATGATTTATTTGAAATAAGTGACGATAATCATAGAAAATGGTGGTATGAAGGTCTTTTACTATATAAGGATAATAAGCTTGATTTTTGCCCTTGGTGTAAAACTACTATTGAATCTGTAAATGAATCTTTAAAAGAACAAATAAAATCTGTGGATAATACGAAGCGAATCAATACTAAACTATTTAGTGATAAAGTTGATAAAGTTTCTAATCTGTCGACAATAATGAATAACACTTTAATTAATGAAGAAGTAAAAAATAAAATTAGTCAACTAATTTCAAAAATAAACGTTTCTGTAGATCAGAATGTTGAAGAAAAGATTTTAACTGACATGGAGTCATTATATTCTTTATTGATTAATGATAATGAAATATTTGCTGAAATAAAAGATAAAGTTAAAATTTTAGATAATATATTAGAGATACAAGACATAGATTTAGCTAATAATATATCTAAATTAAAATTTTTTAGTCCAACAGATGAAATTATCAAATTAAGTGATAATTTGGATTATTTTATTAAATATAATAAGGATATTATTAATGGTATTAAAGATAGTAATAAAAGATTGCATGAAATAATTAAAAGTGACGAAATTGATATTAATAATATTATTAAAAGTTTAGGATTAAAATACTATATAGAAATTGAATCTGATACTATAGTTTCCTCTGGAATAAATGATAATGAAAAATACATGTATTTAAAGAGTTTGAATGGAAAAGACGTAAGTCAAAATATCGGGAATGTGCTTAGTTTTGGTGAAAAAAGTACATTAGCGTTTGCAATATTTATAGAACAGATTCGAAATTGTACTGATGAAAACACTATTATAATTTTTGATGATCCAATATCTAGTTATGATATTTTTAGAAGATATACTTCGCTCGGAATTATACAGACAATTACTGCATTACAATATAAAAAAATAGTAATACTTACACACGAAAGTAATTTTTTAACGTCGATTGTTTCAAATTATGAACATTATACAAATGTTAAATGTACTATTTTAACAGAAATTAATGAATCAGAAATAGAAATAAAAGAATTACATAGACAATATGATAGTGAGGTTAATGTCTATAAAGATATGCTGAATTTTTCCTTTGATTTTCATATTTCACAAAGAATAATAGCTTTAAGACAGTTGCACGATTTATATCAATATATAACTGGAGATAGCAAAAAAGAATTATATAAATATATATGCAAATTAGTACATTTTAGAAAAGATGAACAAACATATTGGAATCAAGTAATGAAAACACAAATTAATGAATTATTTAATTATTTTGCTATTAGTTATGATTCTCAAATTGAAAATATAAAGGATGAACAATTAGTATTTTCAGACATGGAACAATTATTAAATGAGATAACATCAAAGGATATATATGATATTACATTAGAGGATCTAGTAAGCTTAAGAATGATTTCAGAAGTTTCAGTTAGAAATGAATCGAATGATGCAAATAAATTCAAAGTTAGAACATTATGGTCTATTAAATCATCAAGTAAAAAAGACCAACTTCAAAATTTTAAAGTTCTACTTAATTCAATTACTCATATCGATAATGATGAAATAACATGGCCTGTTTTATGTATAAATGATTTAAAGTCAATTCCTAAATATGTTATATCCCAAATTATTAGTATAATAAAATAATTAAAAGCATATATAGCCACGAATCTATATATGCTTTTTTTATAACATTTTTACATCCTATTTTAGATGACAAATTACATCCCATTTTAGATATTTTTGTGGTATCTAAAAAATGATACTAAAATGTACTACAGTGTACAAACCCTTATTTTATAAGGAATTTTGAATTGTGGTGAATAAAAGAAAGGCTAAAATTTTCGGCCCCCTGAAGAGAACAAAGATATAATTATGTAATTAGGTCTTAAAATAAAACAAATAAAGTGATAAAATTGTTAATGGTTATAGAATAGTAAAAGGGAAACTTGGTATTTGGAATATTTAATGGGTGATTATATGAAAGAAGTTATTGAAGAGTTAAGGGAAGAACTTGGTGATACTTTATTAGTGGCTGTTAGTAAGACTAAGAGTAATGAAGATATAATGAAGGCTTACGACTTAGGTCTTCGTGATTTTGGTGAAAATTATGTACAAGAGTTAGTTAGTAAGATGGATTCTTTACCTAAAGATATTAAATGGCATATGATAGGACATTTACAAACTAATAAAGTAAAAGATCTTGTTAAAAGAAATATTTATTTAATTGAATCTGTTGATTCTTTTAAATTAGCTTCTATTATTAATAAAGAAGCTCTTAAAAATAATAAAGTTATTAATATTTTAATTGAGGTTAATATTGCGGAAGATCCTAATAAGACTGGTTGTCTTCTTTCTGAATTAGATAATTTAATTAATGAAGTAGGTGGATTATCTAACATTAAATTACTTGGTTTAATGGCTATTGCTCCTCATACTGATAATGTTTCTGATATTAGATCTTCTTTTAAAGAAATGAAGAAATTAAAAGATAAGTACAATTTTTCTTTGCTTTCAATGGGTATGAGTAGTGATTATAAAATAGCTATTGAAGAGGGTTCTGATATCGTTAGAATTGGTACTAAAATATTTGGAAAAAGATTATGATAAAGTAATTGCTTTTTTAAAAAAAAGATATTATACTATAATAAAGGAGGAGTAGTATTATGTATAACAATTATGGCCTTACTCAAGCACCTGTTGTTAGTGAACCAAATGGTTTTGAACAACTTTTAAATAGTTCTGAACCAGTAATTGTAGTGTTCTGTCTTTTCATAATTCTAGCAGCTATTGCTTTTGCAGTACTAGTAATTGTTGCTCAATGTAAGATATTCAAGAAAGCAGGAGAAGCACAATGGAAAGCATTAATTCCAGTATACAGTACTTGGGTAAACACAAAGATTGCCGGCCTAGCTTGGTGGTGGTTCTTAATTATTACAGGATTAACTGCAGCAGTAGGAACTTGGACCAACATTAATTGGGTATTTACTTGGAGCTTATGCCTAGTATCATTCAATTATTGTTACAACCTAGCTAAGAAGTTTGGTAAAACAAATGGCTTTGCAGTCTTATTGGCACTTTTACCTATAATTGGAATACCTATCTTAGGATTTGGTAGTGACAAGTACGACAAAGGTGCTAAAGTTGATAAGAATGGTATATTCAAAGTAGAGAAATAAAAAGGGATATCAAGTGATATCTTTTTTTGAATATAACTTTTTAAATAATTAATACTAATATTAGAGGTGATTAAGTGAAAAAAGTACTTTTAATTATTTTGTTATTACTAGTAAGTGGGAGTTTAATAATATACTTTAGTAAAAGAGAAGTCAAAAAACCAGTAACTTTTAAGAAAGGAGTTCCTAAGACAAGTATGAAGATTAATATTACTATTGATGATAAAACTTTTGAAGGGGTATTAGAAGATAATAAAACAACTGAAGAATTTATTAAGGTTTTACCTCTAGATATTAATATGGAGGATTTAAATGATAATGAAAAGTACTATTATTTTAATACTAGTTTTCCTACTGAATCTAAAAACTATAAAGAAATTAAACGGGGAGACATAATGCTTTTTGGTGATAATTGTTTAGTTATTTTTTATGAAGATCATACTTCTTATTATGATTATACTAAGATAGGTAAGATAAATAATACTGAAGGTCTTAAAGAAATATTAAAGAATAATAAAAATAAAATAAAAATAGAATTGAAATAAAATGTAAAGGAAATAATTAAATTTAATTATTTTTTTCTTTTCATGATATAATTAAATAGAGGTAGATACGATGGAAGAAAAATTTGATTTAAAAAAGAAAAGAATTAGTATTCTAGATAACTATGGAGAAAATCTAACCGAGAAAGATTATATTACTAATCCCGCTATTGGTAGGGAAGAACAGATTAAAGAAGCAGTATTAATATTA
This sequence comes from Bacilli bacterium, assembly GCA_017404555.1. Classification (GTDB taxonomy): domain Bacteria; phylum Bacillota_I; class Bacilli_A; order RF39; family UBA660; genus RGIG2361. The sequence continues at coordinate 30,323 of JAFRCD010000001.1, forward strand.
CTTACTCCTGATAAATCAGTTGTTTTAACTGGTAAACCTGGTGTTGGTAAAACTGCTATTGTTGAAGGAATTGCTTATAGAATGCAACTTGATAATATTCCTGATAAGTTAAAGGGTTATGAAATTATTAAAGTAAATACTAGTGCTTTATTAGGAGTAGATCCAGTAACTGGAGAAGCTAAGATTCAAACTCTAATTGATGAGTTAAAGAATTATTCTAAATTAATTCTCTTTATTGATGAGATTCATACTCTTATGGGTAGTAAGGGTGAAGCACTTGACTTTGCTAATATGTTTAAACCAGGACTAGATCGTGGTGATATTAAAGTAATTGGTGCTACTACTGATGATGAGTATGAGAGATATATCTTAAGAGATAAAGCCTTTGTTCGTCGTTTTGCCAGAGTACGTGTTGAAGAACCTACTCGTGATGAAACAGTCAATATTGCATTGGGTACTTTACCTAAGATTGAAAAAAGAACGGGTGCTAAAATGGAGTACTCAGACTTTACTAAGAAACAAATTATGGAGTTTTTAACGGATATAACCAGTGAGTTTAAACGAATCTATGAAATTGGTTCTAGGTATCCGGATATTGTTTTGACTATTATTCAAGAAGCTTTCTCTAACGCTTTATTTGAAAATAGGAAGAATGTCAACATTTTAGATTTCCGGAAAGCTCTTGTAAACTCCAAAAATATTTATGATGATATTAAAAGAAAAGAACTACCAACCTTTGATCAAATCTTCGATGATGAAATAGAAAAAGCTAATGCCGGAATAATAGTTGATAATTAAAAAATTATTAACTATTATTTTTTAATATTGTATAATGGAGTTAGATACAGTATAAGGAGGACATATGTGTGGAATAGTAGGATATATTGGCGATAAGGTTACCACTGAAGTTCTCTTAAAAGGAATAGAGAATTTAGAGTATCGTGGATATGATTCGGCTGGTATCGCTATTGCTAATGAAAATAAAATACAAATAATAAGAGAAGTAGGTAAAGTTTCTAAATTAAAAGAGAAACTAGAAAAAGAAAAGTTAATTACTTCTTCTTTTGGTATTGCTCATACTAGATGGGCTACTAATGGGGAAGTATCTCTTAAAAATACTCATCCTCATAATGTAGGAAAAGTTACTTTAGTACATAATGGTATTATTGAAAATGCTGATAAACTTAAAGAAAGATTATTGAAGAAAGGTTACGTCTTTAAAAGCAAAACTGATACAGAAGTAGTCGCAGCTCTTTTAGATAATTATTTAAAGACTAAATCTGAAAAACAAGCTCTTTTATCAATGGTAAAACAATTAGAAGGTAGTTTTGCTTTAGTTATTATGATTGAGGGTAAAGATTATTTATATGCTGTTCGTAATAAATCACCTTTAGTAATTGGATCTTTAAAAGATGAAAAATATATTGCTAGTGATATACCAGCTATTGCTGAATTTACTAAAGACTATTTATTACTAGAGGATTTAGAAATTGCTAAAGTAACGAAAGAAGAAGTAGAAGTTTATGATCAAAAGGGTAAAAAGGTAAAAAGAAAAGTTAAAAGAATAGATGTTACTAACGAGATAATTGATAAACAAGGTTATGAACATTTCATGTTAAAAGAAATTATGGAAGAACCAAGGGTGTTACATAATCTTTTAGATATTTATTTGGACCATCTAGATGACTTAGATATTTCTCGCTATGACAATGTCCATATTGTAGCCTGTGGTTCCGCCATGTATGCGGGTATGATTGGTAAAGTTCTATTAGAAGAAAAAGCTCATATTGATGTAACAGTAGAAGTGGCTAGTGAGTACCGTTATAAGAAAAATATTTATCGGGATAAGACTTTGGTTATTTTAATATCTCAATCAGGAGAAACTGCCGATACTATAGCAGCTTTACGTATTGCTAAGGCTAATCATCAAGATACTTTAGCTATTATTAATACCAAGAACTCTACTATTGATAGAGAAGCTGATAAAACATTTTATATTGAGGCTGGTGTTGAAGTAGCAGTTGCGACTACTAAAGCCTATATTTTACAGGTAGCTCTTTTATCATTAATGGCTTATGTAACTGCTAAAAAGAAATCACTTTTAGATGTTGATGAGTGCATAGAAGTAATTAATCATTTTAAAGCACTACCAAGATTAATTCAAAATATTTTAAAAGATAATGAATTATATAAGAAAATAGCTAAACAATTATATAAACATGATAATATCTTCTTTATTGGTCGGAAGATGGATTATGCTATGTGTTTAGAAGGTAGTTTAAAACTTAAAGAAATATCTTATATTCATAGTGAAGCATATCCAGCTGGAGAATTAAAACATGGAACTATTTCTTTAATTGATAAAGGATTACCTGTTATTGCGATTATGACTGATAAGAAACTAAAAGAAAAGATGCTTTCTAATATTAAAGAATGTGAAGCTAGATATGCTAAGATGTTTATTATAACTAGTGAGGTTATTGATGAAAAAGATACTACTATAGTAGTTAAGAAAACAGATCAGTTTACTCAAACTCTTTTAGTAGTACCAATCTTACAAATGATCGCTTATAATGTGGCCTTATTAAGAGGTTGTGATATTGATAAGCCTAAAAACTTAGCTAAAAGTGTAACTGTCGAATAAAGCCCTTAGGGCTTTATTCTTTTAGGGGAATCTGCTATAATAACGATAGGAAGTGATACTATGTCCAAGCACTATTTAATTGCCAGAAGAAGAGATAATTCATATACAACTATTGATGTTAATGGTGGTAATAAATTAGAAGAGATTGATATCTATACTAGTTCCTTCTTTAATAAGAATGATTTACTTCAAGAATTAGAGAAAAAGGGTTTAGAAGTTGGTGATGGAATAGATCTTTTTATAGCGACTTATTCTTCTAAATTAAAGAAAGTTAGAACTAGAAGAGTTTTATATAAAACTATTTATAATGACGAATTGCGTAGTAATGCTAAAAGAAGTTTAAAAGGACAAAGTATCGATACAGAAAGACTTTATAAACAAGCAGCTTCCTTAGATGGTAATTATCGTTCTTTAGTACATATTGGTTATTTTGATATGTATAAAGCTTTTGAAAGAATTCTAGCTAATAGAGGAAAGAAGTTAGAATATCATCATGAAAATAAATGGTTAGAAGATGATTATAAGACTTATCGTGATGTTTTAGCGTCTATACTTGTTTATCATAACTTAAATATTAAAGATTTAAATGATCATGATAGAGCTTTACAAAATAAAAGTGAATTAAAAGCTCAAAGACAGATGATTGTTGATAGTTTAACTAAGACACTAACTAGTCCTTATCCTGGACAAGAAGCTCTTGAAGTAGGTAAGAATAGGGGTAGTAAAACTTTATCTCTTTCTCAAAACAATAATAATTTTATTCATATTGATAATATTGAATTAGATAATGTTAAAGAAAATACTACTGTTGTTAAAGAAAAAAGAAAAGGACTTATTAAAGAAACTGAAGGACAAATTAATATTGATGATATGATTAGTTCGCAAAAAACAGTTTCTTTAAATAGATTATTAGGAGACGCTGTTAACTATGATGAGAATAATCGTAAAGAAGCAGAAAGTAGTATTTATCGTTTCTTAACTTCAGGTGCTTATATTAAAACAGGAACTATTTCCGAAAAAGGAAAAGAAGTTAGTCTAAATTATAAGAACTTACCTTTTGATTTAGATCCAGAAGAAAAAGCTTATTTAGAAAAGTTAAAGTCATCTAAAGTATTATTTAGAAGAGTAAATGAATATCATCGTTATCAAGATACTAGTTTTATAGCGCAAGTAGATAAATTTACTTGTGCTGATGAAATTAGAGCTAGATTGAAGAAGTTATCACTTAGATCAATTAATAATCTAGCTAAGTTCTGTGTATTATATAAAGATTGCTATGATAAAGCAATTAGTAAGGAAGAGGTTAAAGATGGTTATCGCCGATAAGTGGGAAGATTATGAAATATTAGATGCTTCAAAAGGAGAAAAACTAGAAAGATGGGGTAAATACCATCTTTTAAGACCAGATCCTCAAATTATTTGGGATCAAGGAGATTTATCTAAAAGATATAGTTCTATAATTGATGCTCACTATTTACGTAGTTCTTCTGGTGGTGGTCATTGGGAGAATTTAAAAACTATTCCTGAGAACTGGATAATTTCTTATAAAGATTTAAAGTTTAATATTAAGCAAATGGGCTTTAAACATACAGGACTTTTCCCTGAACAAGCTTATAATTGGGATTTTATGATTAAAAAGATCAAAGAAAGTAAAAGAAAAGTAAAAGTCTTAAATCTTTTTGCGTATACTGGAGGAGCTACTGTAGCTTGTCTTTCCGCAGGAGCGTCTGTTGTTCATGTTGATTCTTCTAAGGGAATGGTTGACTGGTGTAAAGAAAATGTTAAACTTAATAATTTAGAAGATAGAGAAATAAGATATTTAGTTGATGATGTTATTAAGTTCGTTAAAAGAGAAATTAGAAGAGGGCATAAATACGATTGTATTATTATGGATCCTCCTAGTTATGGTAGAGGTACTAATAAAGAAGTATGGCAATTAGAAAAAGATCTTTTTAACTTAGTAGAGCTATGTATGGAAGTTTTAAGTGATGATCCACTATTCTTCTTAATTAATTCTTATACAACAGGTATATCTCCTAAAGTATTAGAAAATATTTTAAAAGTAACAGTTAATAAAAAACATCCAGGTAAAGTAGAAAGTGATGAAATAGGATTACCAATTAAAGAAGAACTAGTTTTACCTTGTGGTATTTATGGGCGTTGGGAACATGAGTAAGCTAAATGTTTTATATGAAGATAATCATGTTATCGTAGTAGAAAAACCAGTTAACGTTCTAAGTCAAGCTGATAGTACCAAAGATATTGATATGCTTACGTTAGTAAAAGAATATATTAAAGAGAAATATCATAAACCAGGTAATGTCTACTTAGGATTAGTTCACCGTCTAGATCGCCCTGTTGGAGGAATTATGGTTTTTGCTAGAACTTCTAAAGCGGCATCCCGCTTATCTGAACAAGTACGAACTAATAAAATAGAAAAAGTTTATCTAGCGATTGTTAAAGGTATTTTAAAAGAAAAAGAAGGTACTTTTAAAGATAAGATTAAGAAAATAGAAAATGGTAATTCTATTATTGCTGAAGATGGAAAAGAAGCAATTCTTAATTACCAGGTTCTATCTGAAAAAGAAGGACTATCATTAGTAAAAGTAAAACTAATAACTGGTCGCCATCATCAAATAAGAGTACAATTTTCATCAAGAGGATATCCTTTATGTGGTGATCAAAGATATGGTGACGAGGATAAAACACAGATTGCTTTATATGCCTATGAACTTTCGTTTTACCATCCAACGACTAAAGAAAAGCTAACATTTACTTTACTTCCTAAAGGTAATTGGTGGACAGAATTTACACTGTCAAAATATGTCTAATGAAATAAATATTTGCAAATGCAAATATTTTTTGTTATTATATATGTTAGATAAGAATAAAGGAGAATGGCTATATGAAAAACTTTGATTTTAGTTGGTTTTTAACAATACCAGGAATGTTGATTACCGGAGGAGTATTATTATTAATTATTGCCTTGATAATATTTATTGCTACTTCAGGTAAGAAAGATAAAAAAGATAAGAAGAAAGGGAAGGAAGAAGTACCAGTGGATAATAATATGATGAATGCTGCACCAGCAGCCGGAGCTGTAGCTCCAAATCCAGAAATTGCAACTATGGATGTACCAGCTGATACACCAGCTGAAGCACCAACAGAGGCTCCAGCAATCCCAATTGAGGTACCTGATCCAACTACTGAAGCTACTCCAGAGCCAGCAGAACCATTTGCTGTACCTGAGGCTACACCTACTCCTGAAACACCAGCAGCAGAGACACCTGCTGTAGAAACTCCAGTAGTAGAAGCAGCACCAGTAGAAACTCCTGCTGTAGAAACACCAGTAGTGGAAGCTGCTCCAGTAGAGGCAGCACCAGTAGAAGCTACTCCAGTTGAAACTCCTGTTGTAGAGGCAGCGCCAGTAGAGACTCCAGTAGTAGAAGCTGCTCCAGTGGAGACACCAGTAGCTGATGCTCAAGTACCAGAAGTACCAGTAGTAGAAACACCAGTAGTAGAAGCTGCTCCAGTAGAGGCAGCACCAGTAGAAGCTACTCCAGTTTATGGCGGTGCTGATCCGAGTGTAAGCAATGTAGATGTTACTCCAGCTGAAGAGCCAAAACAAATATATGGTGGCGCTAATCCTGCTGATAATACCGGTGTAGTAGAAGCTACTCCAGTAGAAACTCCAGTAGTAGAGGCAGCACCTGTAGAAGCCGCTCCAGCAGCAACTCCAGTAACACCAGTTAGTGTTCAACCAGTTGGTGAACCAAGTTCAATCCCAACAGTTGTTCAAAACGAAACAAATAATTAACGAGCATAGCTCGTTTTTTTGTCATAAAAAAAAGACCTTTTCATATGTTTTATTAGAAAGAAGGTAAAATATATGGAAACACTTAAAGTAAGTAGTAAATCTAATCCCAATAGTGTTGCGGGAGCTCTTGCCAATGTTTTTAGAGAAAATGATAAAGTAGAAATTCAAGCTATTGGAGCTGGTGCTTTAAATCAAGCTATTAAAGCTGTTGCTATTGCTAGAGGATTTGTTGCTCCTGCTGGTAAGAACTTAGTATGTATTCCTGCATTCACAGATATTGCTATTGATGGAGAAGAAAAAACAGCTATTAAACTAATAATTGAAAGCAAGTAATTAAAACTTGCTTTTTTTTATTGTAGATTTTAACTAATTATAAATATTTATATATAAAAATGGTAATTTGTATGTAAAAGAGTTATCAATTAGTAAAAAGGATCATTTGACATATAAACAGTATTTGTTATTATGCCTTTGATGGAGGTAATAATGAATTACTATAACGAGATAAAGAACAAGCTTATTGATAATGAGATATATATTAAAGTAAAAGATTATTCTAAAGAAAGAAATAGAGTAATTACTTATTATGAAGTGGGTAAGTTATTAAGTTCTGCTGGCAAACAATATGGTGATGGAATAATTAAAGAGTATTCAAAAAGATTAACCAATGAAGTTGGAAAAAAATATACTGTTAGATATTTGTTTGATATTAGGAGATTATACTATTTTTTAAAAGTGCACCCGCTGGATGCATTTTTAACATTTTCTCATTATAGAGTTTTATTTGTCTTGAAAGATGACAACGAAGTCAATTATTACATAAATCAAACTGTTGAAAGAAATTTATCAAAACGGGCATTACAAGAGGTAATTAAAAATAAAGAGTATGAAAGATTGCCAGAGAAAACTAAAAAGAAATTAATAGAAAACAAAAATACTAGTGTACAGGATTTAATTAAAAATCCTATTATAATAAGAAATCCTAATAATATAGAAGTAGTAAAAGAAAAGGTACTACAAAGATTAATACTAGAAGATATAGATAACTTTTTAAAGGAGTTAGGAGACGGATTTAGTTATATTGAAAATGAATACAAAATAAAGATAGGACCTAGTTATAATTATATAGATTTATTACTTTTTAATTATAAATATAATTGTTTTGTGGTAGTAGAGTTAAAAGTAATTCCTCTAAAGAAAGAACATATAGGACAGATAAAAGTATACATGAACTACATAGATAATCATTTAAGAAATATTAATCAAGATAAGACAATAGGTATTATTATATGCAAACATAATAATACATTTATTATGGAATACTGTTCCGATAAAAGGATTCTTTCTAAAGAATATAGTTTGGTTTAATTTTTGACTTTTTCATTTATTTTTAGTATAATATCTACTTGTCCCTTAAAGGAGAGGTGAAAACATGTTTTATGATGAGGAAAAAGCTATTACTAAATGTGAAGAACAACCGGCCCTCATATTTGAACTGATGAAGGAAGAGTATTTTGATACTGTTGATAAAGTTCTTTCTAAAAGAAAGTTTGATATCAATGTTTCTGATGAAAATGGTGATAGTGTTCTTCAGAAATTATTAAAACTAGGTCAATATGATTTGGTTCTAAAACATATGAAGAAGAAAAACTGGCACGTTAATCATCAAAACAACAGTGGTAATACTTTTGCTCATATATTAGTTACTATTGATTATTTGAAAGTTAAAAATATTATGGATGCTTTAAGTAAAAGAAAAGACTTTATTCCTAATATTAAAAATAATAATGATGAAACCATCTTAGATAAATCTAAATATATTTATACTTCCCTTAGAATTATTAAAGATAATCGTTTCAATAATATTGATACTATAGCTTTCTATAATTTATATAAGAACTATATTAAATCATCAGTTTATGGAAAGTACTCCAAACTTAATAATTTAGAATTAATTATTACTAATTTAAATAAGAAGGAAAACCTTCTACCAAGATTACAATTAGTAATTGATACTCTAATTGTTAATATGGAGGAAATAAAGAAAGAATTAGAAGAAAATAACATGACTAGTATTGATCGAATGATTACTTCATTTATTTAATACGTTGTGTTTTTTTTCTTAATAAGATATGATATTAGAGGAAGTGATACTATGCAGTTACCTGATTATAAAGAAGCTCGTAAACGAAATAAAAACTATCAAAGAATAGAGTATGTAATCGACAAAAAATTAAAAGACAAGTATCAAGGTAAGACTTATTATATAAGAACTTATGGTTGTCAAATGAATGAACATGATACCGAGAATATTAAAGCTATTTTAGAGCAATTAGGTTTAAAAGAAATAGATAATATGAATAAAGCTGATATTGTTTTACTTAATACTTGTTCTATTAGAGAAAATGCTCATAATAAAGCTTTTGGTATGTTAGGAAGATTAAAACATTTAAAAGAAGAGAGAAAAGATTTAATAGTTGGTCTATGTGGTTGTATGGCTCAAGAGACTGGGGTAATAGAAGAAATACTAAAGAATTATCCTTGGGTAAACTTTGTTTTTGGTACGCATAATATGTATAACTTACCAGAGATATTAGATGAAGCTATTACTACTAAGAAACAACAAATAGAAGTATTCTCTAAAGAAGGAGATCTAATAGAAGATATCCCAGTTAAAAGAGAAAACAAATTCAAAGCTTATGTCAACATTATTTATGGTTGTGATAAATTCTGTACTTACTGTATTGTTCCATTTACTAGAGGTGGAGAAAGAAGTAGAAAGAAAGAAGATATCTTAAAAGAAATAGAAAAACTAGTACAAGATGGTTATAAAGAAGTAACTTTACTAGGACAAAATGTTAATGCTTATGGTAAAGATATTTATGATGACTATGGCTTAGGAGAATTATTAGAAGATGTAGCTAAAACTAAAATACCTAGAATTAGATTTATGACTTCTCATCCTTGGGATTTTACATCTAAAATGGTTGATGTAATCGCTAAATACGATAATATTATGCCTGCTATTCACTTGCCAGTTCAAAGTGGATCAGATAGAATTCTTAAATTAATGGGTAGAAGATATACTAAAGAAAAGTATTTAAAACTATTTAAGGAAATAAGAGAAAAGGTTAAAGGCTGTACCATTTCTACTGATATTATAGTAGGTTTTCCTAATGAAACAGAAGAAGATTTTGAAGAAACAATTGATTTAGTAAATATATGTAAATTTGATAATGCTTTTACTTTTATTTATTCTCCTAGAGAAAATACTCCAGCTGCTAAATTAAAGGACAATGTAACAATAGAAGAAAAAGAGAAAAGACTATATAAACTTAATGAAATAGTTAATGGCTACTTTAAAGAAAACAATGAGAAATTAGTTGGTGAAACAGTTAAAGTTTTAACTGAAGGTGAATCTGCTAAAAAAGATAACTATTATGGTTATACTGATACTAATAAATTAATTAACTTTACTGGTAAAAAATTACAACCAGGGGACTTAGTCAATGTTAAAGTAACAGAGGCTAAAACTTGGAGCTTGGATGGTGTTCTAGATGAATAAAGAAATAGATAAAAGTCTAGAAGAAGTTATTAATTATATAAAGAGTAAAAAAGAGTATCAAAAGTGCATTGATCTAAAAAAGAAAATGAATAATAATAAAGAACTTACTACTTTAATTAATGATATTAAGAAAAAACAAAAAGAGTATATCAACAGCGGAAATAGTGTCAAGTTAGAAAAAGGATTAAAAAAGCTAAATAATGAATTAGACAAATATCCTATATATATAGAATATAATAACAATCTGAAAACAATTAATGAAGATATTGAAATTTTAAAAAAAAGGTTAAATGATTACTTTACAAGTGTTATAGAGATATAACACTTTTTTTTGAAATAAAAAGAAAAAAGTTATATAATTGAATATATAATGAGGAGAATCAGTATGAAAAAACGCCAAAATATATTTTTATTTATAATAGCAGGATTATTATTTTGTGGAGGATTGACGGGCTTTATTATGACTTTAAGAGCATCGCTAGCTGAAGTGGGTACCAACACTTTATATGGTGCTATTGCAGCTGATCCTTTAACAGCAGTTTATGAAGGAGAACATCAAGATAGTTTAGATGGTTCTGGAAATGAAGCAATCCATTATTTCACAGGTAGTGATGAGATAGTAAATCACAATAATGTAAAGCTAGGGGATACTTGTTGGCAAGTATTAAGAACTACTGATACTGGTGGAGTTAAAATGATTTATAATGGTCCTTATGATGAAACCAACAAATGTAACTCTTCAAGAGGAACTCATAAAGGTATAATTAATACAAAAGGAGAGACAACAGATTTATCTGGTGGAGCTTATTTATACGGTTATGGTTTTACTTATAATGAGTCAACGGGAGAATTTACTTTAATTAATCCAATCAGTGCAACTTGGAGTAGTTCAACATATAAAAGTTTAGAGGGCAAATATACTTGTATGAGTACTTCTGATACTTGTACAACCATTTATAATATTCATAGTTATAGTAGTGATACAAGCGCTAAAACAACTAGTTATACAATCGATGATACCCACTATTCTCAAATTGGAACAAGTCCCTTCAATATAAATTCCAATCTGGCTATGGGCGGATATATGACTAATAGTTCCTATTCCACTACGGCAACTTCTTATACAGCGCAAGCAGAACAGGTTTTACAGCAAAGCAGCAGTTTGTTTACAAATAGTTATTACTATGGATCAAGCATAAAAACTAATGGTAGTCTCTATAATATAGGAGGAACAATAAGTAGAAATCCGGGAGCAGGATTATATACAGTCTTGTCTTCTAGTCTTTATGGTTCAACAGCATATTATATAGTCGGTAAAAGCGGTTCAGTATTTTATTACTTAACTTTAACTGGCGGTAAATCGCTAGCTGCAACTGAGAAATACTACACGTATGGGGATAGTTATACAGGAAATACTATAGCTAATCCTTCAAGTTTAAAATCAACAAATTTCTTTTCTAGGCATAATAGTCTTAGAAATAAATTCTATTGTTCTGGCGCAACAAGCACTGCTTCTTGTACTCTAAAATATGCTACAAACACAACACCAGCAACAATAAGTTATATTTCAGCCAGTGGTACAAAATATGGTAATAAAGTAACCTATGCTAATGGAAAATATACTTTGGTAGGTGTAGTAACTGGTTTTCCAGATAAGAACCACCATTATACATGTAATAATGGAGCAACAACTTGTGCAACGGCATACTATGTAAATTCTTTTAGTGGAAATGCTTTGCGCCGAATAACACTAACTGGCGGAAAAAACATCAATAACGTTATTGAAGAAATGTATGATTCTAATTCCGTAAACCACTATAATTCATCGATAAAAAGTCAGATAGAAGGTTGGTATAGAGCAAAACTAGCTAATTATACAAAGTATTTTGAGGACGCTATATATTGTAACGATCGAACTAGAGCCAATCAATCAGAAAGTGGATTTGGCCCAAGTGGAGGAAGTTTAACAAAATCATTATATTTTACTGATCGAAATGACAATACAGCTTTGAAATGTACTAAGCAAACTGATCAATTTGCAGTTGGTAATATTAAGGCTAAGAATAAATATCCTGTGGGATTAGCAGCAGCTGCAGAAATGAATTTATTAGATAATGATGCGGCCAGGACGACAGGAGAAAGCTATTGGTTAGGATCACCTTATGCTGCTAGTATTTATGCTAGCAATGGTTATATCAATAATGAGGGAAGTGTTATATCTTATAATACAGGTGAACCTCGCGGGACTCGTCCAGTAGTATCTTTGAAAGCTGGCACAAAATATATATCAGGAACTGGTTCGCAAACAGATCCATATGTAATTGATATAAGGCCAGTCATAACTACTAGCGTTAAACATGGTACTATAACCGAAACTGATCAAGTAGAAGAAGGTTCCAACAAGACAATTAGTTATAGCCCTGATAGCGGTTATCAGTTAAAGAGTATTAAAGTAGATGGTGAAGAGGTAAGTATTACTACATATGCTAATAGTTATGCATTTAATAATATAACTGAAGATCATGCTATAGAAGTAGAATACTGGAAACCAACAATAACTACAAGCGTTATTCACGGAACAATAACTGAAACATCAGATGTGGATTCTGGTGAAGATAAAACAATTAATTATAGCCCTGATAGTGGTTATGATTTGAAAAAGATTACAGTAGATGGTGTAGATGTAAGTATTAGTGCTCATGCTAGTAGCTATACATTTACTAATGTAACCGAAGATCATTCAATTGAAGTTGAGTATTGGAAACCAACAATAACTACTTCTGTTATTCATGGAACAATAACTGAAACATCAGATGTAGATTCTGGTGAAGATAAGACAATTAATTATAGTCCAGATACGGGGTACAGATTAGAAAGTATAAAAGTAGATGGCGTAGAAGCTAGTATAACAGCTTACCCTAATAGTTATACCTTTAACAATGTAACAGAGGATCATACCATAGAAGTAGTATATGTCAATAAAAAAGTAGGCTATATAGTAAACTATTTAGAAAATGAAACTGATAAAGTCTTACATACTCAAAAACGAGAGGAAAATGCTTACTACGGTGATGAAATAATCAGCATACAAGAGATGATTGATATTGATAATTATCACTTCGTTGATTTCAACAAAGAACGAATAGTACTAGAGGAAAATATCAATGATAATATCATTAATCTATACTATGAAAAAAATAGTAAAGAAGAAGTAATTACTGAACATAGTATGGTTCTTACTAGTGAAAAAGCAAAAATAACAAGTGAAGAAGACAAAGTTGATTATCAAATTAAATATCGAGTAGGTTTAGAAAACTATGTTGGTAAGGTCAAAGCTAAAATCACAGCATATTTACCATATCAAATAGATCTTGATGAATCTGATTTGGATGGTGGTAAGTATAATAAAGATTATCGAACTATTACTTGGGAAGGAACAGTTGATATTGATAGAGAAAATAATCAAATTAGTTTTGATAAGGATATCGAATTAGTATATAAAGGTTACGATCTAAGTAAAAATGAACTTATTAATGTAGTTGCTGGCGAAATTACTTTAAAAGATTTAGATGATTATACTGAAGAAGTCTATGATACTAAAACTACGAGTGTTGATATTAAAAAAGACGTTAAGCCAGATGTTAAACCTGATGATAAAGGAACAAATAATAAAGATAAGTCTAGTTCAACTAATAAAATAGTATCTGATCGAGTAAATAGTCCAAATACTACAACTAGAAATATGTTCTTATATATAATTGTTATGATGATATCTATCGTATGCTTCGGATTAGGTGTTAAAAATTATAAACAAATAAAGAGTTAATAAACTCTTTATTTTTTGTCAAAAAAACTAGTTATTTGCATATTATATAGCAAAAAGGAGTGATATTTTATGCAAAGAATTAGGGAGATAGTTACTAAAGCTGTAATTGGTAAAGGTAAAAAAGTGTTTACTGATACTGAAAAGATAACCCCAGATAATAAACCTACTACTATTTTAGGTTGTTGGGTAATTAATCATCAATTCAAAGGAAGTGAGCACAATAATCAAATAGTTATTGATGGTAGTTATGATATTAATATTTGGTATTCTTATGATAATGATACGAAAACTGATGTTATTAAGAATACTAATACTTATCATGAAGTAGTAAATATGCAAAATGATGAAGAAGTAGAAAATAGTGAAATTATTATTAGAAGTTTAAAACAACCTAATTGTACTAATGTTGAAATTGAAAATGGTACTATTAATTATACAGTTGAAAAAGAACTAGGTGTAGAACTAGTAGGTGATGTCTTTGTTAAGATTGCTGATAACAGTGAAGATTTAGAAGATGATTGGAATGAAATATTAGATCAAAATCCTGAAAAGATAGAGAAAGAAATAGAAGAAGAAGTACAAGAAGAATTTATCGATGATCAAGAAATTGTCTAACTGTTAGCAAAAAAAGGTTGACATCTAACAAAGTTGCATATATAATAACAAATATGAGAAAGGAAGTGGTACTTGATGGCAGTAAAATTGAGATTAACCAGAATGGGAGCAAAGAAGAAACCCTTCTATCGAATTGTAGCTAGTGATTCTAGGAGACCTAGAGATGGTAAGTATCTAGAATTAATCGGAACTTATGATCCAAGTAGAAATCCAGCTGAAATTAAGATTGATGAAGAGAAAGCTTTAAAATGGTTGAATGTTGGAGCAACTCCTTCTGATACTGTTCGTAGTTTTTTAAGAGCTGAAGGTATTATGAAGAAATTTGCTGATAGTAAAGCTAAAAAAGCTCCAAAGAAAGAAGAAAAGAAAGAAGCTCCTAAGAAAACAGCAACTACTAAAAAAGCAACTCCAGCTAAAAAGACAACAACAGCTAAAACAACAACTAAAAAGGCAACTACAGCTAAGAAGACAACAACTAAAAAAACTGAGAAAAAGGATAAGTAATTATGGATTTAGTAAGTTTAACAGAGAAAATAGTTAAATCAATTGTTGTAGATGAAGATGCTGTTAGTGTTAAAGAGTTCGATTCAGAAGATGAAAATACCATTCTAATTCAAGTTATTGTCAGTGAAGAAGACTTTGGTCGTGTTATTGGTAAAGGTGGAAAGACAGCTAATTCTATCAGAACTTTAGTACAAGCTAGTGCTTCTTTACATGATAAAAAGTTTGTAAAAATCGATATTGATAAATTTTAGAAAGTGGATGCTTTCTTTTTTTTTCTTTTTATATTATAATAATAAGAGAAAGGTCGGGGATGATTTGTGAAAAAACGAGTAATTAGTGCTTGTATCATTTTGGCGGTTTTAATACCACTTATTATAATTGGGAAAGAACCATTTGAAATATTTTGTGTTGTTATGGCATTGTGTTCAATGCATGAATTAATAAGAGTAAGGAAGAATAAAAAAGATTTTCCTGTGATTTTAAAGATCTTTGCTTATTTATTGGTAGCTTTTTTAACTATGAATAATGCCGGTTCTGCAGACTTTAATTATTCAATTGATTATAAAGTAATGAGCTTTATTATCTTTGCCTTTTTCTTACCAATGATCTTTGTTAATGATCATAAAAAGTATAATTTAAATGATGTTTTATTCTTAGTTGGTTCTACTTTATTTTTAGGACTAAGTTACAATCTTTTAATGATTGTTAGGAATAATGATATAACATATATTATATACTTATTATTAATAACATTCGTAACCGATACTTTTGCATATTTCAGTGGTATGTTAATAGGTTCTCATAAACTAGCACCTAATATATCACCAAAGAAAACTATTGAAGGACTTTGTGGTGGTGTTGTAGTTGGTACCTTAGTAGCGACAGTATACTATCATATGATTATTAATCCTAATTTTGGAGTTTTACCACTTATTGGTATTACTTTACTACTATGTATAATTGGTCAACTTGGAGATCTTTGCTTCTCAGCTATTAAAAGATCATATAATGTTAAAGATTTCTCTAATCTTTTACCTGGACATGGAGGTATATTAGATCGTTTTGATTCTTTAGTTTTTGTTTTATTAGCTTTTGTATTATTTATAGAAATTTTATAGGAGGATGGGCATGACCATAATAATTTTTATCTTAATATTAGGCGCTATTATCTTTGTACATGAATTAGGACATTTCCTATTTGCTAAAGCTAATGGTGTTTATGTCTATGAATTTGCTTTAGGAATGGGTCCTAAACTAATTAGTAAAAAAACCAAAGAAACAACTTATTCATTAAGACTTATTCCCATAGGTGGCTTTTGTCAACTAGCTGGTGAAGATACTGAAATGGATAAGGATCATAAAGTTCCTAAGAATAGAACTTTGCAAGCTAAAAGTCCTTGGCAAAGATTTTTGATTATGTTCTTTGGAGCTGGATTTAATTTTATTTTTGCTATTTTGGTATTATTCTTTATTTCCTTGTTTGGAGGAAGTGCTGATTATAGACCAATAATAAGTACAGTAGAAAAAAATATGCCAGCAGTAGAAGCAGGAATTAAAAAAGGCGATATCATCAAGGAAATTGATGGTCACAAGATTAAAACCATTGATGATATTTCTCTTTATTTAGTTATTGCTCCTCATAATAAAGCTACTAAAATAGTAGTTAATCGTGATGGTAAAAATATAACTTATAAAGTTCAAGCTAAAAAAGTTAAAGAAAAAGGAGAAAAGGTTTATCGTTATGGAATAGGTCTTGATAGTAAAAAGAAACATGGTTTTATAAATGCTATTAAATATACTTATCATAAGACAGGAGCTATTTTTAGACAAATGGCCGTTACCTTAAAATCTCTATTTACTGGTGGAGTTAAATTAAATCAATTAAGTGGACCAGTTGGTATTTATTCCATTGTTGGTGAACAGAGTAAAGATGGTTTGGCTAGTATTCTTTACTTAATGGCATTCTTAAGTATTAATGTTGGTTTTATTAATTTATTGCCTTTACCAGCTTTTGATGGAGGACATATTCTATTTATTATTATTGAAATGATTAAAGGTTCACCAGTTAAACCAGAGACAGAAAACATGATTCATACAATAGGATTATTCTTATTGATGGCTTTAATGGTCTATATTACGTTTAATGATATAATGAAATTATTCTAAATTAGGACTTGTCCTAATTTTTATTTAAAATAATAGTTACATATAAAGAATAATATGATATAATCATAATATAATAGGAGGTAACCATATGATACGGAAAAACAAAAAAGGATTTACAATGGTTGAACTTTTAGCAACCATAGCTATAATAGCTGTTTTAACAACGCTAGCTATAGTGGGGGTAAACGGAGTAAGAAATTCCCTTAAGAGTAGTTATTACAAGCGAGTAGAAAAGCTGGTAGTAGCAGCGGGAATGGATTACTATAATGACCATAAAGGAGAACGACCTATTAGAATTGGTCAATCTAGTCAAGTGGCACTATCAAAGTTGGAAGGTCAAGCTTATATTGAAGATGTTAAAGACTATACTAAACAATCATGTGATGCTACTGAAAGTTATGTTTCAATAACTAAGACAAGTGAAAAAAAATATGAATATGATACATATTTAATATGTCCAGACCGTCTTGAAGATGATGTGCCCGAAGACAAAAAAATAGATCCCAATATAGGAGAGGCAACAGACTGTAGTGACATGTTATCATCTGATGCCACGGATTCTGAATGGTCACATACAAGTACAAACTTAAGAGCAACCTTAACACCTGATATTACAGAATATATACTTCAAAAGAAAACTAGTAAGGGATGGGAAACTATTGGAGAGACTCATAAAGCTGACTATACACTTGCTATAAGTGATAATGGAATTTCTACTTATCGAGCAAGAGGAACAGGGACTAATGGTAAGTATTGTACTAGTAATACTGTTAATATAAAAATAGATAAAGATAATCCAAGATGTGGAGATGTAACTGGAGAAAGTACCAGTTGGACAAAGAGCCCTAGAACAATATCAATTGCTTGTTCAGATGGTGAAAAAGAAAGTGGTTGTGTTGAACCTACATATCAACATACTTTCTCAGCAGATACTAAAGTTGGAACTATAACTATTGCTGATAAAGCTGGTAATACTACTAATTGTCCTGTTAATGCTTATGTTGATACAACACCTCCAACTTGTGGTACTGCAACAGGAACAAGTACTAGTTGGACAAAGAGTAGTAGAACAATAACTCAACCTTGTACAGATAATTTAAGTGTTTGTAATAGTGTTCCTGCCACTTATTCAACAACTACTAAAACAGCTTCAGTAACAGTAACTGATAGTGCTGGAAATTCAAAAACATGTCCAGCTTATAATGTTTATGTTGATACAACAGCTCCAACTTGTGGAAGTGCATCAGGTGGTGGTACTTCTTCAGCGCATAAGTTTGGTAATGTAACAGTTTCAGTAGGATGCTCTGATAGCCATAGTGGTTGTGGAAGTAGTTCATACAGTAAAACTTTCTCACCAACTACTACGACTAGTACAATTGCGATAGCTGATAAAGCTGGTAATAGTAGAAGCTGTTCTGTTAATGTTTATAGTTATCCATGTAGTGCTCCAACAGTAAGTGGTTCAGTAGCATCAACTAGAAAATGTCCTTATAATGGTGAAACTTTATCAAATACTAAAATAGTAACCTTTACAGTTGGTGGTTGTAGAAATGGTATGACAAGCTCTAATAGTTATATATGCTATTATAATAAATCGTCAACAACAGCTTCTGGATGGTCAAGTCAACAAAAACGTCATGATAAAATTGTTTCAATTGGTTGTGGTAAAGTAAAATGTGGTTATCATTCAAGTAACTGGCATGGTAGCTGCATTAGTTCTAGTAACCATGGTGCTTTCACAGGTAGTGGTACTAAATGGAGTCTAAACCGTTCAACAGAGTGTGCTTACATTAAAGCAGTAAGTAGTGGTGGTACTAAAGAGATGACTTGTAACATGAGTACTGGAAAATGTGTAACTGGTGTATCTGCTATGATAAGTAACTGTTAATGAATGAGTATAAAAAACTAGGAATATATCCTGGTTTTTTCTTGCTTATAATACTGTATATGCTATAATTATAATAGGTGGTAGAATGAAAAAGAAAAAAGGGTTTACAATGGTTGAACTTTTAGCAACCCTAGCTATAATAGCTGCTTTAACAACTCTAGCTATAGTAGGAGTAAATACAGTAAGAACAGCTCTTAAAAACAGTTATTATAATAGAGTAAAAAAATTAGTAATAGCGGCGGGAATTGATTATTATAATGATCATAAGAGTGAACGACCTGTTAGAATCAATCAAACTAATAAAGTGGCACTTATAGACTTACAAAATGAAGATTATATTGAAAAGGTTAAGGATTATGCCAAGGAAGTGTGTGATCCTGATAATAGTGAGCTTATTACTGATAAAAGTTATGTTGTAATAACTAAAAAAAGCACGAAAAAATATAGTTATCAAGTTTATTTAAATTGTCCTAATTATAGTGATGGTGATCCTCAAGAAGAAAATCCAAATCCAAATGTAGGAGAAGCAACTGACTGTAGTAATATGTTAAGATCAAATGCTACGGGTTCTGGTTGGTCACATACAAGTATAGACTTAACAGCAACCTTAACACCAGATATTACAGAATATATAATTCAAAAGCAAAATGGTGACAAATGGGAAACTATTGGTTCAACCCATACTGGCGATACTACACTTACTATAAGTGATAATGGAGTTTCTACTTATCGAGCATTAGGAACAGGAACTAATGGTAAGTATTGTACTAGTAATACTGTTAATATACAAATAGATAAAGATAATCCAAGATGTGGTGCAATAGAAGGAGCAAGCACTAATTGGACAAAGAGTCCTAGACTAATTAAAATTAAATGTTCAGATGGTGAAAATGAAAGTGGTTGTGTTCAAGATGAATATCAACACACATTCTCTGCAGATACCAAAGTTGGAACTATAACTATTGCTGATAATGCTGGAAATACCACTGATTGTCCTGTTAATGCTTATATTGATACAACACCTCCAACTTGTGGAACTCCAACCGGAACAAGCACTAGTTGGACAAAGAGCCCTAGAACAATAACTCAGCCTTGTAGTGATAATGTAAGTGGTTGTAATAGTGTTCCTGCCACTTATTCAACAACTACTAAAACAGCTTCAGTAACAGTAGTTGATGGTGCTGGAAATTCAAAAACATGTCCAGCTTATGATGTTTATGTTGATACAACACTTCCAACCTGTGGAACAGCAACTGGTGGTGGTACTTCTTCAGCGCATAAGTTTGGTAATGTAACTGTTTCTCAACCATGTTCTGATAGTCATAGTGGTTGTGTAAAAACTCCATATAGTAAAACCTTCTCACCAACTACTACGACTAGTACAATTGCGATAGCTGATAAAGCTGGTAATAGTAGAAACTGTACTGTTAACGTTTATAGTTATCCGTGTGGTGCTCCAACAGTAAGTGGCTCAGTAGCAACCACTAGAAAATGTCCTTATAATGGTGAAACTTTATCAAATACTAAAACAGTAACCTTTACAGTTGGTGGTTGTAGAAATGGTATGACAAGCTCTAATAGTTACATATGTCACTATAACACCAAATCAACAGTTGCTACTGGCTGGTCGAGCGATCAAAAACACCATAATAAAATTGTGGAAATCGGTTGTGGTAAAGTAAAATGTGGTTATCATTCAAGTAACTGGCATGGTAGTTGTAAAAGTTCTACCAATCATGGGGCTTTCACAGGTAGTGGTACTAAATGGAGTCTTAATCGTTCAACAGAGTGTACATACATTAAAGCGGTAAGTGATGGTGGTACTAAAGAAATGACTTGTAATATGGGTACAGGAAAATGTGTAACAGGCGTATCTAATATGATAAAGAACTGCTAATAAAAAAATAAAATCTAGGATAATCCTAGGTTTTTTTCTTTTGCCCTTGTTTTATTTTTAAAATGATATATAATAAAAAGCAATACGTATTTTTGGGAGGTGAAATCATATATGAAGTCTAACAAATTAGGAGTCCTACTTGTCAATGATATGGTTTTATTCCCAGGTGCTGAAATTCGTTTTGAGATTGACAACCTTGAACAAAGACAGATTATTTCAGTAGCAGAAGCTACAGAAGAAAAAGAAATATTAGTTGTCAATCCAATTGAAAATAACTTAGACAGTTTAGATATTACAATGCTTCCAACAGTTGGGGTAGTCGCTTCCTTAAAATTAAAAATGGATATTCCTAATGGTAAAACTAAAATAGTTTTAAAAGGTCTTCGTAGGGTAAAAGTAGACAGCTATTATCTTAATAATAGTTATTATGAAGCTACTACTAAAAAACTTGTTAAAAGAATTGATAAAGAAGACGAAGCTATGTATAGAGATATTTTAATTAAAGGCTTCGATAAATATATTGAAAATGTCCCCTATGTATCTAATGCCATTATGGCTCAACTAAAATACGTAGAAAAACTTAAAGAAATGACTGATATGATTGCGAACTTTTTACCTATTAGTTATGATAAAAAGAAGAAATATATTTTAGAATCTAGTCCTATTCTTAGAACAACAATGCTTATTGAAGACATGAACGATGATATTAAGTATGTTGAGTTGGAACGTAAGATTGAACAAGAAGTTGAAAAAGAATTAAATGATACCCAAAAAGAATTCTTCTTAAGAGAAAAAATAAAAACTATTCAAAAAGAATTAGGAGATGTTTCTTCTAAAGAAGATGAAGTAGAACGCTTAGAGAAAAAACTTAGGTCTTTGAAATGTTCTAAAAGAGTAAAAGATCGTATTAAAAGAGAGATTGATCGTTACAAGAATGTTAATTCTAATTCTCCGGAATTAGGAATGATTAGAGATTATTTAGATTGGATGCTTAATTTACCTTGGCAGAAATATACTAAAGATAATGAAGATTTAGATGCGGTTAAACATGTTTTAGATACTTCGCACTTTGGTCTTGAAGATGTTAAAACTAGAATAATTGAGTATTTGGCAGTTAAACAAAATACTAATAATTTAAAAAGTCCCATTATTTGTTTGGTAGGTCCTCCTGGTGTTGGTAAAACATCTTTAGCATTTTCTATTGCTAAGAGCTTAAATCGTAAATATACCAAAATAAGTGTAGGTGGTATTAATGATGAAGCTGAAATAGTAGGACATAGAAGAACTTATGTTGGTGCTTGTCCAGGAAGAATAATTTCCGGTATTAGAAAAGCAGAATCTACTAATCCAGTCTTTATTATTGATGAAATTGATAAATTAAGAAAAGATTTAAAGGGAGATCCAGCTAGTTCTTTATTAGAGGTTTTAGATCCTGAACAAAATTCTAAGTTCTCTGATCATTATATAGAAGAAGAATTTGATCTTTCCCAAGTAATGTTTATCGCGACAGCTAATTATATGGAACAAATCCCCCTAGAATTAAGAGATCGTTTAGAAATAATTGAACTATCTAGTTATACTGAATATGAAAAAGTTGATATTGCGATGAACTATTTAATTCCCAAGAACTTGGAATCACATGGTTTAACTGAGTTAGAAGTTCAATTTGATGAAAAAGCTATTCTTTCATTGATTCGTAACTATACTAAAGAAGCAGGCGTAAGAGAATTAGAAAGAGTAATATCATCACTACTAAGAAAGATAGTTAAAAAACTTTTAACTGACAAGAAGACCGCTGCTTACCAAATAGATACTAAGAAAGTAGTAGAGTTCTTAGGTCATGGTAAATATGAATACTCTAAACCTACTAAAGTTGATGAAGTAGGAGTTGTTAATGGTTTGGCTTATACAGTTTTTGGTGGTGATGTCTTACCGATTGAAGTAACTTCTTATAAAGGTAAAGGGAAACTTCTTTTAACTGGTAGTTTAGGTGATGTTATGAAAGAGTCAGCTAAGATTGCCTTAAGTTATATTAAGACCAATGCCAAAACATTTGGAATAGATTTTAAAGTGTTTGAAGAAAACGATATTCATATTCATGTTCCAGAAGGAGCAGTTAATAAAGATGGTCCTTCAGCAGGTATTACGCTAACTACAGCTCTTATTTCTCTTTTCACTAATAAAAAAGTTTCTTCTGATATAGCGATGACTGGAGAAATAACCTTAAGGGGGCAAATATTACCTATTGGTGGTTTGAAAGAAAAGATAATAGGAGCCAAAAGAAATGGTATTAAAGAGATTTTTATTCCTAAAGATAATAAAAAAGATTTAGAAGAAATCGATAAAGAATTAACTAAATCAGTAAAATTTATTTTAGTTGATAAATATCTTGATATTTATAAAAAGATATTTAAATAAAAAGAGTTAGTATTATTCTAACTCTTTTTTCATATTATTTTATAGAGGAGGAACAAAAATGAGAAAAACAATATCTTTACAAAAAGAATTAACTTTTCCTACTATGATAGGAGAAATTAGTAGTATAGCTTTAGATAATAATCTTAAATTTATTAATTCTAATAAAATAGAAGGTGATTTAGTAGTAAGCGGTACTTACAAAATGACTGAGGCATCAAGAATTACTGAAGACTTTAATTATAGTATTCCTACCGAAATAGAATTAACTGAAAACCTGGAATTAGAAACAGCCGCTATTGATATTGATGACTTTACTTATGAAATAATAGAGGAAGATATCTTATTATGTAAAATAGACCTTTTAGTGGAAGGCGTAGAAGAAACAGATAGTTTAGAAGAAGAAATAAAAAAAGAAATAGTTGAAGAAGTACCTACAGTAGAAGAAGTTAGTAGTGAAGAAATAGAAAGAGCATGTGATGGTGGTGCTTTAGAAGAAGAAAAAGAACCAATTGAATTGAATTCACTATTCTCTAATTTAGATGATGATAGTTTTAAACCATATACAGTTTATATTGTTAGAGAAAATGATACAGTTGAAGGAATCATGGAAAAGTATAATGTTACTAAAGAAGAATTACTAAAGTATAATGATCTTGATAAGGTAAGTTTAAATACTAAATTGATTATACCAACTACTAATACCAATGAAGATTAAAATAAGAGATATTAAAGAAAATAAAAAAGTAAATAGAGTTGAATACATTAATAGTGCCCTAATCATTGATAATAGAGTCTATAAGAAAAGAAGAAATAAAGAAATATATAATTATTTAGAGGCAAAAGACTTTCATTATTATCTAGAACCAATTAGAACTAAAAAAGGAATTGATGAATTTGCTTTCCTCAAAGAAACAAAAATAGATAATAATGATAAGGCTCTTGATTTGATGTATATTCTTGCATATTTACAGAACAAAACTGCATCTTATGAAGATATCAATTTAGATAAAGTAAAAGAAAAGTTTGAAAGTGTCAATGAAAGAATTATTTCTCTTAGAAACTACTACTATCAACTACAAGATAAAATCGAAAGAAAAGTCTATTTTAATCCTAGTGAATATCTATTGATGGTTAATATTTCTCTTATTTATGAAGCACTTAATCAAGCTAAAACAACCATTGATAAATACTATGAACTAGTAACAAAAAAAGAAAAAGTTCGGAAAGTATTTATCCATGGTAAATTAGAACTTAATCATTTTTTTGATAATGAGGATAAAAAACTAATTAGTTTTAATAATTTAGAAAAAGATCTTCCTATTTATGACTTTATCTACTTTTATAAAACACACTATCGTGATGTCGATATGATTGATCTATTTAATGTCTATCAAAGTAGATTTCTTTATAACGAAGAAGAATTAATGCTTCTTTTTGGTGAAATATTAGTAATGGATAAAGTGAAGATAAGGGATAATTCTTATTTAGTATATGAGAAGGTTCAAAATTTAATTGAATATGTTCAAATAACTAGAGAATTCGTCTTAAAGCAGAATGAAAAATATAAAGAATATAAAGAGAAAAAACTCCAAGAATAGAATAATAGCATTTATTTTAGTAGTTATAAATATAAGAATTAATGCTTGGTAAAAAACAATAATAAAAATTATTGGTATTAAAGAAGAAAAGAAAGAACTATTTCTTCTTTTTTGTTTACAATATGAACAGCGACAAAAGAAAGAATGCTTATTGTTCATAAGGATCACCTAGTATATTTTATGTTATTACTTTAGATAATTTACAATTACTGAAAAATACCTTATAATAAAATTGGTGATGAAAATGAATAGAAAAGGATTTACATTAGTTGAAGTTATTGCGGTAGTCGCTATTATTGGTTTTTTAGCAATAATAACCATTCCAGCTATTAGTAGATTATCAGCTGGTAATAATTCCAAAACAGTTGAGACTTTCGAAAAAACATTAAAAAATAGTGCTAAAGCCTATATTAATGTGACTAACCAAACAATTACAAGTACTCCTCAGAATATAACCTGTACAACTTTACAAGGTGCTGGATATATCAAGCAGTGTACAGTTAGAGGATATAACTGTAATAATCCATATGTAGAAGTACGTGCAGATTCTGATCGTACAAAATCTTATATTTATACGGTTCATGGTAATTGTACAAAAGCGTAATTAATTGACAAATAACACTTTTTCTGGTATAATATAGCCACTATTTTGATTGGGGGGATTTTAGATGAAAAAGAGAATGAGTAAAATACTAAATTTAGTACTAGTTGGAATAATTAGTATGTTGTTTGCTCTAGGGAATGCCAAAGCATTAGACAACACTGTTACTGTTGGTGTATCTTCTTCTTTAACACCTTATGTAGCTGACGTTCATGTTGCCAAGATGCCACTAGTTGGTGGTGGATATGCTTATTGTACTGAACTAGCTAAGATTACACCATCTAATATAACAGAAAAGTTAGTACAAGAATCAGATGCTGGAATTACTTATATTCTAGTAAATGGTTATCCAAGGAGAAACATTACTGGTAATGGAGACTATGACTATTACATTACTCAAACAGCTATTTGGTGGTATTTAGATGATATCAACGGAACTGATTACTTATCATTAGCTTTTAAAACTGATGGTAAAGATGAATTTGGTTTAAGACCTTATGTTAAAGAGTTAGTTGAAGCAGCTAAAGAAGCTAAGAGTTCAGGCTATGGATATGGTTCAGTAGTACTTAATCCTAAATCTTCTAGTTTAGAATTATCTAGTGATAAAAAGTACTATGAAACAGTAATTGAACCTGTATTTACTAATGTTTTAGGAACTTATACTGTTAGTGTTAACTCTGATAAAGCAATTATTACTGATTTAAATAATAATGCTAAGAATACTTTCAATGTAACTGAAAGTTTCAAGATTAGAGTTGCTAATGGTAAATATGATCCAAGTAAGATTAAAGTAACAGTTTCAGCTAATAATACTTATGAAAAAGCCTTCTATTATGCAGCTGAGAATCCTGCTATCCAAGGAGTAGTAGTATTACAAGATATCGCTGAAGAAGTAACAGCTTCATTAGAATTAGCTATGAATCCAACTTGTGAAAACGGTGGATTAACTGATGGTTGTGAAGCAGCTGAAATAGTAGATGTTCCAAATACTAATACTAATACTATTCTTTACATCATTGGTGCAGTTATTCTAGTATCTTCTACTGGATACGTATTCTATAATGCAAAACTTAAGAAATAATGAAACAAGAAGAATAACTAATAGTAAGATCGCTTTTATAGCCAGTATCCTTACTATAATAGGATTATTCTTCTTATCATATAATTACATAATGGCTAAAAAAGCCGTTGTCTATGAATACATTAATGGAATCTATGTAGAAGAAAAACAAGATAATGATGTAGAAGTAGTTACCGAGAATAAAAAAGAAGGGGAAAAGGAAGAAGTAGAAGAAAATGATAGTGATTATATTGGCTATCTTAAGATACCAAAAATCGGGTTTGAAAAAGGTTTAGTTGACAAGAATTCAGAAGAAAATGATGTAGAAAAGAACCTTTATATCGCACCAGTATCTGCTTATCCAAATGTTAAAGGTGGTAATTTAATTATTGCTGGTCATTCAGGGACTGGATGGAAAGCCTTTTTCAATGATTTATACAAATTAAGATTAACTGATCAAGCTATTGTAACTTATAAGAACAAAGAATATGTTTATCAACTTATGGATTTTTATAAACAACCTAAGAATGGAAAGGTAACAATTAAAAGAAACAAATCAAAGACAACACTTACTCTTATAACGTGTACTAATGGTGATAGTACAACTCAGACTGTTTATATATTTGAATTAAAAGAATAGAAGTTACATATCATGTAATCTATAGGGGGTGATGAAGATGATAAAAAACTTATCTTTTAGTGACCTTTTAGCGAATGTTGGTGGTGTTATATCATCTTCATCGTTAAACATTATTTTAATTATCATATTTGTTATATTAGGATACTTATTAATCAAGTCTGATAATAAATATAATAATTATAAAAGATATGGTCTAATAGGTGTAATAATGATTATCTTAGGAGTTTTAATCTATTATAATAATGGTTTATTTAAAACTCTTGATTATCTAGCTAATAATTTATTCATGATATTTTACTTCCCTAATTTATTAGCTTATATAATTGGTTTAATTGTTTTAAATATTGTTGTCTTTAAGACAATTACTAATAGAAAAACAGATAAATTATTAAAAGTTGTAAATACTATTGTCTATTTAATAATTATGTATATGTCCCTTTTATTAATAGGAATTATCTCTAAAAGTAAACTAAATGTTTTTGCTTTAGATGATATCTATAAAAATAGTAAAGCTTTATCTTTAATTAGACTTAGTTCCATTATCTTTATTGTTTGGTTATTATTTATTATTCTTTACAAAATATATTTGAACTATTTAAATAAGAAAGATCTTAAGCTACCAGCTTATAAGAAAAGCGAAAATAAGATCAAACCTAATTATCAAGTTAAAGCTAGAAGTTTACCTGATTATATTAAAGAGATAGATTATCCAAAGATAGTAGAAAGAGATTACAAAGAATACAACATTAAAGAAGAAGAGTTAACTAATGAATTTGAAAGACAATTATCTTTAGATGACTACAAACTATTAGTAAAATTACTATTAGATCATAAGACTAAAGAAGAAATGAGAGAAAAGGTTTCTTTCAAGAACCTAGATGATATTGCGACTATTAAAGCAAGAATTGAACAATCACAAAATGAAGATTCGGGGGTGGAAAACATGTTAGAAGAAGTAGAAAGAATTGTAACTGGTCCAACATTAGAACAAGTTATGCCAATATATAAACCAGAACAAGAAATGATTTCTAAACATGACGAAGAAGTTATCACTAAAACAGTAGAAGCTATTGAAGAAAACTTATATCAAGCTAGAAGAAATAGTAATGTAATCGAAGAAGTAGAAAAAGATGATGACTCTTTGAAACAAGCTAAAATTGCCGAACTATTGAGATTATATCAAGAATAAAAAGAGAATTATTTCTCTTTTTTTATGCTTTAATTTAGAGTATAATTATTATAGAAAGAGGGATAAATATGGATTTAACTAAATTAAATGATGAACAACTAAAAGCCGTTAAATATAATGATGGTCCCTTATTAATAATTGCAGGAGCTGGTTCTGGTAAGACTAGAGTTTTAACAGTTAAGATTGCTTATTTAATAGAAAATATTCACATCAGTCCCTATAATATTCTGGCGATTACTTTTACTAATAAAGCCGCTAATGAAATGAAAGAACGAGTTCATAACCTAATTGGTAGTGATGCTGACTTTATTCAGATATCAACTTTCCATAGTTTTGGGGTTAGAATTCTTAGAGAAAAAGACAATGCTAAACTACTGGGATATGATAAAAACTTTTCTATTGTTGATAGTGAAGATTCTTTAGTAGTTATTAAGAAAATATTAAAAGAATTGAACCTTGATCCTAAGTATTATAATCCTCGTTCTCTAAGAAATAAAATAAGTAGTTTAAAAAACGATATGTTAATGCCTGATGATTATGAAAAGTATACAGCTAGTGATTATGAAAAGGCTTGTTTAAATGTCTATCGTAAGTATCAAAAGAAATTAAAAGAGGGAAACTTAGTTGATTTTGATGATCTTTTACTATTACCAATCAAACTATTTAGAGAAAACAAAAAAGTTTTAGAATATTATCAAGAACGATTTAAATATATTTTAATTGATGAATATCAGGATACTAATGAAGCCCAGTATAAATTCAGTAAAATGTTAGCTTCTAAATATCGTAATATTACGGTAGTGGGTGATGATAGTCAGTGTATCTATGGTTTTAGAGGATCTAACTATAAAAACATTTTGAACTTTGAAAAAGATTATAAAGACGCTAAGACAATTCTTTTAGAGGAAAACTATCGTTCAACTACTAATATTTTAGATGCTGCTAATGATGTTATTAAGCACAATAAGAATAAAAAAGATAAGAGTCTTTGGACTAAGAACGAAAAGGGTAATAAGATTAAATATTACAGAGCCTATAACGAAAAAGAAGAAGCTAGGTATGTAGTTCGTAAAATAAAAGAATTAGTCTCTTCTGGTGTAAACTATGAAGATATTGCTATTCTTTATCGGACTAATGCTCAATCCCGTGTTTTAGAAGAAGAAATATTAAAGGATAATTTACCATATAAAGTAGTAGGTAGCTTTTATTTCTATTCTCGAAAAGAAATAAAAGATTTAATTGCTTATTTAAGATTAATTTATAATGAAAAGGATAATGTTAGTTTCTTAAGAGTAATTAATTATCCAAAAAGGAAGATTGGCCCTAAAACAATTGAACAGTTAACTGAAAAAGCTGATAAAGAAGGAATTAGTTTATATGAAGCAATTGATAGTGGTAAAGAATTAGAGTTTAAAAAAATTATTGAAGACTTAAAGAAGGTTAAAGATAATGTTACTTTGACAGAATTAATTGATAAAGTTTTAGATGCTTCAGGAATTAGAAAAGAATTAGAAAGTGAAAAGACTTTAGAAGCTGAAATAAGATTAGAGAACTTAGAAGAGTTTAAATCTATTACCAGAGGCTTTGAAGAAAAAGAAGGTCTCATTTCCTTAGAAGATTTCTTATTTGAAATTAGTTTGGTTAGTGATAAAGAAGAATATAGTACTGATAATAATCGTATTAATCTAATGACTATTCATTCAGTTAAAGGACTAGAATTTGATTATGTCTTTGTAGTGGGTGTTGAAGAAGGATTGTTTCCACACATAAATTCCTTAATGGATGAAAAAGATTTAGAAGAGGAAAGAAGACTTTGTTATGTAGCTATTACTAGAGCAAAAAAAGATCTTTATTTAATTAATGCTAAAAGAAGAGTCCTTTTCGGTAATGATGAAATTAATCCACCTAGTCGTTTCATTGGTGAGATTAGGGAAGAGTTATTAGATGCCAATACGGAAATAGAAAAACAAGAAGAGAAAATAAAGGACGAAGAAATATTCCGTGATGAAGAAGTTGACTATAATGTAGGTGATTATGTCTATCATGAGACCTTTGGTACTGGTAAAGTAGTAGAGGTAACAGAGACACTAGTAAGTGTAGCTTTTAAACACCCTTACGGAGTTAAAAAGTTAATGAAAAACCATAAGAAATTATCAAAAATATAGTATAATAATATAAGGAGGATATATGAACAAAGAAATAACTTTAGTAGTGTTGGCGGCTGGTATGGGAAGCCGTTTTGGAGGTTTAAAACAAGTAGAACCTTTTGGACCTAATGGAGAGTTTATTATTGATTATTCTATTTATGATGCCAAAAAAGCTGGTTTTGATAAAGTAGTATTTTTAATTAGAAAACATAACTATGATCTCTTCAAAGAAACTGTAGGTAAAAGAGTAGAAGAATATATTAAGGTAGAATATGCTTTTCAAGAAATGGATGATTTAAAAGAAAAGTATCATCTTCCTGAAAGGGAAAAACCGCTTGGAACTGCTCATGCAGTTTGGTGCTGTAAAGATGTAGTAGATGGTCCTTTTATGATGATTAATGCTGATGACTTCTATGGCTATGATGCTTTTAAAGAAGGATATCAATTCTTAAAAAATAGTATTTCAGATACTGAATATGGAATGGTTGTCTATGATGTTATTAATACTATCACTGAACATGGTTCTGTTAAAAGAGGAATAATTGATATTGTCGATAATTATATTAATAAAATAGTGGAATCAAAAATAGAGATGAAAGATAATAAGCTAATGGCTAGTCCTTTAGATAGTGAAGAAGAAAAAGAAATAAGTAAAGATACTAAAGTGTCAATGAATATGCTTTTATTAAATAATAATATCTTTACTTATATCGAAGAAAATATGGATGAAATGTTTCTAAATAGTGATAATTTAGATACCTGTGAATACTTAATACCAGATGTCTTAGAAAAGGGTATTAGAGAGAACAAATTTAGAGTAAGAGCTCTTAATACTGATAGTGTTTGGCATGGAGTTACTTACAAAGAAGATAAAGACGAATTAGTAAATTCAATAAATAAATTAATTGAAGAGGGTAATTATCCTCACGAATTATGGAAAGGAGGAAATGATGAAGCCTAGTTTATATCCTAAGACCTTTATGTGGTTATTTGGAGGTCTATTAGTATCTTTTATTACTGGATATGCCTTATATCTAAATGAAACTATTCTTGCTAATGTTTTTAGTTCTAAAGCAATGTGGCTTTTAATTATTTTAGAATTAGGTGTAGCAATTTTCTTTAGTGTTAGGATTAAGAAAATGTCTAAGGTAACTGCTATTTTCTGTTATGCACTCTATTCCTTTTTAACGGGATTTACCTTTGGCGTTATCTTTATTACCTATGAATTAGCATCTATTATTTTAGTATTTGGTATTACTTCAGTACTATTCTTAATATTTGCTTTATATGGATACTTTACGAAAAGAGATATTAGTAAATGGGGATCTTTCTTATTGATGGCTCTAATAGGTATTATTCTTTGTTCAATAGTTAATATCTTTTTACATAGCTCTGTTTTTGATTTGGTTCTAAGTATTGTTGGAATAATTATCTTCTTAGGATTTATTGCTTATGATATTCAAAAATTAAAAGCCCTTGATGATTATATAGGGGAAGATAAAGCTGCTATCTTTGGAGCTTTCCAATTATACCTAGATTTCATTAACTTATTTATTAGATTATTAGAACTATTTGGCAAAGTTAAAGATTAATCACTTCAAATGAAGTGATTTTTTTATTGTTCTATTGACGAACATATGTATTTGTTTTATAATAAAAACAAAGCATAAAGGGAGGTTTGGGAAATGCAAGAAATAATTAAAAACAATATTAGAGTGGAAAATATGATTTATGAAATCGGCGAAAAACAAATAATGATGGATTCGGATTTAGCCAAACTATATCAGGTGGAAACAAAACGAATTAATGAAGCAGTTCGTAATAACCCAAATAAGTTTCCTACGAGATTTAGCTGGATTTTAACAGAAAAGGAATGGGTATCTTTAAGGTCGAAAATTTCGACCTTAAACGGTTCGCAAATAGGTAGAGGCCAACATAGAAAATATTTGCCAAGAGTTTTCACTGAACAAGGAGTAGCAATGCTTGCGACAATTTTAAAATCTAGTGTTGCGACAGAAGTGAGCATTAATATAATGGATGCTTTTGTTTTAATGAGAAAATACATATCAACAAATTTGCTTGAACAAAAATGTATTAATAATATGGTGCTAGATCACGAGGAGAGATTAAAAATGGTGGAAGACACCTTTTCGAGATTTAAGGAAGTAAATAATCACTTGTTTTTTGAAGGACAAATATATGATGCGCATTCTCTGTTGATAGATATCTTGAAAAAGGGGCAAAAAGAAATAATAATTATTGATAACTATATTGATAAAGAAGTTTTAGATATTTTAAAGAAAATAAATACGAAAACAATTATTATAACTAACAAATATAATAATATTGATTACCAAAAATATAAAAAACAATATCATAATATAATTATGAAAATAAACAATAGTTTTCATGATAGATTTATTGTTTTAGATCGAAAACTTGTTTATCATTCTGGTGCTAGTTTTAAAGATTTAGGTAAGAAGTGTTTTGCTATTACTAAAATAGAAGAAAAAGGAATTTTAGAAAAGATTATAAATTTGCTATAATATAAATGAAGGGAGGAATACCATGGTTATTGGAGTTCTAGTAGAAATAACTAACAAAAATGTTGATAAACTATTTTATTATAAAGTACCTAAAAACTTAGAAAAAGATATTAGAATTGGTATTCGAGTTAAAGTTCCCTTTGCCAATAAAAAACTCGAAGGTTTTGTCTTGGAAATAACTAATAAAAAAATAGATATGGATTTAAAAGAAGTAATAGCTATTGTTGATAATGAGATAGTCTTAACTGAAGAATTAATTAAACTAGGTAAAGAAATGAAAGAATTAACTCTAGCATCATTAATTAGCTGTTACCAAGCGATGTTACCTAAGGCTTTAAAAGCAAAGAATAATACTTTGATTAATAAAAAGTATGATGTTTATTATCGTTTAAATAAAAAAGAAGAAAAATTTAATAGTAAACAACAAGAAATAATTTCTTTGTTTAAAGATAAAAAATTAGTACCTCGTCAAGAAATAATAAATATTTCTCTTAGTAGTTTAAATACCTTAGTTAAAAAAGGTGTTCTTACTAAAGTGGAAAAAGAACACTATCGTTTAGAACACAACAATGAAAAAGTTAAAAAACATCCTTTAACTGCTGAACAAAAAGAGGTTGTTAGAAAAGTAGATATGGATCGTTTTAATACTTATTTATTATATGGGGTTACTGGTAGTGGTAAGACTGAAGTATATATGGAGTTGATTGAAAAAGCTCTTGAAAAAGGAAAAAGAGCTCTTGTTTTAGTACCTGAGATTTCTCTTACTGAACAGATGATAGATCGTTTTGAAAAACGTTTTGGTACAAGTATTGCAACTTTACATTCATCTCTTTCTGAAGGAGAAAAGTATGATGAATATCGAAGAATTAGTAAAGGGGAAGCTGATGTTGTAATTGGGGCTCGAAGTGCTGTTTTTGCGCCCATTAGTAATTTAGGTATTGTGGTTATTGATGAAGAGCATAGTGAGTCTTATAAACAAGATTCTACACCTCGCTATAATGCGATTGATATTGCTAAAATTAGAGCCAAAGATAATAATATTCCGCTTATACTAGGTTCTGCAACTCCACTTTTAGAATCATTTGCTAGAGCGAATAAAAAAGTTTATAAACTATTAACTTTAAAGAATAGAATTAATACTACTTTACCAGCTATCGAGATTGTTGATTTAAATAAAGAAATCAAGTCTATGCAGGGACACTTTTCTTCTACATTAATTGAAAAGATGAAGGAAAAACTAGCTAGAGGAGAACAAGTCATCCTTCTTTTGAATAGAAGAGGTTATTCTTCTTTTGTCACTTGTCAAAATTGTGGTGAGGTTATTAAGTGTCCACACTGTGATATAACACTAACTTATCATAAAACTTCCCATAATTTACGCTGTCATTATTGTGGTTATGCGACTAAATTTTATGATAAATGTCCCAACTGTCAGGAACACGCCTTAAAAGATTTAGGGGTTGGTACCCAAAAAATAGAAGAGGAATTGAAAAACTTATTTCCTGATAATAAAGTCATCAGAATGGATTTTGATACTACTAGTAGAAAAGGTATGCATGAGAAGATAATTAATACTTTTAAAAACCATGAAGCCGATATCTTATTAGGTACTCAAGTAGTCGCTAAGGGATTAGATTTTCCTAATGTTACTTTAGTTGGAGTAATTAATGCTGATACTTCTTTAAATATTCCTGATTTTAGAAGTAGTGAAAATACTTTCTCGCTACTTTTACAAGTGGCGGGACGTAGTGGTAGAAGAAACAAAGGAGAAGTTGTTATTCAGACTTATAATCCTGACCATTATGCCATAAAACTATTAAATGAACATAACTATGAAAAATTCTATCAACAAGAAATGATGATTCGCAGAAATTTAAAATATCCACCATATTATTATCTTGTTCATATTAGAGTAAGTAGTAAAAAAGAGGATTTACTTAGTCTAGAGACCAAAAAAATTATTGGAGCTTTAAAAAGAAACTTAAAAGAGACTATTATTCTTGGTCCTTCTATTAGTAATCCCTATAAATTAAACAATAATTTCCGTCTTTCTATTATCTTAAAATACAAGTATGAAGAAAGACTTAATGACACTTTGAATAAACTTATTGATCATTATAAAGGGAACAATAATATCAAAATTGATATTGATTTTAATCCTAGACACTTTTAAAAGAGATATATTATCTCTTTTAATAATTGTAAAAAAAGATATATTTTGATATACTTATATATATAGTAGAGGTGGTGGTAAAATGATTGAGAAATTCTTAGAACGAGCTGATGTCTTAGATTTTTTAAGAGAATGCTTAACGGATTCTAGATTTGTCAACACCACAACTTCAGAAATGTTTGAAGAAGACCTTTTCCTTAAGAATCAATATGGTCTTTTATTTGCCATGGATGCTTTGATTAAATTTGATATTATTGTTGGTGATCCAGACTTAATAGATGAATATGTGGCCCAACTTAGAAGAATTATGAAAAAGTTTAATACTGGTAATGATCTTTATTTGGGACTTAATAAAACTTTAGGTAAGTTAATTGCTTCTAAACTTAATTTAGAAGATACTGATAGTCCTGAAAATAAAAAAGCTATTATCAAGTATATTTATGAACGATATATTCAAAACGGTTATATTTTCCATAGCTTTCCAGCAGAATATTTAGAAGAAATTAAAAATACTGGTATTGATAGTAGTGAAGCTTATTATAACTTGGAAGAAGTTAAAGAAATTGATGCCATCTTTAAGAATCATGGTATGGGTAAAATTTTTGATGGGTTAAATGAAAATCATAATTATGCCATTGATATTACTGATTCCCCATTAATTGCTTATTTCAATGCTTTAAATATGCCTAAATATTTAAATACTTTTACTTCTACTAATGAGTACTTACTTGAAAATAAGTATGATCGCAATGCCTTTTATAAAAAAGACAAAGTAGCTTGTTTAGATAATATTAAAAGACTATCTAATAATGCTGGTCTAACTAATCAAGAAAAAGAAAAAGTACTAGCTTTCTTTGAAAAAGAATGGAAGCTTTATAAATGTAATACTTGTAGTCCTTATATTATGTTTATTAAAAGAAGTTCTCTTTCTAAGAATTATTTAGATCACTATCAAGCTATTTTAGATAATTGTCATAAAGAAGATGTTTCCTTTAGTATTGAAAAAATATTAGAGAGTAGATATAAACATGAAAAGATAAGTGTTAAATTAAATCCTAATGATTATAAATTTGTTAAATTAGCTGGTTATAAAAAAGTGTATTTTGGAGATGAAGAAGGATTTGAAGAAATCTTTCCAGAAAAAGAAAAAGAAGAAGAGGAAACTCCATCTATGGGATTTGGTTTTGCTTTTGCTAATAACTATGGTGGACTAACAATAGTTTTCCTATTAGGGATAATTTTAGTGTTAGTTGGAATAATTTTAATATTATTAGGTTTCTATCAATAGGAGATGATAACTATGCAAGATAAAAGAGTAATATTTATGGGAACACCAGAGTTTGCTTTACCAA
Source organism: Bacilli bacterium (assembly GCA_017404555.1). Lineage (GTDB taxonomy): Bacteria > Bacillota_I > Bacilli_A > RF39 > UBA660 > RGIG2361. The sequence goes on from JAFRCD010000001.1 coordinate 66,969, forward strand.
TTGTAAACTGTCTATATGAAAGTGTTAATTTAATTGGAATTATTTCTCAACCCAATAAAGAAGTAGGGAGAAAGAAAATAATTGTTGATACTCCAACAGCGGCTTTTGCCAAAGAAAAAGGTGTTCACCTAATGCAACCAATAAAAGTAAGAGAAATTACTGAGGAGATTAAAGAGTTAAATCCTGATATGATTGTTACCTGTGCTTATGGACAAATTGTTCCAGAAGAAATATTAAATATTCCTAAATATGGATGTATTAATGTTCATGGCTCACTTTTACCTAAGTATCGTGGTGGTGCACCAATTCAACGGGCAATCATGAATGGAGAAGAAAAAACTGGTATCACTATTATGTACATGGATAAAGGAATGGATACTGGTGACATGATTAAAAAAGAAGAAGTAGAAATAGAAGAAACAGATAATTTAGAAACTCTTTCTAATAAATTATCATTATGTGGTGAAAAACTATTACGAGAAGTTCTACCAACTATTTTTGCTGGTACTAATGAACGAATTAAACAAAATGATGATGAAGCTACTTTGGCACCTATCATTAAAAAAACTGATGAGTTAATTGATTTTAATCAAACTAAAGAAGAAGTGTTTAATAAAATAAGAGGCTTATCACCAGTACCAGCAGGGTACTTTATGATGGATAATAAAAGAGTAAAAGTCTATGAGTCTTATAAAAAAGATGAAAAGACTAAAGAGCCATCTATTATTTCTAATATTTATTCAGATGGTTTCGCTATTAGTACAACTAATGGAGAAATAGTAATTACTAAACTACAAGTTGAAGGTAAAAAACCTTCTTCTGGTAAAGACTATTTAAATGGAGTTAAAAAAGAAAGTTTACTTAATAAAAGAATTAATTAGGAGTGTCTATGGAACCAAAGAAAAGTAAAATTGCTAGTATTATTACTTATATTAAAGAAGCTCGTAAAGACCCTAAGAAAAAAATGGTCTTGTTCTTTGCGTTTTACTTTGTTTTTTTCTTAATTATAATTATTATGGTACGACTAAATGGAAATAATACTTCTATCCAAAAAGAAAATCTTATTGGTAGTAAGTATAGTCTAAATCAATTAAAAAAAGGTAATTATCATTATGTATATGATTTAAAAATAGGTACTGAGGAAAAAGTAATTGATGGTGAAAGAAACGGTAATATTGAAAGTTTTGAAGTAAAAGAAAATGGTAAAGTTACAAGTTTCTATCAAAATAGTAAAGAATGTTTAAAGAAAGAAAATGGTACTTGGGTAAAGACTGAAAATCCCAATAAATATTCTTATATTACTGATATTGATAATTTAGAAAAGATTTTAGATAAAGCAACTTATATATCTAAGACAGAGTATAAAAGTGAAGAATTAGACTTAAATTATGAAATTAGTACAACTACTCTTACTGAACTTTTAGATGGTAAAAAAATAGATATTGATGATGAAACTAATAAGATAGTTATTAGAACTGATATAAATAAAGAAGCTTATGCTTTTACTATTGATTTAGAACCATACTTTACTTATATAAATAATAAAGATACTGAGGCTAGATTTAAGCTTACATATGATAATTTTGGTAATGTAGAAGAAATAATAAATCCCAAGAAATAGGAGTGATAAACTATGATGTATACAATTTTTAGTAAAAGAAATATAATAATTCTATCAGCGGTTTTATTAGTTTTAGTACTAGTTAACTCACTAGCTTATTCTAATGATGATTTTAAGATTAGTTTAAGATATGATAAGACAAAAGATACTAGTAAAGTATTACATAGAAAGACAGATGAAAGTAAGAATGCTAAAAACGTTGAAGAGGTAACGTTAGTAGTAAAATATGATATTCGTGATGTTCGTGATAATGGTTATGCTCCTAATGATCTAGTTATAAAAGTAAATGGATTGGGTAATTACAGAGATGATCAAATGAAAGTTAATATTGATAAAAACATTGCTCAAGATAAGAATAGTACTAATAAAGATGCAGATTTTACTTATTACTATAATAAAAGTACTAATCAATATATTTTTATGAATAATAAGCATATTAAAGATTATATGAAAGGGGAAATTAAATTAACTTTCCATGTTAATAAAGAGAACATAATGGTTGATTATAAAACAGCTATAGTTGCCTCTTTAACCGCACCAGGAGATGTCAAAATAGGAAGTGATGAATTGTTATATGAAGAAAGAAGATAATTCTTTCTTTTTTAATGCAAAATTATTAAAAATTTGGTAAAATTAATATAGGTGATAAACATGGAAAAAGAAAGACAAAGAGTAGAAGAATTAACTAGAATACTTAATGATGCTAACTATGATTATTATGTTAATGACAATCCTAAAATTACTGACCAAGAGTTTGATAAATATTTAAGAGAATTAGAAGAAATAGAAAAAAAGTATCCTGAGTTAAAACAAGAGAATTCTCCTACTAATAGAGTTGGTGGAGAAGTAATTGATACTTTCAAAAAAGTAACTCATTCAATTCCTATGTTATCATTAAGCGATGTTTTCACCGAAGATGAATTAATTAGTTTTGATGAAAGAATTAAAAAGAAAAGATAAATCCTAAATATGTCTGTGAATTAAAAATAGATGGACTATCAGTCTCTCTTCACTATGAAGATGGTAAACTAGTTAGAGCTGCTACTAGAGGAGATGGAGTAGTAGGAGAAGATATTACCCATAATGTTAAAACCATTAAAACAATCCCTCTTACCTTAAGCAAAAAAGTATCTATTGAAGTACGTGGTGAAATCTTCATGAACAAAGAGACTTTAAAGAAGATTAATGAAGAGAGAAAAAAAGAAGGAAAACCACTACTAGCTAATTGTCGTAATGCCGCAGCTGGTTCAATTAGACAATTAGATTCAAAGATTGCTGCTAAAAGAAAATTAGATTGCTTTATTTATCATTTGCCTAATCCTTTGGATTATAATATTCATACACATATGGAAGCCTTAGAATATATGAAGAGTTTAGGCTTTAAGACTAATCCTAATAATAAATTAGTAAATAATATTGATGAGGTATTAGATTTTATTACCGAAAAAGGTGAAATAAGAGCAGATCTTCCTTATGATATTGATGGTATAGTTATTAAAGTAAATAGTGTAGATGAACAACAGACTTTAGGTTATACAGCTAAATATCCTAAATGGGCAACAGCTTATAAATTTCCAGCTGAAGAAGTTCTAACTAAATTAAAAGATATTATCTTTACAGTTGGTAGAACTGGTCAAATAACACCTAATGCTGTTTTAGAACCAGCTATAGTAGCCGGTTCAACAGTATCACGCGCAACTCTTCATAATGAAGATAATGTTATTGAAAAAGATTTAAAAATAGGAGATATTGTCTCAATTAGAAAAGCAGGAGATGTTATACCAGAGGTAATAGAAGCCAAGAAAGAAAGAAGAACAGGTAGAGAAAAAGATTTTCAAATGATAAGTAATTGTCCAATGTGTGGAACTAAATTAACTAAAATAGAAGGACAAGTAGATTATTATTGTCTTAATAAAGATTGTCCAGCTAGAAAAGTGGAAAACCTAATTCATTTTGCTTCACGAGATGCTATGAATATTGAAGGTTTAGGCGATAGAATAATTGAAGATTTCTATAACTTTGGTTATATTAAAACTATTCCTGATATTTACAATCTAAAAAAAGAAAAAGAGGAGTTAGAGCGATTAGAAGGTTTTGGTACAAAGTCAATTGATAATATGTTAAAGGCTATTGAAAAGTCTAAAAACAATCCTCTAGAAAAACTATTATTTGCTTTAGGAATTAAAAATGTTGGTAGTAAAACAGCTAAAATACTAGCACTTCACTATCAAACAATGGACAATTTACAAAAGGCAACTATAGAAGAATTAACTAATATTAAAGATGTAGGATCTATTATTGCTGAGTCTTTAGTATCTTATTTAGAAGAAAACAAAGAGTTAATTGAAAAGTTAAAAGAACTAGGATTAAATATGACTACTAGTTTAAAAGAAAGTACAGAAAAAACTATCTTTACTGATAAGACAGTAGTAGTAACTGGTTCCTTAGAAAACTATTCGCGTGAAGAGATAAAAGACCTAATAGAATCAATGGGTGGTAGTGCTACTTCTTCAGTATCTAAAAAAACTGATTTAGTAATTGTCGGTAAAGATCCTGGAAGTAAATATGATAAAGCCAAAGAATTAGGAATAGAAATTTGGAATGAAGAAAAATTGCTTGAATATTTAAAGTGATTTATAAAAAAGAATAAGGGGTTGGCACGCATTTACTATGCGTGTCTTCTTAATTAAGAAAAATACTATAATAGTATTTATGCTATAATTAATATAGTTTTGACAAATATAAACAGTAATGCTAGAATAAAAAGCATTAAAAGAAAGCTTATGGAGGTAAAAATGGACATAAAACTATTAGAAAAATTAAAACTAGATTTAAAAGAAGCTATTAACAAAAAAGATGTAGCTAAAATTGAGGAAATAAGTAAAATACTAAATATTTCTGAAGAACAGAAAAGGTATTTTGATAAAGGCTTAACAGGATACTCATCAATAGATGAACCGTGGATGAGAAACTATCAACCGGGTGCTAGAGAAATAGCTGAAAGTATTGATAGAACCAAATCAATATCTGATACTATTATAGATAAATTTGATGAACAAAAAGAAATACCAGCTTTAAAATATTTTAATTCAACACTAAGTAGAGATGATTTTAAATTACTAATAGAAAAATGGGCCAAAGCTTTTAGAGAAATAGGAGTAGAAGCCGATGAAGTAGTACCAATTTATGGAACTTTCTTTCCAGATGTATGTGCTATGATTTTAGCGTTAAATCAAATAGGTGCAGTTTCTTATTCCTTAAAACTAACAGAGACTAAAGAAGACTTTGAAAGAGAGACATCTGAGTCAAAGGTAGCTATTGTATATGATGGAATGTGGAATAACGTAAAAGATGTATTTAGTGATGACAGATTTAAATATGTTATCTCTGTAAGTGCTGCTGATGGAGTTTTACCACCATTAAAACAAGTTGTTAAATTTAAAAGTCATCTAGAGGCAGTTAAAAACAAGTCTAAAATGCCTTCGTCTAAGAAGTTTTTACATTCAAAAGACATGATGGAAATGGCAGATGCTTATAGTGGAAAGTATAAAGAAGAATTTAAAAAAGAAAGAACAGCATTTATTACAAGTAGTAGTGGTTCTACTATAGATGGCCAGGTTAAGGGGATAATGACAACAAATGAGGCGGCAGTTACACAGCTTGGGAAATGTGTAGCAGCAGAAATGCCATTCAATTATGGAGAAAACGTTCTTACCAACATGCCACCTACGGCATCAACAGCTTTGTTTTGTTTGTACCTTTTACCATTATATAAAGGTATGACAATAATTGATGATCCAAGATTGAACGAGAATACATTTTATTCACAAGTCCTACATTATAAACCACAAGTTGCAATTATGACGGGAAGCTTTTGGAAGAAGTTTTTCAGTCAGTTGAAAGAAGATGCCCAAAAAAAGGGAATACCAAACTTGGACTTTTTACGATTCCCAGGAATTGGTGGAGAAGGAATTACACCGAGGGAATTAGAGTCTATGGATCAAATCCTAAAGTTTTGTGGCTCACCGGTTTCTATCTTTAATGGATATGGTATGTCTGAATTCTTTTCTATTTATTCAGTTGATAAAGAGGATGTTAAATCCAAAAGAAATAGATTAAAACCAACTATAAGTGTTGGATTGCCTTTACCAAATGTAAGAGCAGGAATTTTTGATGAAAAAGGAAATGAGCTTGGATATAATGAGCGTGGTGAATTATACATGGGTGATGATACTGTAGTAATGAAAGGATATTATAACAAACCCGAATTAACTGCAGAAGCTTTACAAGATGATTGGCTTCATACCGGTGATATGGCTGAAATAGATGAAGAAGGATATTTATATGTTTATGGTAGAAAAAAAGATAAAACAACTTTAGTCAACGGAAAGGAAGTATATCTTTTTGATATAGCAAATAAAATAAGAGAAGACACCAACATATTAGATGTAGTAGTTTTTTCAGTACCACTAGTGGATAAAACAAATGCATTATTAGCTCATATTATATTTGAACCAAATTTCTATGGTGATAAAAACAACGAGTTAGAATCAATTGACAAATACTTAGAAGCGTCTTTTGAAGGTAACGTTAAAATAGATGGATATAAAGAACATGAAAAAGCATTTACAATTTCTCCTACAACTGCCAAAATGGATAGAAACAGCATGTATCACGATAGAGATAATTATGTAAAAGTGATTGATGGAAAAGAGTATAGAGTTGATTTACAAGAAACAGAATTTGGTGCAGTCAAAGAGATGGCAAAGAAAGAAGAAAAAGTATTAAAAAAGCGAATGTAAAATTTGCTTTTTTTGTGTTATAATAGATTAAGGTAGGTGGCTTGTATGTGGAATATTTTATTCTTATTTCAAGGATTACTTTATATTTGCTTATTATTAATAGTATTTAAATCCAAAAAGAGAATTGAATCCGAAGAAAATAAGATATTTAGAATTATGACAGTAGAGATTATAATAACCTTTATTATTGAAATTCTTCTTCAAATATCTTTTAGAAATATAGGCGTTGATAGTCCGTTAACAGTCATTTTGGGAAGAATATACTTAGTTGGATTATATATATGGTTCTGCTATTTAACAATATACACATACTACATAGCCAGAGCAAAAGATAAAGAAGAAACAGGGGCGAAAAACTATAAAATTTTTAAAAGTATAATATATATAGTTATGATTATAGGGACCATATTATATTTGACACTTCCAATGTATCTAACGCACGAAGGAGATATTAATTATAGCTATGGTCCAGCAGTTACATTATTGAAAGTATCTATAGGAACAGGTACAGTAATTTGGTTGATATTATTAATACTTAATAGAAGTAGATTCAAAAAACAATTTGTGCCTATCTATACAACAATGATGATGCTTATTGTAAACGTTATTCTACAAACTATTAATCCATCAATTCTAATTGCTACTGCTACATTTGGTTTTACACTATACATCATGTTCTTTACAATAGAAAATCCAGATTTGAAAATGTTACATGAAACAGAAGCAGCTAAGATTCATGCTGAAAAAGCAAATAGAGCTAAGAGTGATTTCTTATCTTCAATGTCACATGAGATTAAAACCCCATTAAATGCTATTATTGGGTTCTCTGAAGATATAAGAGATTATATTGATAGTGGTGATACAGCGCGTATTAAAGAGGATTCTGAACTCATTCTTGCTTCATCAGAAACACTATTAGAAATAGTTGGTAATATTCTTGATATTAGTAAAATTGAAAGTGAAAAAATGGATATTGTTGAAGGAACATATAATCCTAAAGAAGAAATAGAAAAATTAACAAAAATAACATCTACTAAAATTGGAGATAAACCAATTAAGTTTAATCTACATATTGCCGAAGATATTCCGTATGAACTTATGGGCGATTCTGGCAAAGTTAAACAGATAATAAACAACTTATTAACTAATGCCATTAAGTACACTGATCAAGGTGAAATAAATTTAAGAATAGATTGTATCAATCAGAATAATATTTCTTTATTAAAAGTATCTTGTCAAGATACTGGTCGTGGAATCAAGAAAGAAAATGTTGAGAAACTATTTACTAAGTTTGAACGTCTTGATGCTGAAAAAAATTCTACTACTGAAGGTACTGGTTTAGGACTTGCTATTACGAAAAATTTAGTTGAAATGATGGGTGGTAATATTAATGTTTCCTCTCAATTTGGTAAGGGGTCAATATTCGTTGCCCAAATACCACAGAGAATAAAGACTTTACATACTCCAGTTAGTCAAGAAACGCCTAATGTACCAGCAACACCTTCAAAAAGACAAGAAAAAATAGACGGTAAAATATTAGTAGTAGATGATAATAACTTAAATATTGTTGTGGCTAAGAAAGCTTTAGAAGAACTTATTGATAATATTGATACAGCTCTTAGCGGACAGGAATGTTTAGATAAAATTAATAATGGTGAAAAATATGATCTTATCTTAATGGATATTATGATGCCTGAGATGAGTGGAGAGACAACCTTTACTAAATTAAGAGAAATTGAAGGATTTAATACTCCTGTTATCGCAGTTACTGCTGATACTGAAGCTGGTTCTAAGGAAAAGTACATATCAGAAGGATTTATTGATTATGTAGCAAAACCATTTAAAAAAGAAGAAATTAAAACTTATTTAGAAAAGTATTTAAATAAGAAAGAAACAGAAGTAAAAGAAGAAATAGAAACACTGTAAAAGTGTTTCTTTTTTTTGGTATTTATGATAAAATAATAACGAAAAAGAGGTGGTATTATGCCTAGTGGTTTTTATGGAGATACACACAAGAAGAAGACAAGTAAAAAGAAGGCTGCAACTAAGCCTAAAAAAGTGAATACTAACGTACCTAAATTAGAAAAAGTTAAGAAAGTAAAGACTTCAAAGAAAAAAGAAAAGGGTCCTAAGAAAATAGTTAATATTATCTGCTTAGTTATTGTTGCCTTAGTAGTTTTATCTGCTATTGACTATGTTTTAGTATCTAAATATGAAAAAGGACCATTCTTTGCTATTAAGACGAAGACTCATTCTGATGGTGGTACTAAAGAATACTATGGTTTGTTCTATAAAGTTATTAAATATGATCAGAGTATTGGTCGTAAAGACATGGAAGTAGGTAGCTGGGGATTAAAATACTATGTAGAGCCAATTGATTATTCAACTCTAGATTTAGCTCTAGATCTTAACAACAAGCCTAAAGAAACATATAAGAAAATATCTAAGAAATTTATGCGAATTAGTGGAGAAGTTTTAGAGGGTAACGATCTCAATAACGAACTTACTTTACACTATAAAGATCCTGATGGTGACTATACTTTAAACATAGTATGTAAAATGTGGTCATCTAATGCCTTAGTAAGTGATTATATTAAAGGTGATAATGTTACTGTTTTAGGTACAGTTACTAAATTTGAAATGAAGAGTAAAAGGAAACCTAATACCTTAACTCTAAAGAATTGTTTTGGATCTTAAAAATAATTGAAAATAACCTCCAAGAGGTTATTTTTTGTGGTATAATAATGATAGCTAAAAAGGGAGGTTATTATGGATAAATTAACCGAAGAAGAAGTAATGCATGTCGCTAAACTAGCGCGGATTGAAATAAGTAAAGAAGAATTAGAAAAATACCAAGTTAGTTTAAAGAAAATATTTGCTGAAATTGAAAAAATTAAAGAAATTGAAATCGAAGGGGATATATTGATTAGTCCTACTTCTTCAGTGTGCCCTTTAGAAAGTATTACTGACTCTATTAGTAACCCCAAAGAAATACTAGCTAATGCCAATGATACTAGTGGCAACTATATTAAAGTTCCGGTGGTGATTGATCATGAGTAAGTATTTAGATTTGAATATTAAAGAAATAAATGAACTTCTAAAGAAAAAAGAGATTAAAGTTAGTGATTTAGTTAAAGAAGCTATTGAGAGAATTGAAAATAGTGATTTAAATGCTTTTATTACTCTTTGTAAAGAAGAAGCTTTAAAGAAAGCTGAAGAATTAGATGATAAAGAAGTTGATAATTTACTTTTTGGTATACCTATTGCTATTAAAGACAATATCGTTACTAAAAATATTAAAACTACTGCTGGTTCTTTGATGCTTAATAATTTCAATCCTACTTATAATGCTGATGTTGTAGAACTAATTAATGAAAAGAATATGGTTATTATTGGTAAAACCAATATGGATGAATTTGCTATGGGTTCTTCTAATCAGACTTCATACTTTGGACCAGTTAAGAATCCTTGGAATAAAACTAAAGTACCAGGTGGATCATCTGGAGGTAATGCTGCTTGTATATCTTCTCGTTTAGTACCTTTTGCTTTAGGTAGTGATACAGGAGGATCTATTAGACAGCCATCAGCTTTTTGTGGTACTGTTGGCTTAAAGCCTACTTATGGAAGAGTATCTCGTTATGGTCTAATTGCTTTTGCTTCTAGCTTAGATCAAATTGGACCAATGACTAGAAATGTTTATGAGAATGCTTTATTATTAAATGCTATTTGTAAGAAAAGTAAAAATGATTTAACTAGTAGTGATACCAATGAAGACTTTACAAGATTAATTGGTGAAGATATTAAAGGTATGAAAATAGGTATTCCTAAATTCTATATTAGTGATGTCATTGATAAAGATATTTTAGATAAGTTTAAGGAAATAGTTTCTCTTTTAGAAGAAAAAGGAGCTACTATAGATTATGTTGATATTGACTATATCGATAAATGTGTACCTTTGTATCAAATTATTGCTTTAGGAGAAGCATCTTCTAATTTAGCTCGTTTTGATGGTATTAGATATGGATATGCTGCTAAAGATATTGATAATATTGATGATTTATATTATAAAACTAGAAGCCAAGGCTTTGGTGAAGAAGTAAAAAGAAGAATTATGGTAGGTAGTTATCTTTTGAGTGGTGAAAATGTTGATGTTTATTACAACAATGCTTTAAGAATAAGAAATGCTATGCGTAATTCCTTCTTAGATAAATTTAATAGTTATGATCTTTTAATTGGACCAACTACAACTACGGTAGCCTATGATTTAAATAGTGATTTAGATGATCCTAATAAATCTTTTATGGATGATGTTTTAACTATTCCTGTTAATATGGCAGGACTTCCAGCTATGAGCTTACCAATTGGTTTTAGTAACGATCTTCCTATTGGAATGCAGATAATTGGTAAACCAGAAGATGAGGCTCTTATCTATAAATTGGGTAGTTTTATTGAAAAAGAATTATCCTTAGACTTAGATCCAAGAGGTGATAAAGATGAATAATTATTTAAAAACTATTGGATTAGAAGTTCATTTAGAGCTAAAGAGTAAAAATAAAATTTTCTCATCTAGTATTAATGGCTTTGGTAGTAGTGCCAATACTTTGATTAATGAAATAGATTTGGGTTATCCAGGGGTTTTACCAATTATGAATGAAGAAGTAATTAATCTTGGTATTAAAGCGGCTATTATCTTAAATTGTAAAATTAATAAAAAGATGCATTTTGATCGTAAGAATTATTTCTATCCCGATCTTCCTAAAGGTTATCAGATAACTCAGAGCAGAACACCTATTGGTTATGATGGTTATGTTGAAATAGAGCGAGATGGAGAAGTAAAAAGAATTGAAATTAGTGATATTCATTTAGAAGAAGATACTGCTAAGAGTACGCATCGTCAAAATGAAAGCCTTTTGGATTTCAATAGAGCAGGAGTTCCTCTTTTAGAGATTGTTACTAAAGCTTGTATTGATGATCCAATTGATGCCAAACTTTATCTAGAAAAACTAAAGGAATTAATGCTTTATGCTGATATATCAGACTGTAAAATGGAAGAAGGATCAATGAGATGTGATGCAAATATATCAGTACGTAAAAAAGAACAAGATAAATTAAACGAAAAGATTGAAATTAAAAATATTGGTTCTATTTCTAATGTTGTTTTAGCTTTAGAACAATGTGCTAAAGAACAAATTGAAATGTATGAAAACAACGAAAGTATTAGAGCTCAAACCCGTAGATTTGATGATAAATTAAACAAGACAGTTTTAATGCGTTATAAAGAAACAGTTAATGATTATCGTTATTTTCCTGAACCAGATATTCCTTATGTTTATCTTGATGATGAAAGAATTGAAAGTATTAAAAAAGATATTCCTTTACTACCAGATGAGTTACGAAGGATTTATCATGAAAAGGGGTTAAATGACATAAGTAGTAATAAACTAATCAACAATTTATCTCTGTCAAAATTCTTTAATAGTTTCCTTGATGAAGAAATAGATCTAGTGACGGCTTCTAATTTATTATTAGGTGATATTGCTTCCTATTTAAACAAATTAGAAATAACTATTGCTGATACTAAACTTACTAAAGATAAATTTATTTCCTTAGTAAATAAAGTTTCTGATAATAGTCTAACTAGTAGAAATGTTAAAGATATTTTAGAAGATGTCTTAGAAAAAGATCTTTCATTAGAAGAAATAATTAAAGAAAAAGGTATTGCTAATATCACTGATAGTAATGAATTAAGTGATTTGGTTGATCAAGTAATTTCTGCAAATGAAGCTAGTGTTACGGATTATTTAAATGGTCATGACAGGGCTCTTAAATACTTGATGGGTCAGATTATGAAGGCCTCACAGGGTAAGGCTAATCCAGCGATGGTTAATAAAATTTTAATTGAAAAGTTACAATTGAAAAAGAAGAATAACTAGTGTATAATAATCTATAATAGAGGAGTTGAAAAAATGGAATATATAAAAGCTCATAAATTTATGGTGGTTGCTTTAATAGTATTAGTATTATTGTTAATCATGATAGTTCAATTAAAGAATATTTTCTTACCTAAGCAAGCTAGTGGTGCTGCTTATGGAGATCGTTTAGCAGGTATTAAAAAAGTAAAAATCAATAATGATTTAAAAGACAGTATTAAGTCTAAATTAGAAAGTGACGGTATGGTTAAAAAAGCTGTTGTAAGAACTCAAGGACGGATTCTTAGAGTAACTGTTACTGTTGAAGATAGTGTTTTAGCTAATGACGCTAAGAGTTTAGCTGATATTGTTAAGAATAAGATATCTAGTAAACAGAATAAATATTTTGATACAGAAATTATCATTAAGAAAGATGCTAATGATGCTAGTTTCCCTATTATAGGTTACAAGCAACATACTAAAGATAACTTTTCTTGGACAAAAGATAGGTGATAGTATATGAAGAAAAAGTATATTATTATTCCCTTAATAATCGCTTTAATAGCGTTTATTTTGGCTTATAGATATTACAATAAAGAGGATGCTAAAACAACTCTTACTATTAATGAAAAGCATTGGGTAGAAGAAAATGTTGATAAGACTATTGACTTTGAAATCGTTAATAATTATCCTCTTTACGGAATGAATGGTGCTGGTGTCTTATTTGATTTTGTCAAGGATTTTGAAAAGACTGTAGGTATTGAATTTAACAAGATTCCTTATTTAAAAGAGACTAAACCAACTACTGATTCATATCGAATTAGAATCTTAGATAATAATCAGAAAATGACTGATAAAGATCTTTTAATCTTCCAAGATGGATATGTGGCTATTGGTAAAAAATATGTCCGTATTTCTCATATCGATGATTTAAAGAATCTTACTTTCGGTGTGTTTAAAAATGATTTAGAAGACATTAGTTATTATTTAAAAAGTGCTTCTAATATTTCCTATAAGAGTTACGATACTATTGAAGACATATATAAAGCTCTAGATAGTGACGAAGTTAATATGGTTATTGTTCCTAATATTATGTATCTAAATTATACTATTAGTAGTGACAAGTACTTTATTAATTATTATTTTACTGAACTTACTAAAAATGTTGTTTTAACTTTAGGAAATGATCCTGAATTAAATAATATTGTTAAGAAATACTATAGTAAATGGAAAGATACTAACTATATTGAATATTACAATGATACTTACTTTAATTATTATATTAAAGAGAATAAGATTGGTTCTAGAGATCGTGATAAACTAGTATCTAAAAACTATATCTATGGTTATATTGAAAATACTCCTTATGAAAAAAAATCTAAGAAGAAGGTATCTGGTATTGCTGGTGAATATATTGATCGTATAGCACGCCTTACAGATATTACTTTTGAATATAAGAAATATAAAAATATTGATGAATTAAAGAAAGCTATTGATAACAAACAAGTAGATATTTATTTTGATTATTATAACTTACCAACCAAAGACTATTTAGCGACTAATTCTACTTTTATTGAAGATTATGTTGTAATTAGTAGAAATAAAACTGGTAATGTTGTAAGTTCATTAGAATCATTAAAAGATAAAGATGTTTATTTATTAAAAGATAATGCTTTATATAATTATTTTAAGAATAATTCTAAAGCTAATTTAAAACCTTGTAAAAACATCAATAATTTATTATCTAAAGCTGATGATAATATTATTGTTCTTGATCGAGAAGTATATGATTATTATGCTAAGAAGAAATTTTCTAAATATAGTCTTTTATATACTGATACTATGATGAACGACTATAAATTCATGATTAAAAAGAACAATAAAGAATTTTATGATTTATTCAATTATATAATTGGTACTAATTATTACTATAATTATCGTAATAGTGGTATTGATAGTTTTAATTATTTTTTAGTTTTTATAATTTTATTAAATTTTTAATTATATTTCTATACTTTTTTAATACACTGTTTTTAATTTTATAATTAAATTTTTTTAATATAA
>JAFRCD010000003.1 GCA_017404555.1 Bacilli bacterium
TATTTCTTTTGTTCCTTTTCTAGAGCTTTAGAAGCTTTATTTACTATCATATCTCTATCTATTAATGTTAGTAAAAGTAAGATAAATAGAAGCACAATTAATACAAGTAAAGTAATAACAATATAATTAGTCTTCTCTACTTTTTTAATAGTTGTATCTAAATACGTATTAGTCATATACTTATCAAAGTTCTTTTCATTTAATTTAACTTTATTATCATTAGGTAAAAAGTTCTTATAATTCTTAAGAGTTAATTCTTTTAACTTGTTACTAATTATCTGCGGATATCCTTTTACAATTAATGGTTTTTGTTTTTCTTTTGTTCTCTCGTAAGAATAATCTATTATTGGTTTATACTTTTTATAATCCTTTTTAGAAATCGCTATTAAATAAGAGCGATATACCTTGTTCTTATCTTCTACTATTACAAAATGAATCTGTTTATTATCAATCTTCGCAAAAGCTTCACTCATTTTAGAAATAGTTAGTGATGTCTTATTAGTAGTACTGATAACTTTATCCCAAGCAACTTCTTTTTTATCACTCATATATAATTTATAAGCTGAGAAGAATAAAATTCCCATTACCAGCAAATAAACTATACAGAAGAATATCTTTGTATATAAACGTAATTTCTTTTTTGGCATAGTACCACCACCACTCTCTTTTTATTTTACCACATTAGTCAATTAAAGAAAGACTAACTTTTTCTTTTTCTTTATTAATATCTATTACATGACAAGTTACAATATCACCGACTGATAGAATATCTGATGGATGCTTAACAAAACTATTAGACATTTTTGATATATGAACTAAACCATCTTCATGTAATCCAATATCAATAAAAGCCCCAAAATCAACAACATTACGAACAGTACCTTGTAATTTCTCACCAATATGAAGATCATCAATAGTAAGAATATCACTCTTTAAAATTGGTTTAGGCATATCATCACGAGGATCTCTATCAGGTGCCTTTAAAGCATCAATAATGTCTTTTAAAGTATATTCATCAATAGCTAATTCCCGAGCCTTTTCTAATAGATTTATTTCGTCTAATTTTTCTTTTAATTTAGTTGTACCTATATCACTAGTAGTTAAATCTAAAGACTTCAATAATTTTTCTGTTTTCTCATAACTTTCAGGATGAATTCTTGTCTTATCTAGAGCATTATCACCATCAACTATTCTAATGAAACCAATGGCTTGTTCATAAACTTTCGTAGTTACTCCTTTAACTTCTTTTATCTCTTCTCTAGACTTATATTTACCTAAAGCTTCCCTCGTCTTAAGTATTTCTTCAATCACTTTTTTACTTAATCCAGATATATAGGAAAGAATAGAGAAAGATGCAGTATTAATATTAACTCCTACTCTATTAACTGTCTTTTCTACAACAAAGGTTAAAGCTTCATCCAGTTTTTTAGGTGTTACGTCATGTTGATATAGACCTACACCTATACTTTTAGGATCAATCTTGACTAGTTCTGACAAAGCATCTTGTAATCTTCTACCAATACTAATAGCACTCCTTTTTTCAACAGTTAAATTAGGGAATTCAGCAATAGCTAATTTAGAAGCAGAATATACAGAAGCCCCTGCTTCATTGACAATAATATAATCAACTTTTCTTTTAGCATCTTTAATAGCATCCGCTACAAACTTCTCTGATTCTCGAGACGCTGTTCCATTACCAATCGCAATAACATCAATATCATATTTTTCAATTAAATCTAATAGTATCTTCTTTGATTCTTCTATTTTTAAATGGGGTTCCGTTGGATAGATAACTTCTATTTTTAAGACATTTCCTTTAGGATCTAAGACCGCTAATTTACAACCTGTTCTAAAAGCCGGATCAAACCCAAGTACTACTTTTTCTTTAATTGGTGGCGTTAAAAGTAAGTGTTCTAAATTATCTTTAAAATTATCAATTGATACATCCTCAGCCTTTTCTTTTAATTCACTTCTTATTTCCCTTTCAACACTAGGTAAGATTAATCTTTTTAAACCATCTTTAATTGCTTCTTTGACCACATTAACTACAAATGATTCATTATTCTTAATCTTTCTTTTTTCAATAAATTCTTCTATCCTATCAACATCATAATCTAAAGAAACAGTTATTACCTTTTCTTTTTCAGCCCTATTAATGGCCATAATACGATGTGGTTTAATATACTTAATCATTTCATTATAGTCATAGTACATCTCATATACTTTATGTTCATCCTTAGCACTTTTCTTTAACTTAGTAATAATTGTTCCATTTTTATAAATAAAATTACGGATATATTTTCTAATACCGGCATCATCACTAATCCATTCACTGATGATGTAAGAAGCATTTTCGATAGCCATATCCGTAGAAGTTACTTCTTCATTCAAATACTTTCTAGCTAATTCTTCTAAAGAACCAGTAGTTGGGAAAGCCATAATTTGTTTAGCTAAAGGCTCTAATCCCATCTTAATAGCAGCACTAGCTTTAGTCTTTTTCTTTTCTTTATAAGGGCGATATAAATCTTCTACTTCAACTAATTTCTCACACTTTAAAATAGCGTTCTTTAATTCATCAGTAAGCATTCCTTTTTCAGCAATAAGTCTAATAACATCTTCCTTGCGATTAAAGAGATTTTCTTGATAAAGATAGACTTCCTCTATTTTTTTAATTACTTCTTCATCAAGACCATTAGTCGCCTCTTTCCGATATCTAGCAATAAAAGGTACAGTATTACCATCACCTAATAGCTTTAATACTGCCTGTACCTGCTTTATGGTTATACCTAAATCCTTACTAATATTTTCAATTATCAAGTCATTCATAATTACACCTCTATATTATTCTAACAAAATAAAAATAAAGTTTAAAGCTAAACTTTATTTATATCCTTCTCTTATTATTTCAAAAGTAACATTATAGGAAACCATGAAGGCTGCGGCCTTAGCTTCTGATTCAAAGGCTAAGTCAAATAAATGCTTTTTACCAATACCTACACCAGAACCTCGGTCTAGAACTATCGCTAAGAAAGTTCCAATCTTAGAGTTCTTAACTCGAACTATACTTCCAAAAGGAATTGATCTATCTCCTGCTACTATTCTTACCCGACCATATTTGGTATCTGGATAATAAATATTACCATTTCGCAAATCCCAACCAGTTGAAGTTTTACCACTGCAACCCTTACAATCAGGACCATAGCCACTAAGACTACCTTTTAATGTTCTAATAACATCTGGTTTAGGATCTGGTTTTGGTGGAGTTGGAGGCGGAGTAGGTTTTACCTCTTCCTTCTTAGGTTCTATTTTAGTAGGTTCTTTAGTAGTTACTGTACTAACCTTTTTCTCCTTATTTTCTTTGACATCTTTTTGACTATTTTTCTTTTCTTCCTTTACAACTTTTTTGACTGGTAAAACAGAACTATTTACATATCTAATTTCCTGTAAAGTGTCAATTTGGTCATTCTGAAGAGCCTCTGTCTTTACTACGACAGCGGGTATAACCAGTAATATCAATATGTTTACTAGTACAATAATTTTTTTCATACTAAAAACTCCTCACAATAATTTTACCATTATTGAGAGGAGTTTACAATACATATATTTTTTAAATTTGTAAAGTGATTTACTCTTTCTTGTTACAACGATATTCAGCCTTAACCATCTCTTTGTTTACCTTATCAATGTTTTCATTGAAGTCGAATTTTGGATATGTTCCGCCAGCTTCGGCGAAATCAGGGCCTAATTCTTTAGAATCAAAGTTTTCATAATCTATTTTTTCCGTTTGAACTATTTTTCCATCACTTTGATTACACTTGATTTCAATACCTTTTAGGGATACCACTGCCGTACTGACAGCATCACACCTATCCATAACTAGTTTTAGTTTTTCTTCATCATCGTTCTCAGTAACAAAAGTCATATCAACTCTTTTTAATTTATTATCAGCAAAAGAAAACCTTGCTTCTATTTCCTTACTTCCTGATCGACTCTTATTCTTATAATTACAAACTAGAGTACCAGTCGTTATCTGTTCTGTCTCTTCTTTGTTGTTCATGCTTTCTAAATACTTAGTTATATCGGGTAAGAAAAACGCTACTCCCCATAATATAATAAACAGAATAATCAATAGAAATATTCTTAATTTACCGCCTTTACGTGGTTCTTCTGGTAGTGGTTGCTTTGGCTTTGGTGTTTCAACTTTAGCAGGAGCCGGTTGGCTTGCGGGTGTTGGAGCAGCAGGTTGGCTTGGTACAGGCTGTGGTGTTGAAGGGGCCACTGCATTATTAGCTGGTGCTGGTTGAGTACTAGCTGGTACCTCCTCCTTTTGAGCAACAGTCTCTACTTTAGGAGCACTATTCTCCACTACTTCTAAAACTTCTGTTTTTTCTTCATTATTATTCACACTACCATCTCCTATTATATATATTGTAGCATATCTTATTTTCTTAAGCTATCAATTTTTTCTTGAAAATGATCACTATTAGTAATATAGCTACCAGCGACTAAAATATCCGCCTTCTTACAGTTTATATAACTCTTATCATTTATTCCCCCATCAACACTAATTAAAGCGTTAGAATTGTGCTCTTTTAAGAGCTTTCGCAATTCATCTATCTTTTTCTTAGTATCCTTAATAAACTCTTGTCCCCCCTCACCAGGGTATACTGACATAACTAAAATTAAATCTAAAAGAGGTAAATAAGGAACTAATTCTTTAACCTCAGTATCTGGTGAAATAGCTAATCCACATTTTATAGCGTACTTCTTTATAAGTTCTAAGCACTTAATAATATTAGTACCTGATTCAATATGAAAAGTTATATATTCAGTGTTTAAAGCCGCATATTTGGGAATTAATTTCTCTGGCTTTTTCACCATTAGGTGAACATCTAATCGTTTAGAAGTAAAGCGATAAATATTACGCATTTCTTTAAATGGCATGGTCTTGTTTTTAACAAATTTGCCATCCATGATATCAACATGAATAAAATCAACATCGGTATCATTTAGAACTCGTAAATCTCTACCTATATCTTTACTACTTAAAAATGATGCTGAAACTAACAAGTTATCACCTCTTTTTTATTAAACTTAGATAATTAACATATCGCTCTGGTAAAATCTTACCAGTAGATACTGCTTTTTTAACCTGACACTCTTTCTCATTAACATGCCTACAGTCTTTATATTCACAAGTAAATTCTTTAAACTCTCTAAAGGCTTCCCGAATATCTTCTTCAGCAAAATCAGCAAACTCTAAAGCTGAAAAACCTGGAGTATCAAATACTTGTCCCCCACAAAGAGAGAATACTTCAACTACTCTTGTAGTATGACGTCCTCTTCCTAAAGCTTTAGATACTTCGCCTGTTTTCAATGAAAAGTTCGGTTCTAATTTATTCAAAAGGGTTGATTTACCAGCACCCGTTTGACCAACAAAGACACTTATCTTCCCTTTTAAAACTTTCTTTATTTCTTCTATATCTGTATTATACAAAATTTTATAACCAATACTTGCATAATACTTCAAATATTTATCAATTTCTTGAAATTCTTCTTCAGTTAATAAATCCTTTTTAGTGATACAAATTATTGGTTTTACTTTCTTTAACTCCATCAAAACCAATAATTTATCTAACAGATTAAGAGAAAAATCAGGTAATTTTAAACTAGTAATAATAAGGGCCTGATTAACATTAGCTACTTTAGGTCTTTTAAACTCATTATCCCGTGGTAATATCTTTTCAATTACTCTTTTATCTTCATCGTAATCAACTCGATCACCAACTAAAGGAGTTAGACCTTCTTTTCTGAACCTTCCCCGACATTTACATATCAAGACCTCATTACCAGTTAAAACACTATAATCATTACTCTCAATTTTGACTATTTGTCCTTTTTTCATTACTCAGTTGGTTCCGTTTCTGGTTCTTTATCTTTATCAGATTGACCACTATCGGGTTTCTTCTCTTCTTTTTTCTCAACTGGTTTCTTAGCAATTTCTACTTTTAATGTTTTAACACTAGACATTGCGGTATTTGGAGAAACACTTTGAGAAACTACTTTTCCTGGTTCATAAGCCGTTGTTTCTACTTCATCATAAGTAAGCGCTATATTATACTTACGACAGAACTCTTGAACATCAGCTAAACTCCAGCCGCCATTTTTCATATCTGGGAATTTTTCATCAATGTTAGGTATGTATAGAGTTATCTTCGCACCCTTCTTTACTTTAGTACCTGGTTCAATTGATTGATCAATAATCAAATCTTCTTTGTCTTTATAAAGACTTCCGTCTTCAACATCTTTCTTTTCTATTGTAACTTTTAAACCATACATATTCTTAAGTAAAGTCTCTACTTCAATATAATTCTTACCTGTATAATCTTTTATCTTATATTTCTTAACTCCATCAGATTTATATAAAGTAATAGTACTCTTACTCTTAATCTTTTTACCCTTAGTAGGATCAGTTTTTACAATCTTCCCTTTCGCAATCTTACTATCATTGATTGTCTTAACTTTAATTCTTCCTCTAAAGCCCTTATCTTTCAATTCACTCTTAGCTTCACCAATCGTCATATTCTTAAGATTAGGAACCTTTATTTCTTTACCTCCAGTTAATGCTGGCCATATAAAGAAGATAAATAATAGGATTAATACTATTCCACCTAAAACACAAGATAGAATAATTATTAGCTTCTTGTTTTTCTTTTCATCTTCATCCTCTATTTTCTCCGCTAATTGTTCCTCATCATCTTCTATTTGTTCAAGTTTACGAACTGCTTTAGCATTTTCTTCTGTCTCTGGATAAGGATAAATATATGGTTCTTCATTCATCCTTTCATCATCTAAAGCCGTAAGTAAATCCCTATGCATTTCTTTAACATCATCATATCTATTCTTAGGATTTTTAGCTGTAGCTTTTAAGATAATATTTTCAATACTTTGTGGAATAGCAGAATTCTCTTCCATTAAATTAGGAAGTGGATCTTTCATATGTTTTAAAGCTATTTCTACAGCATTTTCCCCCTTAAATGGAAGTCTACCACTTAAAAGTTCATAAAAGATAATTCCTAATGAATAAATATCACTCTTAATAGTTGATCCCTTACCAGCAGCTTGTTCTGGTGGTAAGTAATGAACACTACCCATAACACTATTAGTCTGAGTAAGCTGGGTAGAATTTAAGGCCATCGCAATTCCAAAATCAGTAATTTTTACTTGACCATCATCTTCAATCATAATATTTTGTGGTTTTAAATCACGATGAATAATATATGAATCATGGGCATGAGCCATACCATCAGTAAGTTGAAGCATAATATCAATAGCTTCTGATAGAGTTAATTTTCCTCTTTTCTTAAGCAATTGTTTTAGAGTAATTCCTTCAATATACTCCATAACAATATAGTACATTCCATCGTCTTCACCAACATCGTACATCTCCACAATATTTGGATGAGACAAAGAGGATGCTGAAAGAGCTTCTCTTTGGAAACGTCTAACAAACTTCTCATCGTTAGCTAGATCTCCTCTTAGAATCTTAATGGCTACTTTACGATCTAGAATTTCATCATATCCTAGATAAACATTAGCCATTCCTCCTTCACCAATATTCCTAATTATTTCATAACGATCATTAATTCTCTGTCCCTTAGCTATCATGGCTGACACCTTCCTCTCGAATCAAATAAGCAACCGAAATATTATCTGTCCCCCCACGATTATTAGCTTTTCTAATCAGTTTAATAACTTTATCTTCAATATCAGCATCTTCCAATAAAACATGTTCTATTTGTTCTTTCTCTAACATATTAGTAAGTCCATCACTACAAAGAAGTATTTCTGAAACATCCATATCACAATCAAAAACATCTATTTCAATCGGATCATTAGCACCCAAAGCCTTCATCAAAACATTCTTTTTTGGATGTTCTTGAGCTTCTTCCCTAGTTAATTCTCCAGCTGAAACTAATAAATTAACCAAAGTATGATCATATGTTACTTTGTGTAGTTTATCATCTTTCATCACAAAACCACTAGAGTCACCTATATTACCAAATAAGATATAATCTTTAGTAATAATAGCAATTACTAAAGTAGTTCCCATTCCTTTACTTTCAGGATGATCCTTTTCATGTTGAAAGATCAAAGTATTAATTTCTGTTACTGTATTTCGAAGCCAAGAAACAGCTTCACTCTTGTCTAAATTTAAAAAAGTGTCATTGAAATGCTTTCCTAAATAACTAATCGCTATTGAAGAAGCTACTTCACCAGCAGAATGACCTCCCATACCATCAGCAACCGCCATTAAATACTCCATATTAGTATTCTTAGTTATGATAACACTATCTTCATTATGATCTCTTACTTTACCAGGATCCGTTAAATAAAATGATTTCATAAATCTTCCTTTCTACTTCGAAGCTGTCCACAAGCAGCCGAAATATTTCCCCCGAACTCACGACGGATTGTTACATTAATTCTATTCTTCTTTAGTATATCATAAAATTTGTTAATTTGCACTAAATTAGAGCGATTAAATTCTAAATTCTCAGTTTCGTTATAAGGTATCAAATTAACATAAGAATTAATCCCTTTAATTAATGATACTAATTCTAAAGCACATTCTTCACTATCATTAATATCTTTAAGCATAATATACTCAAAAGTAAGACGTCTATTAGTCTTTTCAGTATATTCTTTTAAGACCTTCATTAAGTCTTTTAAAGGGTAAGCTTTATTAATAGGCATTAATTTACTACGCAACTCATCATTAGGAGCATGAAGTGATATAGCTAAATTAACTTGTAAATCAAGATTCATAAACTCTTTAATTTTAGGAATAATTCCACAAGTAGAAACTGTTATATGACGAGCACCTATTGCTAATCCTTTAGGATGATTAATTATTTTTATCATCTTAATAACATTATCATAATTATCAAAAGGTTCTCCAATACCCATAACTACTACATGAGAAATACGATCACCTAAATCATCTTCTACTTGTAAGATTTGTCTAATCATTTCCCCAGTAGTTAAATCTCTTCTTTTCTTTAACCGACCACTCTCACAAAACTTACACCCCATATTACAACCTACTTGAGATGATATACAAATACTATTACCATAGTCATGTTTCATTAAAACAGCCTCAATATAGTTACCATCATCAAGTTTAAATAAATATTTATTAACATCACTATCACGTTCTATTTTTTCAACTTCTAAAAGAGCAATAGAAAAACAACTATTAAGTTTCTCTAACAGTTCTTTTTTAACATTAGTCATTTCTTCATAACTATTTACTTTATGAATATATAACCATTCCCATATTTGACTAGCATTATACTTTTTTCCACCATTATTTAAAATATATTCTTCTAGTTCTTCAAAAGAAAGATCATATATACTCATAACACCACTTCCTATAATCTATTTTACCACATTAGTCGTTATCAGCACCCAAAAAATTCATTATTAAATCAATTAAAATTTGCTTTTCTGTAGGATTAGACTCCGCAATTAATAAAATAAGAGCTACTAAAGCATTATTCTCAATTATCCTCTTACCCTTTTTATATAAAATATTATAGAAATTCAGAAAGTAAATAAATAATGCTGCCGCAATTCTTTTATTACCATCAATAAAAACATGATCTTTGACAATTAAATATAAAAAATTAGCGGCTTTTTCTTCAATTGTTTTATATAGATCTTTCCCATCAAAAGACTGATATATATCGTTAATAATTGAACTTAATCCTTTGTCTCGTTCTAAAGCAAACAGATCACTATCACAATTAATTCTAGAAACCACATCTATACAATCTTCATATAATATTTTTCTATCATCAGTAATGCCTTTAGGTTTTACTAAATTTCGACGATCATAATCATTTAGTAAATTTAGTGCTTTAGCATAATTATTAATAACTCTGATAACATTGTTAGCTTCACTATCATCAAAATCCATTCTACCAGCAATATCAATCAATTTAACTGTTTTCTCTAGACATTTTAACCTTTCTTCATTAATTGCATATCCCTTTAATAAATAATCTTTTAATACTTTGTTAGCCCATTTTCTAAACGCAATACCTTTTTTAGATTTAACGCGATAACCAACACTAATAATCAAATCTAAATTGTAATAATTTATATCCCTAGTTTGTGTTTTATGTACTACAGCACCATGTTCAGTGGTATGTGCAAATTTTGCACATACCTCCTTTTTAGTCAATTCGTTTTCCTTGAATATACTATTAATATGTCGAATTATAACTGTTCTATCTCTACCAAACAGTTTGGACAGTTGCTCAACATTTAACCAAACTGTTTCTCCGCTCATATTAACTTCTAATTTTACATCTTGATCCTCAAAGATCGCTATTTCATTCTTCATACTTCTATTATTCAATTTTTTTCAAAAAAACCAACAAAAAAGGAATGCTTTAAAGCATTCCTTCTAATTCCTCTTTTATTTTTTTATCACTAATCTTCTTAGCAATTTTATTAAGTCTATTGGACTTTTCATTCAACTTTAACTTTTCTTCATAAAAATCTAACTTTTCTTTAACAATATTTATTTGTTTAAAGGCAGCATTACGACTAACATTTAAATTCTCCGCAATCTCACCTAAAGAAAGATTTTCAAAATAATAATATTCAAAATACTCTCTTTGCTTAGAAGTTAAAAGTTCTCCATATAAATCATATAATCTATTATAATATACTAAATCATCCATAACATACCTCACATAAAATCCTTAAACAGCCCATAGATATATTTTTCAATATCAAAGGCTTGTAGATCGTCTTTAGTCTCACCAAGACCAATATATTTAACTGGTATACCTACTTCCTCTTTAATAGCTAAAACAATACCACCTTTAGCTGTACCATCAAGTTTAGTTAAAACGATACCCGTAATATTAGTTATTTCTTTAAAAGCCTTAGCTTGTGATATACCATTTTGTCCAGTAGTAGCATCAATTACTAATAACGTCTCATGAGGAGCATTTTCTATTTTTTGACCCAAAACCCGATTCATTTTTTCTAATTCTCGCATTAGATTATCTTTATTTTGAAGACGTCCAGCAGTATCAACAAGAACAACATCATAATCTTCATTTATAGCCTTATCAACACCATCAAATAAAACACTAGATGGATCAGAGCCCTCCTCTTTAGCAAAAGAATCTACTCCTATTTTCTTACCCCAATCAGTAAGTTGCTCAATAGCACCAGCTCTAAAAGTATCACCCGCTACTAAAAGTACTTTTTTACCTTCATCTTTATATTTAGAAGCAATCTTCGCAATAGTAGTAGTCTTACCTACTCCATTTACCCCAACAAAAAGAATAATAGTAGGTCCTTCCTCTTGAAGATTAATCTTACTAGTAAGTATTTCATCATTAACATAAATAATGAATAGTTCATCAACAATAATCTCTTTTAAATCCTTAGGATCATCAATCTTATCTTTCTTAACTCGATCACGCAAACGATCAACAAAAGACATAACTGTATTAACCCCTATATCAGCATTAATTAATATTTCTTCTAATTCATCAAAGTATTCATCACAAAGCTTATTATATTTGTTAGTTAAGTTAAGAAGGCTAGAAACAAACCCATCACGAGATTTAGTAAGTCCTTTTTCATAAACCTTGACTTCTTTTTTTACTTCCTTTTCTTCTTCTGTCTTAACCTCTTCTTTAACAAAAGCTTTTTTTAATCTATCAAATAATCCCATGTTATCACCTAGAAAAATTATATCATAAAAACCAATATTTTAATAATAAAAAAGACTAGGAAACCTAGTCTAATTTTAATCTCTTACGTACACAAACAATACCAAAAGTAATAAGAACTCCTAATACGACTAATAATATATATGGCGCTAAGATAGAACTTATACCAGTATCTACACTGATGTCATAAGTATTCTTATAAGTGATTCTTTCATTATGAGTAACAGTTTTAGTAATAGTCCTACTATTAGTATCATTTACTGTTGTTGTATATGGTGTTTCAGAATCCTGAGTCACAGTTATACTATAACCTTCAGGTAGAGATAACACTTCAGATTCATCATTTGCTAATGTGAAAGTTCCACTTAATGCTGTATCTACCACATCATTTTCATCTCTTACTTCTACACTATAAGTAAAGTCTTTACTTATACTAGCCATATTTCCATATATTTCATTAGTAATAGTAATATTATAACTTGATTTTACACAGCTTCCTTTTACGACATTACTACTAGATGATTTAGTTGCAATAATTCTATCTATATTAGTTGTTTTATCACAATTATAGATAACCGTTACTTGAGCTCCTGTAGCAGTAGCAGTATTAGTAAAAGTACTACCATAAGTTGTTGGATTGCCCAATATTGGGAAAGTCCCAGAGGCATTAGTACAACCACTAAACATACTAGACATATCAGTAACACTGGAAGTGTTCCATGCACTTGCACCATCTACATCAGCAAGGGCACTATCGCCATTAAACATATTTGACATGTTGCTTACTCCTGAAACATCCCATTCTTCTAAAGCATCTATATTTGTTAAGGACGAACAATTTCTAAACATACTGGATGCATTATTTAAATCCGAACTATCCACTGAACTTAATCCACTTATATCAGTTAATCCTTGGAAATTATAGAACATATTTGAGGAATTAAGATTTAAATATACATCGCTATCTTCGCTATAATAATACATTGTTCCATCACTATCATCGAAATAAATATATATTGGATATTCTGAAGTGCTTAGCGATACTGTATTCTCTGTTGAAGGTGTGAACCCACTTGGTAATGAATTGGCCTTTTTAATAGCATGAATTGCTGTATCAACAGAGCTATAAGTCATAGAAGATGAATTGTTAGCTAAGTTCTTCATCTTAACATTTACATTTTGACCTGTATCAAACATAGTTCTAAGATTAGAACAACCTCCTTTTACAACATGGCTATTAGATGATTTAGTTGCAATTATATTATCTATATTGGTTGTGACTGTACAATCATATATTACTGTTATTTGGGAATCTGATGCAGTAGCAGCACTAAAAAATGCAGCCGAAGTTGAAGTCGGTCTACCTAATATTGGGAAAGTTCCACTTGCTTTACCAGAGTCAGCGAATATATATGTAATATCTGTTACACTTGAGGTATCCCAATTTGAAGCTCCATCTATATTAACTAATGAGCTACACTCAGAAAGCATACGACCCATATCTGTTACACTGGAGGTATCCCAATTTGCTGCTCCATCTATATTGGCTAATAGAGAACAATGCCAAAACATCAAACCCATATCTGTTACCCTGGAAGTATCCCAATTTGCTGCTCCATCTATATTGGCTAATCTATAACTGCTTCTAAACATTTCTGACATAGATGTTACACTGGAAGTATCCCAATTCGCTGCTCCATCTATATTAACCAAACTACTGCAACTTATAAACATTTGTCCCATATCTGTTACGTTTGAAGTGTCCCAAGATGATAAGGCATCAATATTTGATATTTTACAATCAGAAAACATTCCGCCCATTATAGTTACCTTAGAGGTATCCCAATTTGATACTCCATCGATATCTACTAGGGATGTGCACTCTGCAAATGTTCCGTTCATACTTGTTACACTTGAGGTGTCCCAATCTGTTAAAGCATCTATATCTTCTATTGCGCAGTTTCTAAACATTCCGCCCATATTCGTTACGTTTGAGGCATCCATGTCACTAAGACCACTTATATCCGTTAGGGTTTGCATTCTTGAAAACATGCTTGAAGAATCACTATTTAAACGCAATTTAGCTGCTTCAGTATAATAATACATAGTTCCGTCTGTATCATCAAAATAAATATATACTGGGTATGCTGATGCGCTTGTTGAGATAGTATTAGCTGTTGATGGTGTAAAGTCACTTGGTAGTGAGTTTGATCTTTTTATTGCCGTAATAGCGTAATCACTAGAACCTGAAGACGTTGATGTGCCATTAGCTAAAGTTTTCATCTTAGAATTTACAGTTTGTCCATTAAGCAAATCAGCAGGTTCTGTTGTACAAGCTCCTTTTACAACATTAGAACCAGCCGTTTTTGTAGCAATAATAGCATCTATATTTGTTGTTTTTACACAATCATACACTACCGTTATTTGAGCACCGGAATCCTTTGCAGCCCCACTAAAGGCACTCGAATATGTAGTAGGATTACCTAATATTGGAAAGGTACCACTAGCCTTTTTACAACCACTAAATATATTTTCAATACTTGTTACACTGGAGGTGTCCCAATCAGCAGCTCCATCTATATCCTCTAAGGAACTACAATCACGAAACATGTAGGTCATATTAGTTACACCAGAAGTATCCCAATCACTTAAAGCATCTATATCTTCTAATAGGTCACAATTATAAAACACATACCCCATATTGGTTACGTTTGAAGTATCCCAATTACTAGCTCCATCTATATCCTCTAAATTAAAACAATCAGTAAACAGCCAGGATATGTTCGTTACACTTGAGGTGTCCCAATTACTAGCTCCATTTATATTGGTTAAATTTCTACAACCTGAGAACATTCCAGACATACTTGTTACACTTGAGGTGTCCCAATTATTTAAAGCACCTATATTTGTTAGAGAACTGCAACCAGCAAACATCCCAGACATACTTGTTACACTGGAGATATCCCAATTGCTAGCCCCATCTATATCACCTAGTGAACTACAGTTTTGGAACATATAAGACATGGTTGTTACGCTGGAAGTATCCCAATTGCTTAATGCATTGATATTTGTCAAGGAAGAATTGGAAAACATATTAGACATATCAGTCACACCGGATGTATCCCAGCCTGATAAAGCATTGATATTTACTAAATCATCACAATGAAGAAACATATTGCTCATATCTGTTACATTTGATGTATCCACAGCACTAAGACCACTTATATCAGTTAATTCAGTAAAGTTGTCAAACATATATGAGGAATCACCATTTAAATAAACAATATCAGCTTCACTATAATAGTACATTGTTCCATCTGTATCATCAAAGAAAATATATATTGGATATTGTGAACTATAACTATTTAATGATACTGTGTTTTCAGTTGATGGTGTAAACCCGGTTGGTAGAGCATTGGCTTTTTTAATAGCATGAATTGTTGTATCAGCAGTACTATATCCCATCGAAGATGAATTGTTAGCTAGTTTCTTCATCTTTGCATTTACATTCGTTCCATAGTCAAAATTAGCTGTTGTTAGCTGCCTATAGGTAACCGTAATAGTGTGATCACCTGTTACATTAGTAAAGGTATAACTATTAGCATATGTACTTGTGCTTACTGCTACTCCATCTACTTCTATACTATCTAATACACATGAACTATCTGTTGGGCTATAACTAATTGTCTTGCTTGATCCAAATTCTACTTCAGATGTCGATGTAATAGTTCCGTTGGTTACACTTGTTGTTATAGTAGGTTTCCAATATACCACGGATATAGTATGATTATCAGTTATATTAGTAAATGTATAACTATTGGCATAGGTACTAAGACTGACATCTACACCATCTACTTTTATACTCTTTAATTGATAACCGCTATTTGGACTATAATTTATAGTTTTATTGCTACCAGATTCTACTCTAGATGATTCTGTTATAGTTCCGTTGGTTACACTTGTTTTAATTTTTGGCCTTGGGTCAGTAACAACTACATATGGATCACTTGTACTTCCATCACCACCACTATAAGTAGTTCCCTCCTCCAGAGAAATCACTGGTCGAATACCAATTGAACTATTACTAGTTGAGAGGGAACCAGATGTATTAATCATACGTATTGAAGGGGTACTGCTCGATAGATAATAAGGCGACATAAGATAATAAGCTTGTCCTGTATTACGAGCAGTATTATTGCCTAATAGATTCATCTCTGAATATGTGGCAAGTCCCACCGGATATGCTAATTTTGCTTTAGTATTACCAACCGCAAATTGATCAGTAACATTATTACATTTTAAAACAGTATTGCTACTATAATCTTTAAATTGGAATGATGTTGATAAACTTCCTCCGTTTGGATTCCACCCATTACTTGAAGCGTTTCCCTCAGTTCTATCATTACAATAAATAGCATCTTCTAAGTAATTGGTATAATTATTCATGTTTTGTGCATACCAAGCATCTATTACTCCCTTAATGGCTGAATTATATCTATTAACATCATTTGCATATAGCATCTCATTTTTCATATCAGTTATTGTCTTGCTTCCACCTGTTAAAGTTACGTAGTAAGCAGTAGAAGAAGATTTATAATAAATATATTTCAATTCTGAACAGGTATCACTAGTTGACAAACAAGTGTAGTGGTTATTAGATAAATCATCACTACCTTCAGCTTTTATGGTATTTTGTAATATATAGTTTCCATTCTCATATCTAAAACTATTACCAAAGACATATCGATTATCGGTTGCTTGTCCTGTTTGGGTTCCTAAACTAAAGACTACATTATCATTTCCTGATGCTTGTGATCCATCTTTACTGTATTTTACTTGAATAACATTACTTGTTGTTAAGTTTTCTAAGACTATACTTCCACTTTTACTTCCACTATCATTTTTTAGCTCTGTTCCATCTTTATAGAAGTATGCTTTATCATAATTTGCTTCGCTTGATACAGTATAATTTAATACATAAGTACCCGCTGTTTTAACCTTGAATTTAATTGAAGCGCTTGTACTATCGACTTTCATAGTACTTTCCCATGTCTTATTAGTAGAATCCCATGTAAACGGATAAGTAGCATCATTTTCTGTTACATCATAATCTGATTGCTCAAATGGTGTTGTTTGTATTTCATACGTTCCCCATGAACTAACACTTGATGAATCACTTTTATATACAGTGTTAAACATATATCCTGCTTTAGCAAGAGTACCAATACTACCATGATTAAAAATACTCGTACCTATCTGAGAATAATGAGTATCCCCTATTGTGTAACTTGATGTATAAGCTTGGGTGTTAGTGTAGTAGCTATTGACATTATAGATAGTTGTACAGGTGTTAGATGTTGATGCACAAGTATATTTACCTATTAAATTAGTATATGTTGAATCGCTCCATGTAGCAGTAATTGGATTAGTTAAGGTAAATTCTCCTGTTGATTCATCATAAGTGAAACTATTACTATATTTATAAGCACCACCAGATAAAGTCTTATTCGTCCTACTTGCACCTGTTATACCTTTATGATTTCCTCTTGATGTATTACATTTGTTGGTAGAATCATAAGGACCATTATAAATCATCTTTACTCCACCAGTATCAGTGGTTCTTAATATTTGCCAACAAGTATCACCTAGTTTTGCATTATTGTGATTGACTGCATCACTACCTGCAAAATAATGAATTGTTTCTGTTCCAGAATTATCTAAACTGTCTTGATGTTGTCCGTTATAAGCTGCAGTTAATGAATCTGCTGCAACAGCATCATATAAACTATTAGTGTTATCTGCACGCGAAAAAACTAGGAATGTTCCTATTACTAATATAGATATAATTAAATACAGACCTTTTCGTTTATTCATATGCATCCTCTACTATATAATTATCCAATCTTATTATATCTCTTTTTCAATTGTAAATCAATGGACAAACCACTATTTTTATGATATAATTACTCCGTTAGTCTTCTTATAAATATTAAAAAGAAAGGAGTTTATAATGAAACCTAATAATAAACCTAATGGGACAAAGTTAGTTGTTTTAGGAGGTTTAGGAGAAATCGGTAAAAACATGTACTGTGTAGTACATGAAGACGATATTGTAATTATTGATGCCGGAGTAGCATTCCCTGAAGATGAACTCATGGGTATCGATTACGTCATACCAGATTACTCATTTTTAAAAGAGAACGAAGATAAAATTAGAGCCCTTTTAATAACTCATGGACATGAGGATCATATTGGAGGTATTCCTTTTTTACTTAATCAAGTAAAAATACCCGCTATTTATGCACCTAAACATGCCAAGGAATTAATTGCGGTTAAATTAGAAGATCGAAATATTAGATATGATAATCTATTTACTTTTACAGAGAATGAAAAACTAATATTTGGTTCAATTGAAGCTTCATTTTTCCTAATAACACACTCTGTTCCTGATTCACACGGTATTTGTATTAGAACTAAAGATGGTACTATTGTAACTACCGGAGACTTTAAATTTGATTTAACTCCTATTGGACCAATGCCTGATTTATATAGGATTGCGAAGATTGGTGATAATGGTGTAGATCTCTTATTAAGTGATTCTACTAATGCTTTAAATTCTGGTTTTTCTACATCAGAATCAGTAGTAGACAATGCTTTAGGAGAAATGTTTTCTAAATACACCAACAATCGAATTATTATTGCTACTTTTGCTTCTAATATTTACCGCGTAAAACACATTTTTGAGACTTGTTATAAGTATAATAGAAAGATATGTATCTTTGGTCGTAGTATGGTAAATAATATGAATATTTCTATTAATAATGGCTATATAGATCACAAAGAACTTTTAGTAACACCTGAAGAAGCTAACAATTTAAAACCTGGGGAAGTTACTTTACTTTGTACTGGAAGCCAAGGAGAACCACTAGCGGCTTTATCTAGAATTGCTGATGGTACTCACAAACAAATTCATTTACGTCCTGATGATATAGCTATCTTCTCATCAAGTGCTATTCCTGGTAATGCTTTATCTATTTCTAGGACTATCAACAAACTATGTCTAAAGGGTGTTAAAGTATTTACCAATAATTATGTCTCTGACTTACATACCTCTGGTCATGGTAACGAAGAAGAATTAAAATTAATGATTAGATTATTAAAACCAAAGTATTTAATGCCGTTCCATGGTGAATACAGAATGCTTAAACGACACGCAGAAATCGGTATGAAATGTGGTATCCCAGAAGAAAATACTTTCATTATGAAAAATGGTGGTTCCCTTCTTCTATGGAATCATATGATTAGAAAAGATGAAAATGTAACTGCTGGTGATGTTTATGTTGATGGTAGTAGAATTGGTGAAGTTGGTAGTGCTGTTATTAAAGATCGAAAAATAATGTCTAGTGATGGTATCCTAGTAGTAATAGTTAATGTAGAAATGAAAGAAAGAAAACTATTAATAAAACCTAATATTACTACTAGAGGTTTTGTCCAAATTAATGAGAATGAAGAATTATTAAAGAAAATAGAAAATGAAGCAACCAAGATTATTCAAAATGATCTTAATGATAAAAAAGCTACTTTTGCTATTATGAAAAGTAACATTATTACTAATTTAAGTTCATATATTAATAATCTAACTGGTAGAAGACCTATTATCTTACCAATAATTTCTGATATAAAAAGAGAAAAGAATGATTAAATTAATCATTCTTTTTTACTTTTACTTTACCCTTTTCTAAACTCTTATTAACAGCAATTTCACTTGTCTCGACTAGTGATTTATCACTATTAACATATGAATAAGGACGTTCTTCTCTTAAACCAAATATTTTTACTCCAAGCAATCCTTTTTTAACTGGTGATACATAAGTCTTTTTATCACCATGCTCTAATCTAGTAAATGCATATATTCTAGAAGATTCACCTAATTCTTCTACTTCGTTTTTCTGAATAAACTCTTCTGTTGTTTGCTTACTTCTCAAAAACTTTTGATATAAAAGATTATCTTCATCATTCATCTCTGTATAAGCATACTTACCTCTAGGATATCCATCACTATAATAAGTACCATATTCATATGTTTCTTTTTTAATTGTTCCATCTTCTTTACTAATAATAGTAAATTTAAATCCTGCTTTTTCATAAGAACTGAATCTAATTATGTTATCAAAATCACCAGCAAACAAATCGTTTTTATTAGGTACTAATAAAACTTCATCATAATTATATTGATATAGTTTATAAGCTTTTCCATTTAATTGAGCTGGTTTTACTTCACAAGGTCTATCTTCTATTTCCATAAAATCAGAATAACTCTTTAATACTTTTATGTACTTATTATAGACATAATTAAACTCCTCTTTGTGGTAATCATAATTCATATTATCAACTCCCTTTCTTTTGACGCATAGGGAGTATATTACCACAAAAAGGAGTTATTGGCAAGTATAAACTTGTTAAACATCATTCTTAGTTACAAAATGATGATTAGATACAAGAACCCATATGTATAATCCACCTAATATAAGTATAACCCCTAGGAATTTCAATACTATACTAGCAAAACTAGCAGTATCTGGAACATCACTCAAGGTTAGTGGATTTTCATATCGTCCTCTATTACCTTTATTATTGCTGTCATTTTCTTTATCATCAGGAATAACCTCATCTTCTTCAGTTGGATCAACAACATCAACATTAGTATTTGTAAATGATGATATATCATCTTTAAAAGCAAGACTATATGTCAAATCATCATTTACTGTAATAGTAACTTCAATAATTTGATCATCAATATACCAATTATCAGATTCAACCTCATTCTGTTTTACCTGATAAGTATATTCACCTGGAGCCAATAATAATGTTTTAAATGCATAACCCATACTTTCACTAGCAACTGTTTCAATTGGAATATTATTTTCAAATAAAGTTGCTTGCATATTTAAATCTTTAATATCACCGCTATTAGAAAACATATTAATATTTACAGGAACATTAACAAAAGGATCATTAGGTGCCTCTGTTGGAGTATAATTATTGTTAAAACTATTAGAATCATATCTAACATTATAACTTAAAGCACCATTATTATCTGTAACATCAATAGTAGCTGTTATAGTTTTATCGTCTAAATCTTGTACTAAATTGTTCTCTGTTTTATGATATGGCTGTTGTTGATATAATTTATAAGTATATGTACCTGTATCATCAACACTTACAGAAGATTTATACTTTGATTCTTCATTTTCCATAGTATTAAGAACTTTATCATTAGTAGCTAAAACAGCTCTTGATTTAATAGGCTCTTCTCCCTGATAATTATCTATTATGCTTACTTCTAGCGGCACATCAACAGCTGTATAGTGAGCAATTATTTTGTTATTAAACTCTGTACTATCATAAGTAATATTATGTTTTAATTTGCCACCTTCAGCAAAGACACTTATATGGACATTTATTTCACTATCATCCATATTTATTTCATAGGTGTCATTAATATGACTAGTGTAACCCTCTTGTTTAATCTGATAATCATATTCTCCTTCTGTTAAAAATTCAACAGGTGTAAATGTATACTTATTGCTTGCACTATTTACTGTTTCTATTTTTTCTTTATCTCTATAAATAGAAGCCCTAGTAACAGGAATATTTATATTAGGATTAGGAGCATCATTAACAATATTCACTTCTATTGGAACAGCAATAGCATCAAAGCCCTTCATATAGTAGTTTTCAAAAGTACTATCACCATATCTGAATGATTTTCGATATTTTAAAACATTGTCTTCCTCATAAACTTCAACATTGACTATCTTACTGTCGCCATCAATCGTATAAGAATAAGTTGGTTCTTTATGAATACCAGGATTGTTTTGTCTAATAGAATAAATATATGTTCCTGCCTTTGCTATTTGAACACTGAAATCATATTTTTCATTAGCACTAGTTACTGTCTGTAGTTTATTATCACCTTGATAAATAGCAGCACTAGTCTCAGCAACTGAAAGGCTTTCATTATCCTTAATATTATCAATGGTTAAACTTATAGGTACTGAAATCGGATCATAGTTTTGAGTAATACTATTTTCAAAGACATTTGCTGAATAACTAATATCAAGCCATAGTCTTCCTTCTCCTTCAGTAGCAGTAACATGTACTTCTATTTCTTTACTATCATAATAGTAATCTATATTACCAATAGTTTCCTTACCGTTTTTATCTTGTTTTATTGTATAAACATATTCTCCCGGTGATGTTATTTCAATATCATTAAAGGTATACTTTCTACTCCTACTATTAGCTTGCGCTAAAGAAGCATTATTTCTATATAAAGTGGCACTTGATACAGGTGTTTCAATTTCACTATTAGAAACCGAAGTATTTATCTGAACAGAGAAATTAATACTTTCCGAAGTACTCACTTCATTATTAAACTGTGCTGAAGTAGGATTAATAGTATACTGCAGAGTACCATTATTATCAGTAACCTCTATAGTATAAGTTATTCTTTTATCATCGATATCATACATATACTCATCATTATCAAGATTCTTCTGAGTAATTATATATTTATATACCCCTGGTTCATTAGTTCTAAAAGTATAGTTATAATATTCTCCTTCATTAGATATATTCTCTTCGTTACCGCCTATTACCACTGTAGCCTGCGTATTAGGTGTAGGAATAGTATCTAGACTCTTAATAGTAACGATTTTAGTATGAATAGGAATATTAATATTATCATAGCTATAAGATACTTTATTAGTAAAAGTATTGCTTGATAAACTATAAGTACTAACAAGATTATTATTCTCAACTGTAGCTACTATCGTTAATGTAATCGTCTTATCATCTAATTCATATGAATAATTTCCATTACCAGTTATACTTGTATCTTGAGCAATTGTATATCTATAAGTACCTGGTTCTGTAACTTTAATATTAAAAGTATATTTATCAGAAGCATTACTCTTAGTTTCAATTACAACTCCGCTCTTATAAAGAGTAGCACTTGTATTAGGAGTAACACTAGTTTGATGCTTATCCGTTTTAATATTGATTTCCACTTTATTATTAACTTCCGGGAAGTCAGCTGATACCTTGTTTGTAAAGGTACTCTTACTATATTTAACTGAACATTCAAGGCCTGACGCACTCTTAGTTGCTGTAATTGTAGCTGTTATATTAGAACTATCAATATCAGTAGTAATATTACCACTAGTTGTTTGACCACTATTATCTTGTTTTATCGTATACGTATATGTTCCTTCTTGACTAATTTGAACATCACTAAAGCTATACTTGTTCTCCGATGCGGAAACAGTACCCACTTTTTGATTATCTTTATATAAAGAAGCGCTTGTGCTTGGAGTATCCAAACCACTATATGTTTTAGTAGTTTGAACATTTACTGAAAGAGGAACACTGACAGCACTATAATTATAGGTGTTAGTAAATGTATTGTCTCCATTAGCAAAAGTAGTAGACGAAATTAAGTTGTTCGTCGCCAAACTATACTCCACCGCAACAGTAGCTTTTTTAGTTGATTGATCAAAAGTCCAATTAGGAGCTGTTTTAGAAGCCTGCTTAATATTAAATGTATAATTACCTATTGTTGTTGAAGCAGGACCAGAATAAGAATACTTATTATTAACAGCTGTAACAGTTTTATTAGTAGAAGGCGATGATGATGTAATAGTAGCCTGCATTCCTAAGTTATCAAAACCAGTTTGATTATTTGTAGATACCTTAGTAACTATTGAAGCTTTAGGGTCTTTAGCAGTAAAGTCTGGTGTTAAAACCCAAGCAGAATATGAAGAATTCTGTGTATATGCATTAGTATTTTTATTCTTTTTGCCCGGATTATGGAACAAAATCCAAGGACGATAAGCTCTTCCAGATTCAGTATTTAATTCAACACTTTCAGTTTCACCTGGAACCTCAATAATGTCACCACTAGTAGTAAAATCAGAGCCAGGTAATATTTTCCATCCCTTAACATACTCATAACTACTAGAGCTTTTATAATCTCCTCCCATATAATGGAAAACATATATCCTACCATCTCTTGTATCTTTTCCATTACTTTGTGCTCCAATATTACTAGACTGATAAAGGTATCCTTTAGCCGCTGAGCAACCACCTGTAGCACCAGAAAGAGTTGTCCCAAAAACATCAACAGTACACTTTGCATCACTAATTTCTCCATCACAAACTGTATATTTAAATACGCCGCTTCTTTTTCCGCCTAAATAGAATCTTTTTAAAGAAGCATCATAAGCCATAGAAACATACTGTTTAGTCAAGGTGTTTGTTTGATCAAGTTTTTTTATCCTCTTACGCTTCCATTTTTTACTATCTAAACTGCTAGCATCTATGTATACAACTCTGTATATAGGATCGTCATTATCATCATAAATATAATATAAAATAGCTATCTCGTTCGTATCTTTTATGTATGTCATATCATTTCCATGACTATACCTTAGGGCCCGTGTTGATTCTGTACCACTACTAGTTGTATAAGTCTCTTTTTCAGTTGAAAAGTACTTTACCCATGTACCACTACTATTTCTTTTAAAGACATGAATAATACCTTCATAATTATCAGCATTTTTATTATTTGCATAAATAGCTAAGTATTTCCCAGTAAAAACCATCGATTGATGCCCCCAATTACTTATTGGATAATCTTTCTTAGAAATATTTAATCCTGAAATTTTATGAACCTTAAGATCTTCGACAACAGCATTAGCAGTAATAGCCTTCCCTAAAATTATTAGAAAAGTCCCTGAAATTATCAATAAAACAAGTAATAGTTTGGGTTGTTTCATACTACATTCTCCTTTTACAATATCGCCCATTATCCTAATAACATTATAACACCTATTAATCATATAAGCAAAAAAACAAACAATTAGTTTGTTTTTTTATTATTTCCACTTCCACTCTCTAATATAAGGCATATCAATTCCATATTCTTTAATATATTTATCATGCCGTTTTAACATATCATCACACCAATCAGCAAGTACTTTAGTAAACTTTCCATATTGAGGAAGTTCTTTTAAAGCTGCTTTTACCAAATGGAATCTATCAATTTCGTTTTGTACTCTGATATCAAAAGTAGTTGTTATAGTACCTTCTTCTTTATAACCATGAACATGCATATTCTTATTATGTCTCTTATAAGTAAGTTGATGAATAAGCGATGGATAACCATGAAAGTTAAAGATAATTGGTTTATTCTTAGTAAAGACATAGTCATATTCTTCATCAGTGGCCCCATGAGGATGCTTCTCATTAGACTCTAATTTCATTAAATCAACTACATTAACTACTCTAATTCGTAATCCTTTAATTGAGTTTTTTAGTATCTTAACTGCTGCCAAAGTCTCAAGAGTTGGTGTTTCTCCTGCACAAGCCATTACTAAATCAACTTCTCCTTTGTCACTAGCAAAATCCCAAATACCAAAGCCTTTTGTACAATGAGCCTTAGCTTCTTCTACTGTTAACCATTGTGGACGTAAATGCTTAGAAGCAACTATTACATTAATATAGTCCTTGGTCTTAATACAATGATCAAAGCATGATAAAAGACAATTAGTATCTGGTGGTAAATACATTCTTACCACATCAGCCTTTTTAGTAACTAAATGATTTAAAAAGCCCGGATCTTGATGAGTGTAACCATTATGATCTTGTTGGAAAACATGAGATACTAACATAAAATTCAAAGAAGCGATTGGCTTTCTCCACTTAATATCTTGGCATACTTTCAACCATTTAGCGTGTTGAGAAGCCATAGAATCAATTATTCTAATAAACGCTTCATAACTATGCATAAATCCATAACGTCCTGATAGAAGATATCCTTCAAGCATTCCTTCACAGACATGTTCTGATAAATAAGAATCCATAATTCTTCCTTCTGGACTTAGTAATTCATCTTTTTTATCAATAGCCATATTCCAAGTTCTTTTTTCTACTTCAAAAATAGAATTAAACTTATTAGATAGGGCTTCATCAGGTCCAAAAATTCTAAAGTTTTTATTCTTTTTATTTAAGACAAATAAATCTCTAATATATGGGGATAAATTATTAGTATCTGATGCTTCAATAACACCTCTATCAATAATATCAATACCATAATCTTCCCAATTAGGAGTAATTATCTCTTTTAATAGCAAGCCCCCATTAGCATATTCAGATGCACCCATACACTTCATAGGACTAGGAACTACTGCGTCTCTTATCTCTTTTCTTAATTTACCCTTCCCATCAAATAATTCTTCAGGATGATAACTCTTTAACCATTTTTCTAAAGCCTCTAAGTTCTCAATATGTTCATTATCAATTTGAATAGGTATTTGATGAGCTTTAAAAGATCCTTCAGCAACTTTAGGACCAGTCCAACCTTTAGGGGTAGTAAGGACAATTAATGGCCATTTCTTACTTTCCCCTTTTTTTAACTTTTTAATATCAGCAACTACTAAATCCAAGGTCCTAGCCATCTCTTCATGCATCATCATCACGTTTTTACCCATGACAAAATATGGCTTATAACCAAGTCCTTTAAAATAACTCTCTATCTCATCGTTACTCATCTTTCCAAAGACAGTTGGATTAGCAATTTTATAACCATTACGATGGAGAATTGGTAAAACAATTCCATCTTTCTTAGGATTAATAAACTTATTAATATTCCAACTTGTAGCTAGCGGTCCTGTTTCTGCTTCTCCATCACCTATAACACAAGCTGCAATTAAATCAGGATAATCTAAAACAGCTCCTGCCGCATGCACAAGAGAATAACCAAGTTCTCCCCCTTCATTAATAGATCCTGGTGTTTCAGGAGCTACATGTGATGATACTCCAAACGGAAAAGAAAACTGTTTAA
The DNA here is from genome assembly GCA_017404555.1 of Bacilli bacterium. Taxonomy (GTDB): domain Bacteria; phylum Bacillota_I; class Bacilli_A; order RF39; family UBA660; genus RGIG2361. Next base: position 26,668 of record JAFRCD010000003.1, read on the forward strand.
AGAGTTTTTGCATCCCCTTTTCGTCCTCAGTTATTTTAGGATAAAATCTAGTATAAGTACCATCCAAATAATTATTAGCGATCATTGCTTCTCCACCATGTCCTGGTCCTGATACATAAATCATCTTTAAATTATATTTCTTAATAATTCTATTTAAATGAGTATAAACAAAGTTTTGTCCAGGAGCAGTACCCCAATGCCCAACTAAATTATTTTTAACATCATTAATGCTAAGTTTTCTTCTTAAAAGAGGATTATCTAAAAGATACAACTGTCCTACAGATAAGTAGTTAGCTGCTCTAAAGTATTTATCAATATTTTCTAATTCATTTTTAGTAAGTGTTTTCATATACGCTCCTTTATTATTCTTAAGATTATTATATAACAAAACTAGAAATATATAAAATAAAAACTGCTTACTTTATGTAAACAGTTCAATTATTTTAGGTAGGAAAATAATACAACCAATTACCACAGCCCCTAAGGCAAACACAAGTACTGCTCCTGCAGATAAATCTTTAGCTAGTTTAGCATGTGGATTAACATGAGGAGAAGCCAAATTAACTACTTCTTCTAAAGCTGTATTAAATAGTTCTGAACCAATAACTAAACAGAATAATAAAATACAAGCAAACCATTCATTAAGAGATATTTTTAAGAAAAGTCCTAAGATAATAACTAACAACATTATGAAGATATGAATCTTCATATTAGCTTCACTTTCAAAAGCCGAAAAGATTCCTTCAATTGCATATCTAAAGCTATTTCTTCTTTTCTTTATCTCTTCTTTAACATATTTCTTTTTAAACATTTTTCATCTTCTCCTTTGCTTCAATAAATACTATTAAATAAATAAGTCCTAAAAGATATCCAGCTAAAACATCTGATAAGTAATGAACTCCTAAATAAATTCTACTAAATCCAATTAAAAGTATCAATAAGGACATTATAATTAATAGAACTATTCTTAAAATTTTATTCTTAACCTGCCGATAAATTAAATAACAAAGAAACCCATAAAAAGCTACTGAAAGCATCGCATGGCCAGAAGGAAAAGCATAACCTCCCTGCTTTATCAACATATCAGTTGGTCTATTTCTTCTAATTACTATCTTCAAGATAAAGTTTAATAATGCAATAGCACCAAGATTAATAGGGATAAATATTTTCTCTTTTTTATCTTTCCAAAATACTAATAAAATTGCGGTTAGAATAACTAAAAAGGTTGCATTACATAGTTTAGTAATAAGTTTAAAAAACGTTGTTAAAAAAGGAGTACGAATACTAGCAACAAAATCTATTGCTTTTTTATCAATATTTAAAACACCTCTACTCAAAACCAACATAAGTAAGACAATAAATATTATTATAAGAATAGCAATTATAAAATATCTCTTCTTAAGTTTCATCTTATCACCACTATAATTATATCAAGCCACAAAAAAAGAAGCAATTATTTTGCTTCTTCTTGAGCTCTCGTTTCTCTAACAACAGTTATTTTAATGGTACCTGGATATTTCATAGTCTCTTCTATTTTTTCTTTAACACTACGAGCAATCTTATGTGCTTCTAGATCATCTACTTCATCTGGTTTAACAATTACTCTTAATTCTCTTCCTGCTTGAACAGCATATGTTTTATCGACACCATCCATATTATTACCAACTTCTTCTAGTTGAGTAAGTCTCTTAATATAGTTTTCTAATGAATCATTACGAGCACCAGGACGTGATGCTGATAAGGCATCAGCAATTGCTACTAAAGAAGCAATAACTGAAGTTGCTTTAGTATCTCCATGATGAGAAGCAATAGCATTAACAACTGTCTCATTTTCATGATACTTTTTAGCTAAATCAACACCAATATCAACATGGCTTCCTTCCATTTCATGATCAATTGCTTTACCAATATCATGTAATAGTCCAGCTCTTTTAGCTAAAGTTACATTTTCTCCTAATTCACCAGCTAGAAGTCCAGCTAAATGAGCAACTTCTAAAGAGTGATTTAGGGCATTTTGACCATAACTAGTTCTAAAATGTAGTTTACCAATTATTTCAACTAGTCCTGGATCTAATTTAGTAATTCCTAGTTCAAAAGCTGCATCATTACCATATTCAATAATCTTCTTATGAAAATCTTTAGCAGTCTTATCATACAACTCTTCTATTCTAGTTGGATGAATTCTTCCATCTTTAATTAGAGTCTCTAAAGTTACACGAGCAATCTCTCTTCTCAATGGATCAAAACTAGATAAAACTACTGCTTCTGGAGTATCATCAATTATTAAGTCTACTCCTGTAATAGCCTCTATAGTTCTAATGTTTCGTCCTTCACGACCAATTATACGACCTTTCATCTCATCATTAGGTAGATCAACTACCGTAACAGTTTGGTCACTAGCAATATCAGCTGCATATTTCTGCATAGAAGAGACAATTAATTCCCGAGCTTTATTATCAACAGTTAACTTAGCTTCATCTTCTTGTTCCTTAATATAAGCCGCAATCTCTCTTTGCATACTATCTTTTACTTTTTCCATGACCATTTTCTTAGCTTTTTCTTTGTTGATTCCAGATATCTTTTCAAGTTCTTTAATCTGTTCTTGTTTGATTTCTTCCACTTTACTCTTTTCATTTAATATGTCTTTTTGTTCTTTACTTAGTTTAGCTTCTCTATCATCTAAACTAGCTTCTCTTTTCTGATAAAGTTCATCTCTTTTATCCATACTAGCTTCACGTTGTAGTAGTCTGTTTTCACTTTGCTTTAACTCAGCTTTCTTCTCTTTAATCTCTTTATCAGTTTCCATTTTTAGTTTATGAGCTTCTTCTTTTTGTTCTAAAATGGCATCTCTTTTTAATTTTTCAGCCTCTTTTTTAGCTTGCTCAATCAAAGCATTTGCTTTTACTTCTTTACTCTTATTCTTAATCATGTTGAATACAAATGCTATAACAAATCCTACAAATAAACCTATTATTGCAAGTAAAATGGAGAATGTTGTGTTATTCATAAATATTTCCTCCATCTAGATTACATCGTAATCTAATTTAATTGTACTTGCTAATTTAAAATGTGTCAAGGAAGGAAAAAAAGGAATTAATTAATTCCTTTTAACTACTTTGTTTAACCTTATCTAATACTTTTTTTATGGCTGTATCTTTAACATTATCTATCTTATACCAACCATATTTAGTCATTTCTGTATAAGTATTTGCTTGTGCACACATAGTATTATCTAAACCTTGTTTTAAGAGCTTACGAACACTCTCATTAGAACTTTCTAAAGTACCATGAACATATACTTCAACAGTACTTTTTAATACTAGTAAATAGTTATCCATTAACATTTGATCATTCATTACTATTAACCTCCAATTTACTAACTAGTTTTTCTTGAAACCCTTCATGAAGTTTTAACTCTTTTTCCATAAAAGATATTAAGTTTGGATCTTCTAAATAGTTAAGAGTCTCCGCTAATACTTTAATAATTACTCCTTCATGCCCAATAGCATCTTCTACATACAATAATTCTTTTTGTGTCATTATATCCCTCCTGTTTTAGTATGTGAAACTATTATTCTTTTATACAAAAAAAGAAGCTCTTTAAGCTTCTTCTTTAGGTTTAATAAAGATATATATTCCTCCAGTTATTAATAATAGTGCCCCAGATAATAGTAATATACTTATATTTTTATTAGTATCCGGAACTTTTACTTTTTCTCCAGGTGCTGTTACTGTTTTCTTGGTTGTTGTTGTAGTACTTGTACTACTATTATCTCTACCACTACTATTTGAATTATCAGCAGCAACTTGGGCTAAAACACCATCTATATCATCAAGATTGTGAATTATAAAACGATGTCCTGATTTAGGATTAACGAGTGTTGAATCAGAAAACTCTACCTTCTCTTCATTAGACAAAACAACATAATCTTGAACCGCTAACATATCAGTATCCGTTCCTTCGATTTTTCCTGTCTTAAAGTAAATTTCATCATTTTCCTTACCATAAGCAGCAGCTCCAACATTTTGGGAAACACTTTGATTTAATGATATCCTAGTGTCTATTGTTGCTTCTTCACTTGGATTTGAAAAACTATCAATAAAAAGTTTCATATAGTCAAAGAAATTTACATAGTGAATATAATTATAACCCTCTGGTATTTCCGTTATTTTATAATCTAATGTTACTAAAACTAAATACTGTTTATTATTATCCTCAATTGTAGGAATTTCTGCTCTAACTAATTCTTCCACACTAATGTCAGAAAGAGTATAATTAACTTTTACCCCTGTTGCGGAAGTATGTCCAGTAGGAACATTAATTTCACTAGCTACTGGATTAATTGTTATTTTATCAGCAGGAATACTAATTGTTTTATAAACTGTATTAGTACGGATTCCTTCTTCATCCAAAATCTTAATGGACATTCCTTCTATAGTATATTTAATCCCATTAGCCTCATAATTCTGTGGAAACTCAGCAGCAGATACATTTAAAACTGAAACAACAAGCATGACTATAACTAGTATTAAACTTTTAATTAATTTCATAAGACTCTCCTTTACTCTATATTAATCATATCTAATAAAAGCAATACTTGCAAAAGAAAAAACACCGTATTTACGGTGTTTTTACACTATTTATTAAAATATTTCTCAATAACCTCATAATCACAATAAGGAACCTTTCCTTCTGCTAGAGCCATATAATTATCTCTTCCTTTACCTAGGATAGCTACTATATCACCTGCTTCTGCTTGATCAAGGGCATATTTAATAGCTTCTTCCCGGTCATTTATTCTTACATAATTAGTTAAAGGACTATCATCTATTAAATCATCAATAATATCATCAACGCTTTCCTTACGTGGATCATCCATCGTAAAGATTACTAAATCAGAATTCTCTAAACAGGCTTTTCCCATTAGTCTTCTTTTAGCTTTTTCCCTACCTCCAGCACTACCAGTAAGAGAAATTAATCTTTTATGAGGATATCCTTTTAAAGTTGTTAGAATGTTCTCAATAGCTGGTGCTGTATGAGCATAATCAAGTATTATCTTATAGTTAGTACCAAACTTTAGCTCCTCACTACGACCAGGAATAGTATCAATTTCTTTTATAATGCTCTTTAATTCTTCATAAGTAAATCCTTCTAAGAAAGCTACTATAATAGCTGCCGTTAAGTTATAGACGTTATAAACACCAATTAAAGGGGTTTCAAAAGAGTATTCTTTTCCATCATTAATAATAGTAAATGTAGTTTTTCCTAAAACCATATCAACATCTTTAATCTTATACTGAGCATCATCACTAAAACCATAACTAATACAATTACCCTTTTCAGCAATAATTTCTTTACCAACATTATCATCAATATTAATGATACACTTACCTGTTTCCTCCACCAAAGAGAATAAGTGTTTTTTAGATTCAATATAATTATCTAGAGTTTTATGAATATTTAGGTGATCTTCAGTAAGATTAGTGAAGATAGCATATTTAAATCTTAATGTATCAACTCTTTTATGAAGCAATGCTTCACTAGCAACTTCCATAATAATATTCTTATTACCATCATCATTAAGTCTCTTTAAATATGGATATAATTCCTCTGGTATTGGTGTTGTATTATTAGTTGTTGTCTTGAATTTCTTACTTTCAATCCCATTAGTACCAATATAAGCACAGTCATCATGATAATTAAGTATTTTATTAATAATAGTTGCTGTTGTTGTTTTACCATCAGTACCAGTTATCCCAATAAAACTACTAGTCCATTTATCTTTATCATAGAACTTCTCTAAAATAGAAATAAACTCACTATTAACATCAGGAACTTCTACTTGATAAATATCTTTATCAACCTTTTTAGATACAATAGCCGCTACAGCACCCTTCTCAATAGCACTATCAATAAAATCAATATGATCAGTAAAGAAACCCTTTTCAGCAACAAAAAGAAACCCTTTCTCCACTTTCCTGGAATCACTAGTAACTCCTGTTATTTCTAAATCACTATCACAATTTACTAAATCTTTTAATAATTTCATAAAATCACCTACTATCATTTTATCATATTTAAAGTTATTTTAATACAAATATGTTGGAAAGTATCTTATATTTCTCCTCTATAACAAAAAATGTAGACCGTTTTTATGTGTCTACATTTATCTTACAACTTCAATATATCCTTGTTTATTTTTCAGCTATTGAATAGAACTCTCTAACCTTCTTTTCAATCTCTTCAGCAAGCTCTTTATTATCTTTTAACAGAAGTTTTACATTTTCTTTACCTTGACCAAGTTTTTCACCATTATATGAATACCATGAACCCATTTTTTCTAAGATACCTGCTTCAGTACCTAAATCAATAAGTTCTCCTTCATGAGATATTCCTTCACCATACATAATATCAACTACAGCAGTCTTAAATGGCGGTGCCACCTTATTTTTAACAACTTTAATAGTTGTCTTGTTACCAACTACTCCGTCACCTAGTTTTAATTGTTCATTACGTCTAATATCAAGTCTAATAGTTGAATAGAACTTAAGAGCTCTACCACCAGTAGTAGTCTCTGGATTACCAAACATAACTCCTACTTTTTCTCTTAACTGATTTATAAAGATACAAGTAGTATTAGTCTTATTAATGGTTCCTGATAGTTTTCTGAGAGCTTGAGACATAAGTCGTGCTTGTAAACCGACATGAGAGTCACCCATTTCACCATCTATTTCAGCTTGTGGTACTAGAGCTGCTACTGAGTCAATAACAATGATACTTAAAGCTTCACTTCGTACTAAAGCCTCACATATTTCCAAAGCTTGTTCTCCAGTATCAGGTTGAGATAATAATAAATCATTAATATCAACCCCTAGCTTTTTAGCATACTCAGGATCTAAAGCGTGTTCAGCATCTATAAAGGCTGCTCTACCACCTCTCTTTTGTTGCTCAGCAATTGCCTGTAGGGCAAAAGTGGTTTTACCACTAGACTCTGGTCCATATATCTCAATTATTCTTCCTCGTGGATAACCACCCACACCTAAAGCAATATCTAAGGATAAACATCCTGTTGGACAAACATCCACTTTCATATGGGCATTATCCCCTAATTTCATAATTGAACCTTTTCCAAATTGTTTCTCAATATCATTTAAAACTTTATCTAAAGTCTTGTCACTTTTTGTTTCTTTTGTCATTATTTTTCCTCCTCTATCTAATACCATTTTATATAATAAAAAACCACTTGTCAAGACTTTTTTAAACATTTGTTCGTAATTTTACACTTTCCTCTTTTTCCTTATTACAAAAAGAAAAATTCCCTTACCAATTGGGAATTTTTCTTTACTTTTTTCTACTTAAATTTATTTTTTTGCATCAGCAAAAATCATTCTTTTACCAAGAGCAATATACTCAAACATAGATATAAGTGCCATAACTGTAGCAAATAATACTAATATTAATGATACTCTGACATTAATTAGTTCAAATGGTAAATTATAGAAGAAAGTAAGAGTAAGTCCTACCATCATAGCTGCTGTCTTAAGTTTACCAGAATTAATGGCTGCAACTACATGTCCTCTATTACCTATTTCCATCTTAACAGCATCAACAATAATATCTCTAATAATAATTACTACTGGTACTACTACTGGTATAAATCCTTGGCAAGCTAAGATAATAAGTATTGGATTTACTAATACTTTATCAGCAATTGCATCAAGCATCTTTCCTAAATCAGTAACCTGATTATTTTTTCTAGCTAGGTATCCATCTAAAAAGTCTGTTAGACTAGCAATAATAAATATTACTCCTGCCACAATATACCTTAGATCAATCTTTATCCCACTGACCATATACTTAGGCCAATTAATTCCCACTGAATAAAATGGGAAAATAAGAATAATGATCATTACAATACTTAATATCAATCTTAGTACTGTTAATTTAGTAGGTGTATTCATAATTAAATTTCTCTCCTTTCAATTCACTATTACGAATTGGTTTCCTATTCATTATCATAACCATTAAATATATAAGAACAAGTAACAATATTAAAGCTCCCACACCAATTAAAATTGGTTTATAATTTATCTTCTTTTTATACTCTTTAGTATAAGGAGAATGCATCTTTACTTCTTTAGTAGCTTCTTGTTTAGCTTGTTCTTCTTCAATATCTTTTAAAGATATCTTCGAAGTATGCGCAAATAAGAATTCATTAAACTCATCAGCCACTTTATCTGAATCAAGACCCAAGTATTTAGCATATGTCTGCATCTTATGCCTTAATTCATAGATATCTTTAAAAGCCTTAACGTTCCCAGCTTCAATATTCTCTATCTCAACTTCTTCGATCTTTAAATCATCAGCTGCTTCTTCAATACTGACACCATTTTCTATCCTGGTGATCTTTAAATATCTTCCTAATTCTTTCAGGATCTATCACCTCTTTATATAAAAAAAATAATATTAATAAGCCAAGTTCTGTACTCTTTAAAAGAGTGACAAACATCTATCTACTAGTTACCTAGTCCCTATATTAGTTCATTTCCTAATAATAGAGCTCCCCTACCATAATTTGGGTTTCTCACTTGTGGGGTTTACCCGTTTCACTTTCTTGTTTCCAAGAAATTCGTCTCTGTGGCACTTTATAGCTCCTACCATATAAAAAACTTAGGTATTACGCCGCCGTTAGATTCCTCTACCTTAGGTTATTTTTTCCCTAAGCACAAACACTACATCCATCGCAGAATGTGTGAGCCTGGACTTTCCTCAGTATAGTATATATACCGCGTTTGTCTAAATATTATTCCTCTTCTTTAGTTTTAGTTGTTCCATATACCATTTTCTCAAGTTGAGAAAGTCTTCTCATAACATCAACATTAGTCATTTCATTACTTTCAGTACTCTTTACTATCTCTGCATTAGTCTTAGCTGTTCTAAGTTCCTGTTTTAATTTCATAATCTCTGATAATAGATCAGCCTTTTCTTTTTCTAATGAATTAATGATATTAAGAAATTGTTCATAATCGCCAATGATAGTATCTAAGAAACTATCAACTTCCTTTAAACGATATCCTCTAGTATCTATTTTGAACTCTTTTTCTAAAATGTCTTGAGGAGTCAAAACAATTTTATTTTGGTACATGTCTCTTCACCAATCCTTTTACACTACCTATTTTAAAAGATTAGTCTTTTTTTGTCAATTATTTATCATAATAAATCTACTTTTAATCTTCGTAATAGTTACTTTTGATAGGACCTTATTGATTAAAAGAATCGTCTCTAGATTATTCATCACTATTCACCTCAATCTCATTTTATTATATCTTTTTTGACCTGTCCTCCGTTTCGACAAAACTTCCGATTATTTTTATCTCTTTTTATAGAAATTTTTCTAACTATATAGTATAATTAATAGTAGGTGATGCTGATTGAGTATTACAAAGCAAAATAAAATAAATTACCCTGGAGGGACTAAAGTAAAAGTAAGTAAATTACCCACTAATTATTCTAATCGGGGAATGGCTTTAGAAGACGATATCAATTTAACTAATAATTATTATATAGATAATGATATTGCCTATATTTATAAAAAACCAACTCCCATTAAAATAACAAAAGTGGATTATCCATCTAGACAAAAAGCAGTTATTAAAGAAGCTTTTTTTACCACCCCTTCCACTACTGATTATAATGGGATTTATAAGGGTAAATATATTGATTTTGAAGCTAAAGAAACCAATTCTAAAAGTTCTTTTTCCTTGGCAAATATTCATAAGCATCAAATTAAACATCTAGAGAATATTTATCGTCATGGTGGCATTAGTTTTTTAATAATTAGATTTAATAAATTAAATAAAACCTACTTATTAAAAGCCGAAGACTTAATTAGTTTTTTAGAAAATGAAAAAAGAAAGTCAATACCACTAGATTTTTTTGAAAAATATGGTATTATTATAGAAGAAAAATATAATCCTCGGTTGGATTATTTAAAGATAATTGATTTTCTTTATGGAGGTAGTTATGGCAAATAATAGAAATAAAAGATCTACATATCAAAAGAAAAAAAGATCTAGTAATAGTAGAGCTAAAACTAGAAGTGAAGCTACAAAAAGATATAGCTCTAAAGATTTTTACGGATCAGAAAGAGTAAGTTTTAAAACTACAAATTATTCTCCTAGTAAAAGTAAAACCAAACCAATAAAAACAACTGTTAAGAGTAGAAGAAAGAACAGAATTACTCTTACTAAGAATCAAAAATTGGCTTGCCTAGGAGCATTCGCTTTAGTAGAAGTGTTCTGTCTTATTAGATTTGACTGGTTTATTGCTTTATTCTTTGCTCTAGGTGTTGGAGTAATTGCTGGATTTACTGTCTTATTACATAAAGCAGAGAATAATAAAAAGCGGAAAAGATTACTTAACTTAGCAATTATTGCTTGCTTAGCATTAGGTATTATCATTGTTTCTGCAATAGCCTTATTCCTAATCTTTATTACTTTGAAGGCACCTAAGTTTGATACTAAAAAACTGAATAAAAAAGAAATGACTATTCTATATGATAAAGATAATAAAGAAATAATTAGATTAGGTAGTGAAAAAAGAGAAAAAGTAACTTATGAAAAATTACCAGAAGTTCTAGTTGATGCTATTATTTCAACTGAGGACTCTCGGTTCTTCCAACATAATGGATTAGATACTGCTAGATTTGTTTCAGCTTCTGTTAAACAGTTGGCAGGTCAAAGTGATGCTGGTGGTGCTTCCACATTATCGATGCAAGTTATTAAAAACAGTTTTACCTCAACGGAATCTCGTGGTATAGCTGGTATCGTCCGTAAATTTACTGATATTTATCTAGCTGTCTTTAAGCTAGAAAAGAATTACACTAAACAACAAATTATTGAATTCTATGTTAATAACCATTTCTTGGGTGGTAATATCTATGGTGTTGAAGAAGCTTCACAAGCTTATTTCGGTAAACATGTTTCCGATCTTAACTTGAGTGAGGCTGCAACCATTGCTGGATTATTTAGATCACCTAATGAATATCGACCAATTACTCATCCAGATGCGGCTGAAAAGCGAAGAGAAGTTGTTTTAAAAAGAATGTTAGCACATGGTTATATAACTAAAGAAGAATTTGAAGCAGCTAATTCAATTCCAATGAAGTCAATGATTAGAACAACAGTTGATGAAGAAAGTGATGAGTATCAAGGATATATTGATACGGTTATTGAAGAAGCTAAAGAAAAATATCATGTTAATCCATATACAACTCCACTTATTATTCATACTAATATGGATAGGGATAAACAAGACGCTGTTAATGCTGTCTTCAACGGTGAAGCTTATGATTGGATTAATGAAAAGATTCAAGCTGGAGCTGCTGTTCTAGATACTGAAACAGGTCAAATCTTAGCTATTGGTGCTGGTCGTAATAGAAGTGGTAAATCAACCTTTAACTATGCTACTCAAATGAACAGGCAACCAGGATCTACTGCTAAACCATTATTTGATTATGGACCAGGAATGGAATATAATGATTGGTCAACATATGGTTATAATGAAAAAGGAAATTATAAAATGTTTGTTGATGCACCATATACTTATTCTAATGGTCGAAAGATAAATAACTGGGATGGTGGATACTTTGGTACTATTCCACTAAGAAAAGCTTTATCGGCATCAAGAAATATTCCTGCCTTAAAAGCTTTCCAAAAAGTTGATAATCAAAAAATTGTTAAATTTGTTACTAGCTTAGGTATCAAACCAGAAATAGATAGTGAAGGATATATTCATGAAGCACATGCTATTGGAGCCTTCACTGGAGTTACTCCATTACAAATGGCTGGTGCTTATTCAGCATTCTCTAATGGTGGTTATTATAATGAACCATACAGTATTGCGAAGATGGAATTCAGAGATTCTGGTGAAGTAGTTGAACACAAAAAGAAAAAGAAAAAAGTAATGAGTGAAGCTACAGCTTATATGATTACTAATGTTTTACAAGATGTTAACTTAACTGGTGGTACTCCTGCTGGTATCGCTTGTAAAACTGGTACTACTAACTTTGATACTGCTACTATCGCTGCTAAAAACTTACCTGGTGATGCTATTCGTGATTCTTGGGTAATTGGTTATTCTACTAAGACAGCTATTGGTATGTGGTATGGATATGATATTGTTAATAGTACTTATGTATCACGTAATATTCCTGCCAGTGCTCAAAAAGATAGATTATTCGCAGCTCTAGTAAATGCTGGTGCTATGGAAAGAAGAAGAAGTGCTTTCAAGCAACCAAATACTGTTTCTAAAGTACCAATTATTGCTGGTAGTAACCCTGCTCGTATAGCTGGTGATGGTTACTCTGGTTCAGTTACTTATGAATACTTTAAGAAAGGTAAAGAGCCTTCTAAATCTACGGCTGATATAAAAACTAAATTAGCTACTCCTGGTGGACTTAAAGCATCTTTCAATGGTTCTAACTTAGTAACTATTACTTGGAATGCTGTATCACGTATTCCTGATGACGAAGACTTTGGTGAATTAGTATATGATGTTTATGCTGGTAGTGTCTTGATTGCTACTACTGCTTCTACATCTTTTGCCTATAATACTTCATCACCATTTACGACGTATAAAGTATATGCTACTTATAAAAGTTATAGTGGTGCTAGAAGTGATCCGGCTACATTCGAATTAAAAGAAGATATTGACTTATCTCTAACCTGTAATGCTATTACTTCAACTGATAATACTTTTGCTACAATAGATACTAGTGATTGTCAGGTTAGAAATAAAGGAACAACAGTTACTGCTAATATTAAGTCGGTTACTTTTGAAAATGGTTCACCAACCATAACTGGTCTAACTCCTGGTACAACTACTAGTCATGCTGTTAAAGCCGATGTAGAGTATCAGTCTAAGACCTATAACTTATCGACTAATGTAACTGTTATAACATAAGAAAAAACCTTTACAGGTTTTTCTTTTTTTCTTTGCATAAATTAATTATTTGGCACTCCTTACAATTAGGATTCTTGGCTTTACAATGATATCTACCAAATAAGACTAACTGCAGATGTATTTTAGCCCAGGAATCTTTGGGAAAACATTTCTTTAACTTTTCTTCTACTTGTAAAACATTATCCTTTTCCTTAGCTATTCCTAGCCTTTTAGCTACCCTATTAACATGAGTATCTACCGCAATAGCGGGTTTACCTAAATACTCACCAAAAAACACATTAACTGTTTTTCTTCCAACACCTGGTAGATTCTCTAATCTATCTCGATCATGAGGTACTATATCATTATATTCATTATGTAGAATATTCGCTATATTATGGACATATAAAGCTTTTTTTCGGAAAGAACCCAATGGTCTTAAAATAGTCTCTAAATCAGCTAGAGAAGCCTTAGAAAGAGCTTCTAATGAAGGATATTTATCAAACAAAACTGAAGTTACGGAATTAACCCTCTTATCAGTTGTTTGGGCACTTAAAACAATCGCTATTAATAGTTCATAGTCATTAGTATAATTAAGTTCACATTTAGGATCAGGAAACAAATAATCTAAATATTTTTCTATTTCTAAGGATTTATTTTTCATCATCATCAAACCAATCATAATCAAATAATTCTACATTGGTTTTATCCTCTTTTTTACCTTTAAACTTCTTTCTGCGTTCTTCAACATCTTTTAAACTCTTAATACCTGCTTTCTTCCATTCATAAAGAATCTTATCAATATAACGAAGATTAGTAACGCCATTAAAGACTGCTTCTTTAACCGCTTCTCTAATCAATTCTTCCTTTGTATTACCATCTAACCAAGCCTTAATAATTTCATATTCCATTGGTGACAAAGTTCTTCCAAATTCTTTTTCAATTAGTTCATAAACTGATAATTCATCACTCTCTTTATCACTATTATCAAAGATAAGTAAACTTAATTTACTGAAAAAAGGATTTAGACTAATATAATCTTCCATTACTTTACTCTTATTCTTTTTCGAAGTTATTTCAATCATCTTTTTATCAGTTAAGTTAGAAATAATACCCATAACTTCATCTAAAGACATCGATAAGTCATTTCCTATCTTACCAGGAGCAAAAATATCAATCTTTTCACTATAAAGGTACATTAAAACTATAAACTCTTCTAATTCTAAGTTTAAATTCTTATAATTCTTAAATAAATATAGTGGTATTACCATATTATTATCAGTTAACACTTTAATAAACTCTTGATTCTCCATAGTAACCCTCCTATCGATAATTATCTTTAATATATTTAGCTAAACTCTCTTCCTTATTCTCTAGATTATTCAAAAGAATTTCCTTTTCCAAATCATGATATATTTCTGTAAGCATACCATCATTTCCCATTATATCAATGATTTCTGTCGCGTTAATCGCAATTTCACGGCGAGACTTGATTGGTAAATCATTATATACCTCGGTAATCTTCTTAGTATCTAACTCCTTAATTTCACCCGCTATTTGATTAACATATAAACCATATTTATAAAGGACATAGGGATCTAAATTGTCTCTTTCCATTACTTTGCGAATGTTTTCAATTAATGTCCTTTCATTATTAGTATAAGGGTACTTTAAATCTTTATCAACAACTGCCCAAATACCAATTAAAGAGTGGGTCTTTTTGGCTTTATCTAAGTCACTAAAGCCTAATTCTTTAGCCAGTTTATACTTCTCAATTAATTCAATACCCTTAAGAGCATTAGGACAAGTAAACATCTTGTCTAATTCTTCCTTAATTCTATTATACGATAAAGTTCTAATCTTCTTTTTATTTTTTCTAATTGCTTCTTCAACATCCCGACTAATATTAAAATCTAATTTAGTCGCATAACGAATTGCTCTAATGATACGCAAAGCATCTTCAGACATTTTCTTATTAGCGTCCCCCACACAGTTTATAAGGTGTCTCTTAATATCATCTTGACCTTTTAAAAAGTCAATTATTTCTCCCTCACTAGTCATACAAATAGTATTAATCGTAAAGTCTCTTCGTAAAAGATCTTGATATAGATCATCAATATATTCTATTTCTGCTGGATGACGATTATCTAAATATTTAGTCTCTTTTCTAAAAGTAGTAATCTCAAATTTAACATTCTTATAATTCAAAATTACTGAACCATAAATAGCCGCTGATAGATTAACATCATAACCACTAAATACCTCCTTAATTTCTTTAGGTTTAGCATTAGTAGTAATATCAATATCATTAGATTTAATCTTTAGAATAGTATCACGCACAAAACCACCAACTATATATGCTTTATAGTTGCTGTCTTCTAACTTTTTCAATATTTCGATCGCTATTTCTAACACGAATATCGCTCCCCTATAAAATGATATTAATCTAACTTCATTATAACACATTAAAGTAAAAAAAAAGAAATAGTTTATTTAGCTGTTTCTTTTTTATTATTCATATTCATAGCAATTAATGTACCACAAACAGTTATAACTATTAATAAGATATAAGGAACAATAGTTGTGATTATACCTGTTACAATACTTCTATTCTTAGAATTAAAGAATGTTACTTTAACTACCTTTGGAACCACTTCAGCATTAGTAATGGCATTGCCATCAACAACTTCAGCACCGTTGATAGAATAAGATGCTTCATAATCTTTATTATCTTCAACAATATCAAAAAGGGTTGTCTTCTTACCTGTATCATTAGCTAGTAATATAGGTGTTCTTTTCTCTTTCAGATTAGCTATTTGGGTAGCGCTTTCATATTCAACCGGTATTACATCATAGGTTGTGCCTCCCTCAGTAACTCTTCCTATAACAGCTGTCTGTCCATGTTTTAAATAAATAGTAGCTTCAGTATTACCAATAATCTCTGTTGGCTGAGTAACCATAGTTCCTTCATATTCTACTTGTGGATCTATTCCTGTTATCGGATAAGTACCAGTATATCCCTTTAAATTAATCGTATAAGCAAAATATATATCATCTTCAGCCATATTACCTTCTACAGTATTCTCTATTTCTAAATGAGTAAACTTACCACCATTAACAGAAGCAATAAATGCCGCTATTGGATCTGCTCCTGAAATACCATCTACCTTTGTATTATCCTTATCTTTAAGAATCATACTAGCAGTAAAGTTTCCAGTAGGAACACCAGAAGCCGCTGTCTCATTTCTTACTGAAATAATAACTGTATACATATTAGTACTATCAGTCGCAAAAGCTGTATTATCAGTATCAGTTTCTGCTATTATATACATATAATCCCCTGGCCTAGTAAATTCTACATTAGCAAATGAAAGGGAACTACTCTTTTTCACTTGGTTATTTACCATTTCTTCTGTTCCATCAAAAGCTACTGTAGCGTTTGTAGGAACACCACTTGCTCCAGCAGGATTACTAGCTGTTGGAGTTATTTTATAAGTAAAGGTTACTGCATCAGGATTAAATAAATTATCAATAGTTCTTTCGATTGTTACTTTATTAGTTCCGCTCCAAGTAATTGTACCTGCTGCTTTAACACTAACAGTTTTTAATGAAAACATTGATAACAAGATAACTATTAATAATAATGCAATATTATAGCCATTAAAAACCTTTCTCATAACAAACACCTCTACTATATACAACATTATACTATTAAAAGTAAAATATTTCAACATAAAAATAAAAAGACCTTAAAGGTCTTTTTAACTATACATATTTTAGTTTACAGCATCTTTTAGAGCAGATCCTGCTTTGAAAGTAACAGCAGTTCTTGCAGCGATCTTAACAGTTTCTCCAGTTCTTGGATTACGTCCTTCACGTGCAGCTCTCTTTGCTGTTTTGAATGTTCCAAATCCTACTAGTGGAACACTATCTCCTTTTGCTAAAGCTCCTGTAATTGCAGCTAAAGTTGCATCTAGAGCTCTGTTAGCATCTGCTTTAGTAAGTCCTGTTTTCTTAGCAACAGCTTCTACTAATTCTACTTTTTTCATAATTAATTACCTCCCATATTGTATTAATTATTTAAGCACAGAATATGCTTACATATATAATCTAACATAAAACCAACATTATTTCAAGAAAATGTTGTACTTTTCTTATGTTTTTTGCCGTTTTTGACAATTTTTACTTCTTTTTGACAAAAAAACAAGACTAATTACTTAGTCTTACTTTTAGAAAGATTCCTATTTATTAATCTTAATTGTTCTATTATCTCACCTATAGCATATATCAACATACATCCTATAAAACTACAGAACCAAGTAAATAGAGTCAAAGATGTATTAAATTCAGTCTTAGTACAAACCTTACTATATAGTTCACCATTAGAACTACAAGCTGGGAATACATTTCCTAAAACAATACCACTAACAAATAGAATAAAGAATATAACAATCGCTGCCATTTGATAATAATTTAACTTTTGTTTACCTACCTCTTTCGCAATAGTATCTATTTTAGGTAAATCTTCTCTTTGCTTATCAATCTCTTCAAATATATTTGCCATCCTATCACTCCTTTATTTTCTTCTTTTCTTTAGCTATTTTCTTACTATCAGAATAAGCTTTATATAAATAGATATATCGACCAAATAAGATATAATATAGAGATCCTAGAAGTGATACACATACTTCATCAAAATTAGAAGCATCAATTAGATTAACTACTAAAGCAACAATTGATAGAATCGCAATTAAATAGAAATACATATCATTACCAATTTCATCAAAAGGAACTTTATTAAGTTTTAATTCTCTCCATACTTTAGTTTCTTTAATAAATGTATATATTAGATATAAAAGAATAACTAAGTGTAATCCCAATTCCACAATATAAGCTAATCCAAATGATTGGAATACAGTGAATAAAGAAGACATAAACATGATAAAGTATACTATTATTAGTAAAACATTTAAAAAGTTAAAGTACTTCTTCCCAACACGAGTCTGAAGAATTATAAAATAAGCTAAAGACATAAAGTAAATAGTATTATGATTCAACAAACTCCTTAAAATACTAACCGCATCCATATTATTCTTCACTGCAAATGATTGTGAAGACAGTATAATAATCGCACTTAAAGCAATTAAAAATAAAATTATAAGATTAGGATTATTATACCATTTGTCATCCTTTTTAATTTTTTCCATGACATCACTCTCCTACTATCCCATTATATCATAAATATATCAAATGTATACTAGTTTTATTAATAATTCTTCCAAACAACTTTCAAGTAGCAATTTTTTACTTTTTATGGTACAATTTCTTTGAAATTGGAGGTGATATTTATGGTCTTACCTACAGTAGCTTTAGTGGGACGTCCTAATGTTGGTAAAAGTACTCTCTTTAATAAGATAGTTGGCAAAAAAATATCAATTATTGAAGATACCCCAGGTGTTACTAGAGATCGTCTTTATCAAGATACTATTTATAATAATAAACCCTTCTCTTTAATTGATACGGGTGGTATTGATATGGAAAATGTCACCTTCAATGAAGAGATCAAGACTCAAGCACTAATCGCTATTGAAGAAGCTGATGTCATTGTCTTTATGGTTGATGGTAAAGAAGGGATTACTTCTAATGATTTAGAAATAAGTAAAATCTTAAGACGTAGTAAAAAGAAAGTAATTGTCGCTATTAATAAGATTGATACTAAGACTGCTCAAGAAAACTTATATGACTTCTATGAACTTGGCTTTGATACTTATATACCAATTAGTAGTATTCATAATCTTGGTTATATTGAACTATTAGATGCCATCACAATGGATTTTAGAGAAGCTGATGTTGAAGAAGATACTCGTCTTAAGTTTTCAATTATTGGTCGACCTAATGTTGGTAAAAGTTCACTAGTCAATGCCCTTTTAAATGAAGAGCGCGCAGTTGTAAGTGATATTGCAGGAACAACTAGAGACTCCATCGATACAACCCTAAAATATAATGGTGAAGAATATGTCATGATTGATACTGCTGGTATGCGTAAAAAAGGTAAAGTATTTGAATCAATTGAAAAGTACAGTTTAATTAGAAGTATGAGAGCTATATCAAGAAGTGATATCTGCTTAGTAGTAATTAATGCTGATGAAGGCATTACTGAACACGATAAACATATTGCTGGTTATGCTATCAATGAAGGTAAAGGACTAATACTAGTAGTCAATAAATGGGATTTAGTAAAAGATAAATCTATTAAAGAGTTTACCCAACTAGTACGTAATGAGTTTCAATTCGCTACTTTCGCACCTGTTGTCTTTTTATCAGCTCTAACTAAGAAAAGAATTCATACTCTAATGCCTGAAGTAATTAAAGTAGCTGAAAATATCAAAAGAGAGATTAAAACTAGTATTTTAAATGAAGTTATAAGTGAGGCTTATGAATTAAACCTACCTCCTACTTATAAAGGGAAAAGATTAAAGATATATTTTGTTTCCCAAAGTGGAATCAAACCTCCTAAATTTACTTTTAGAGTAAACAATAAAGGTTTAGTTCATTTCTCTTACGAAAGATATTTAATAAATAAACTAAGAGAGAACTTTGATTTCACAGGAACCCCAATTGAAATAAAATTTAAGAATAGGAGTGGTGATGAATAATGTTATTTGGTAATAACAAAGAAAGAAAAGATCCAACTAATGAAATAGAGATGCTTGATCAAGCATTAGAAAATCTAAAAAAAAGATATGAAGATAAAGCTATTACTCTAGAAGAATTCTCAAAGCTTTGTGAAGAACTAGGTAAAAAGAAAGAAAAAGCTCTAAAAAGATTAGAAAAAGAAAACAATTAATTATCACACAAGCATATTATAAAATAGGAGGAATAATATGTTTGGTGATAATTTTTTTAAAAGAGTTGAAAACAAGACTAATGTAGATAAAGAATCTATTATGTCTTTAGCTTCTAAGCTTCAAGGTAATATGAAAGATGAGAAAACTATTAGAGAAGTAATAAAAAAACTAAGTACTCTTTCTGGTAAAGAAGTTTCTAAAGAAAAAGAAGATAAGATAGTAAAGACTATTATGGAAGATAATGTTCCTGAAGGAATAGATAAAATGTTTTAACTTACAGAATACTGTAAGTTTTTTATTTAAATAGTTCTTTTATCGAATATTAGCACATATAGTTAAAATGAATAAAAGGAGAATGTGTATGGATAAAAAAGAAATTATTAAGAATATTGCGAAACGTTCAAATGGTGACTTATATTTAGGGGTTGTAGGGGCAGTACGAGTTGGTAAATCAACTTTTATTAAAAGAGTAGTTGAGACATTAATAGTACCTAATATTGAAGATGAATATGAAAAGAAAAGAGCTTTAGATGAAATTCCTCAATGTGCCGCTGGTAAAACCATTATGACTACAGAACCAAAGTTTGTACCTAATACAGCTGCTAAAATAAAGATAGATGACTTTTCTTGCAATGTTCGCCTAATAGATTGCGTTGGTTATATGATTAATAATGCTAATGGTGCTGAAGATGAAAATGGGCCAAGAATGATCAAAACCCCTTGGTATGATGAAGATATTCCGTTTGTAGAAGCTGCTGAAATTGGAACTGAAAAAGTAATTAAAGATCATTCTAGTATTGGTATTGTTATTACTACTGATGGATCAATTGGAGACTTTGAAAGAAAAGACTATGTAGAGGCTGAAGAAAGAGTAATAAATGAACTAAAAGAATTAGGTAAACCCTTTATTGTTCTTCTAAACTCTACTCACCCTACTCTACCTGAAACTGAACAATTAGCTGAAAAACTATCAGAAGAAAAGAAGGTTACCGTAATTCCTGTCAATATTGATACGATGAGTGAAGTGGATATGTATAATATCCTGAGAAGTGCTTTATATGAATTCCCAGTTATGGAAATAAAAGTTAATATGCCAGAATGGATTACTAGACTTGATTCTAAACATGATGTTAAAAAAGAATATATTAACTGTATTAGAGAAAGCGTTATCGAAATAGATAAACTAAAAGATATTGAGAATATTAATTCTAATTTCTTAGAAAATGAATATATAGAAAAAGCCTATCTATCTGATGTTGATCCAGCTACCGGTATTGTAACCATTACTATAGAAGCACCAAATGATTTATATAATAGTGTCTTAAATGATATTATTAATATTGATATAAGATCAAAGGCAGATCTATTAAGTATCTTTCAAGAGTTTAATGAAGCTAAAAGCGAATATGATCAAATAAAATATGCTTTAAATATGGTTAAACAAACTGGCTATGGAGTAGCTACTCCTAAAGTAGAAGAGATGAAAGTTGATAACCCTGTAGTAGTTAAACAAGGAACTAGATATGGTATTAAAATTAAAGCTGTAGCTTCTTCTATTCATATGATTAAAGTCGATGTTGAATCAACTTTCGAACCAATTATTGGTAGTGAAGCTCAATCTAAAGAACTAATTGATAGACTAATGAAAGACTATAAAGAAGATCCAAATAGTATTTGGAAATCAGAAATCTTTGGTAGAAGTCTAAATTCAATTGTTCAAGAAGGTATTCAATCAAAAATAAACTTAATGCCTGATAATATTAGATTAAAACTACAAAATACATTATCTAAAGTAGTTAATAAAGGTTCTAATAATATGATTGCAATCGTTATATAAAAAGATGCTAAGCATCTTTTTTATTGAAATGAACTATTTGATAAAAGTCACTATATTTAATTATTTCTTTGTTAGAAAGACTATCTAAATCAATATAGTACTTATCGTTATAAATAAGTACTTTCTTATTCTTAGGAATATCAAAATAATCATTAAACTCTAATAGGAATGTACAATTATTATATATTTCTATATTAAAACTAGGATAATCCAATTCTATTTCGTCTAAATAATACAATTCCATAATCATGTTTTCTTTATCATGATATACTTTAACATCATAAACCCCTTCTAAATCAATGCTTATTCTTTTCTTCAAACTAAGTAATAGTTTCAGTACTTCTTCCTTATTACTATAATCTAAATCTTTTAAAAAATACTTATTTAGATAAATAATAACTTTATCATTATATTCTGATACCCTCATCCTATCACCTGTTTTATAGTATGAAAAAAGCTTATTGTGTTTCCACTAATAAGCTTTCTATTTTTGTCCAAATTTCTTTAACACCTAACTTAGTATTTCCAGAGAAAACAATTAAGTCATCACCTACTACTAAGTCTAAAGTATTCATAATCATCTTTAATTGTTTTTCTTTCTTACTACCACTTACTTTATCAGCTTTAGTAGCAACAATAGTAACAGGGATATTATAATACTTTAAGAAATTATACATAAGAAGATCATCTTCAGTTGGTTTATGACGGAAATCAATCAACATAAACACTCTTTTTAAAACATCTCTAGTCTCTAGATATTCTTCTATCATCATCCCAAACTTTGTTTGAGTCTTTTTATCAACAGCAGCATATCCATAACCAGGAACATCTACTAAATAAAAAGCATCATTAATACAGTAGAAATTAAGAGTTTTAGTTTTACCAGGAGTAGAAGAAATATGAGCTAATCTTTTTCTACCAGTAAGAGCATTAATAAAACTACTCTTACCAACGTTACTACGACCAACTAGTAAAAATTCTTTTTTACCACCTTCTGGATATTGACTACGCCTAGTAGCCATTACTTCCAAATTGGCACTTTTAATTACCATTTCCTTCCTCCTTATCCAAATAATCTCTAACCGCTTTATTTAAATCAGTTATTAATTTATCAGCTTCTTTCATAGTTTTTAATCTAGCTCCTGATGCATATTTATGACCACCACCAGCATAGTTTTCAGCAATCTTATTAATCTCTGGTCCTCTTGATCTAATAGATACCCTAATAATTTCATTTTTAATATCTTCAGTAATCGTTAACCAAACAACAATACCATCAATAAAATTAAAATCATTAACCATATTACCTGGAGCAGCAGCATCTACTTCAAACTTCTTCAAAAGTTTATCAGTTATTTTAATATAACCAACCTTATCTTCAGTAACAACCATGTTCTCTGAAATATAACCTTCAAAACGAACCTCTTTTAAATCTCTCAAATAAAACTTTTGATAGATTTCCTTCATATTGAATTTATACTTCCGTAAATACTTACTAACAATACTAAATGTATCAGGAGTTGTACTATTAAAGAAACGATTAGTATCCGCAATTAAACCCATATATAACACTTCAGCAATTTCTTCATTACAAGTAAGACCAACTTCATCAAGAAATTTCATAATAATCTCACAAGTACTAGAAGCTTTTGTATCAATATATTCTAAATCACTTAACTTATCGACAAAAGGATGATGATCTATCTTGATAATACTTTTGAATTCCTTAAGGTCCTTAGAGATATCTATTCTTCTAATATCAGGAGTATCTAAAACAATTAATAAAGTCTTATCATCCATCTCCAATTTATCTAATTTACCAATATAATTGAATTTATTACTTCCAGTCCCAACAGCCATAACCTTCTTGTTTGGGAAACTAAGACGCAAAGAGTCTCTTAAGGCTACTTGGGATGCGAAAGCATCAGGATCAACCCCAATATGACGAGCAATTACAATAGTCTCATATTTTTTTATTTCTTTTAATATCTTCTTAAGCATTTTGTTTTACCAAAGTAACTGTCTCTCTAGCAATCATTAATTCCTCATCAGTTGGAATCAAATATATTAATGATTTACTATCATCAGTACTTAACTTTCTAAGTTCCCCTCTAACATCATTAGCTTTTAAGTCCATTTTAAATCCTAGACAAGCTAATTTCTCAACAACTCTTTTTCTCGTTTCAGCACTATTTTCACCAATACCAGCTGTAAATACTAAAGCATCACAACCACCTAATAAAACATAGTACTGCGCTATATAATTAACTATTGTCCGAACATATTTTTCTTGAGCAAGAATACATCTTTCATTACCCTCACTAATTCCCTTTTCAATATCACGAGAATCACTACTAATACCAGATAATCCTAAGAATCCAGATCTCTTGTTTAAGTCTTCTAACACTTCACTAGCATTTTTAGTTTCTTTAACCATAATATAAGGGATAATAGATGGATCAACATCACCAGATCTAGTACCCATCATAATACCTGCTATTGGCGTAAATCCCATTGAAGTATCAACACATTTACCATCTTTAATGGCACTAATAGATCCACCATTACCTAAATGACATGATATTACTTTTAAATTATCTTTCTTTAACTCTTTAGCAATAGCTTCAGCAATATACATATGTGATGTACCATGAGCTCCATATTTACGTACTTTATGGTCCTCATACCAAGCATATGGTACTGGATATAAATAACTAACAGGATCCATTGTTTGATGGAATGCTGTATCAAAAACAGCAGCCATCTTTACATTAGGTAATGCCTTTCTAAAAGCATTAATTCCTATTATATTAGCAGGATTATGAAGTGGTGCTAATTCAATACAATCTTCTACGTCTTTAATAACTTTATTATCAATTAAAACAGATTGTTTGTATTTTTCTCCACCAGTTACTACTCTATGTCCAATACCTTCTATCTCATCAAGAGACTTAATTATATCTAAATCAATAAGTCTATTTAAAAGAATAGATACTGCTTCAGCATGAGTTGGCATTTCTGCTTGTTCACTTACTTTATTACCATCATACTTAATAGTATAATTACTACCCTCAATACCAATTCTCTCAAAAAGACCACTAGCTAGAACAGATTCATCTTTCATCTCAAAAAGTTTAAACTTTAAAGAACTACTTCCAGCATTAATTGATATTATTTTCATTATATCCCTTCTTTCCAAGAATATTATATCAAAAATTACTATGATATCAAAGAAAAAAGACTAGAAAATCTAGTCTAATTCCAGTTTCTTACTTACATGGCTAATGCCCAAAAGAGTAAGGATACTTAGTAAGAGTAAAACTATATATGGAGGTATTATTGTCTTAACACCGGTATCTACACTTACATTATAAGTATTCTTATAAGTAATAGTTTCATCGTCAGTAACAGTCTTAGTAATAGTTCTACTGTTAGTATTATTCACAGTGGTTGTATAGGCAGTTTCTTCTTGTGTAACAGAAATCTCATATCCCCCTGGAATTGTCAAAACTTCAGATTCATCATTTTTTAAAGTAAAGGTTGTACCCAAAGAAGGAACTATTGTATCGTTATCATCGCGTACCACCACCGTATAACTAAACTCTTTGTTTATATTTGCCATATTACCATATATCTCGTTAGCTATAGTAATATCGACATCTGGTAGAGTACAACTACTAGCCTTTGCTACATTTGAAGCAGATGATTTAGTTGCTACTATAGCATCAATATTAGTTGTTATATCACACATATACTTAACAGTTACTTGTGTCCCTGATTTAGTAGCAGTACCATAAAAAGCACTTGTATATGATGATGGATTGCCCAATAATTGAATAGTTCCCGATGCATTTGAACAACGGTAAAACATATCCTCTATATCTATTAGCAATGAAGTATCCCAATTAGAAAGAACACTTATATCTGTTAAAGAATCACAATCGTAAAACATGTAAGATGTATCGGTTGTATACGAAGCATCTACCAAACTAAGCCCGCTTATATCTTCCAATGACGTTAATTCTTCAAACATCTCTGATGAATTAGAGTGTAAATATATCTTTTCGGCTTCACTGTAGTAATACATTGTTCCATCTGTATCATCAAAGAAAATATATATTGGATATTCAGACCCACTTGCAGATACAGTATTTAATGATGTAGGAGTAAAGTCATTAGGAAGAGTGCTAGCTCTCTTAAAACTAACTATTTTTGTATCTTCATCTTCTTCATCCATCGAAGTAGAATTATTAGCTACATTCTTCAACGCTTTATTTATCGTCAATCCTGTAGTAAAACTCGTCCGTGCATTAGCACATGAACCTTTGACAACATTAGAATTAGATGACTTCGTTGCTACTATGTTATCAATTCTACTTGTTCCTATACAATCATAAACAACTGTTATTTCAGCATCTGTTGCAGTAGCAGCATTGGTAAATGCACTTGTATATGATGATGGATTACCTAATATTGGGAAACTTCCCGATGCATTTGTACATCCGTTAAGTATGTAAGAAATATTATTTACTTGTGTGGTGTTCCATGAACTTGCACCATTAATATCAGATAAAGCTGTACAATTTCTAAACATATAAGACATATTTGTTACCTTAGATGTATCCCAGTCACTGGCTCCATCTATATCACCTAGCGAACTACAGTTTTGGAACATATAAGACATGTTTGTTACCTTAGATGTATCTACCGAACTAAGGCCACTTGCATCAGTCAATCCCTGAAAATTATAAAACATATATGATGAATCACTATTCAAATATAACGTTTCCGCATCACTATAATAATATATTGTTCCATCGCTATCATCAAAAAAGATATATATAGGTTCTTCTGATAATGGATTTGATATTTTATTATCAGATGTAGGTGTGAATCCACTTGGTAATGCAGTAGCCCTTTTAATTGAATGTATCGCCGTATCAGATGAACTATAAGTCATTGAACTGGAATTATTAGCTAGTTTTTTCATCTTAGCATTGACATTTTGCCCTGTATCAAAAGTGGCCACTGGGGATACATATCTCACTTTGATAGTATGATCTGATGTAATATTATTAAATGTATAACTATTACTGTACTCATTTATATCCACATTAACACCATCTACCTCAATACTTTTTAAAGTGCAACCACTATTAGGACTATAGTTGATAGTTTTACTACTTCCCGAATTAACATGTGTTATTTCAGTTATAGTTCCATTTGTAACTTTAGTTACTATTTTAGGTCTTGTATCCGTATTAGTATATATCACATAAGGATCATACATACTTCCATCACCGTCTACATATTCAATCCCTGATTTTAGTGAGACCACTGGCCGAACACCAATGAAGCTTCCATCAGCACCAGTATAATCGAGCGCTCCAGAAGTATTAACATAATTAGTAAGTGCTTGATTATAGGGGCTAGAATGTGGAGATGCTAGCCAGTACTTATCTCCTGCTTTTGCAGCATTAGCATTATCTATCAAAGCTATTTCTGGAACCGTTGCCAAGCCAATCGGATATTTGTTTTTTGCTTTAGTATTACCAACTGCAAATTGATCAAGGACATTATCACACTTTAAAACCGTATTGCTAGTATAATCTTTAAATTGCAATTTGGTATCACTATGTACATTACCGCTTGGATTCCACCCATTGGTTGATGCATTAATTTGAGTTCTATCATTACAATATATAGCATCTTCTAAAAAGTCTGTATAATCCGTCATGTTCTGAGCATACCATCCTTCTATTTGTCCTTTGATAGCCGAGTTGTATTTATTAACATCGCTACTATAGAGCATTTCATTTAATAAATCAGTTGCCCTTTTTCCGTTTGTTAAATAAATCCCTGCAAGAGTTGTTGAATCACCGTCAAGAACATGAAAAACGCTTTCACACGAATTACCAGAAGTACCACAGGTATAGTGGTGAGTGGAATCTGGCCTTGGAATACTGGAAACACCAGTTAAAGTATATACCCCATTTGAATATGTTACTCCACTACCAAATTTATATGTTATAGGTAAATAATATATACGGCTTGGACCAACATCTGTTATATACCCCATATTTGAACACGAAGTAGTAGTTGTATTCCCATAACAAAAATACTTTTCCTCCAAATTGCTAAAATTATTAATATAAGTTGTCGTTCTAATGGTTGTAGGGTTTGTTAAAGCATTACCGCTATGACTAGTCGCATATGAATAATACTTATTAACACCACTTGTAGTTAATAATTTTCCACCAGTCAAAGTAATATAATATAAATATTGAGATACTTTTCCTGTAATATAATATGCCGTTGTACCTGTCGCAGCAGCCGTCGTTTTTCTAACGGTGTATTTACCTATTAAAGCGTTTGCTGAGGTTTGTGTTGCTGCCCCAGTTAATCTATATGTCGAGCCATAATTCAAACCAGTACCATAGTAGTATGCCAAAGAAAAATAATTTTGAGTTCCTTCATCTAAAACTTTTGTAACGTCCATAGCATCGCTTGAATATTCATATGCAGTATTAAACATATATCCAACCATAGCAATAGAAGATTGGTAGGCAGAAAAACCTCCTTCACCAATCTGAGAATATTCGGTATCTCCTATTTCATAATCATGAATATAAGCAGTTGTGCTATCTTTATAACCACCAACATAATTTAAAACAGTACATGTATTTGTTGCTGAAGCACACGTATATTTGCCTAGTAAATTTTTGTATGTACTATCACTCCAGGTAGCAGTAGTTGGATTAGTTAAAGTAAACACCCCTGTATCCTCATCATAGGTAAAACTATCACCATATTGATAAGCGGAGTTTAAAGCCTTTGTGACGTAATAATTATATATCATTCCTTTGTGAGTTCCCCTCGACTTATTGCACCTGTTAGTTTCATCATATTTACCATTATAAATCATCTTAACTCCACCAGTATCAGTAGTTCTTAAAATTTGCCAACAAGTATCTCCTAGTTTAACATTATTACGATTTACTATATCATCACTACCTGTAAAATAGTATATTGTTTTTGTTCCTGTACCGCTTAAACTATCTTGATGTTGACCATTATAAGTTGCAGTTAAAGAATCTGCTGCTACAGCATCATATAATTTATTACTTGGCTCATTTTCTGCACGCGAAAAAACTAGGAATACTCCTATTACTAATATAGATACAATTAAGTATAGATTTCTTCGTCTATGCATACTCTACTCCATTATCTATTATCTATACTAATTATAACTCTAGAAAAGGACAAAATCAATAGAGACTCAGCAATTTCAAGCCTTTGAAAGTAATCCCCTTACAGGGTTTTTTATATACTTTTTTATCTTGCATATATCTTTGCATATTCAATATATATTGGTTATATATTAAATAAATTTTAAATTTTTAGTCATTTTTAATAAAAAAGTAGGCATTTGGCCTACTTTCTTATTATTTTCTATTATCTTGATCATCCAATCTACTCTTTCTATTTTGTTTAGATCTTCTGTTATTGGATTTGTTTCTATTGTTACTCTTTGAAGAACCAGGACAATCATCAAATTCATTAGCTATTTCATATTGCATTTGTTCAACAGATTGTCTTTTGTTTGCTTTATTAGATTTGGAATCTTTCTTTGATTTACGCAAAATTTCACCTCCTACATTATTAGGGTGTGAAAAATTACTCCTTTCATACTAGCAAACTCTGGTAATTTTATAATAGATCGTTTTGTTCTTCTTCTGTTACTTCTATTTTCTTAATACTATTTACTGTTTCTTCTATTAAAGTTTTATAATCAAATTTTTCTTCTTCCTCCCTAGCTTTTTCTAACTTAGGATTAATTACTGGATGTTTAGGTACAAAGATAGTACAACAATCTTCATATGGAAGAATACTAGTATCATAAGTATCTATTCTTTTGGCTAGATCAATTATTTCTAGTTTATTTAGACACGCTACTGGTCTAATTACTGGAAGATTAGTAACACTATTAATAACTCCCATACTAGATAGAGTCTGTGACGCTACTTGTCCTACTGATTCACCATTAATAATAGCTTTAGCTTTATACTTTTTAGTCAATTCTTCCATTATTCGATACATCATTCTACGCATAATAGTAATGGTATAACTCTTATCACAGTTTTTATAAATAGCTTCTTGTATCTTAGTGAAATTTACTATATATAAATTAATTTTATTAGTATATTTCACTAACTTTTTAGTTAAACTAATTACTTTTTCTCTAGCTTCTAATGAAGTATGAGGTATAGCTTCAAAATAAACACAATCAACAGTTATTCCTCTTTTCATAGCTAGATACATCGCTACTGGAGAATCTATTCCCCCTGATAACATTCCTAAAGCTTTATCTCCTACCCCTACTGGGTATCCTCCTAATCCTCTAATTGTATTAGTATAAATATAAGTTTTCTTATCTCTTATTTCTACTTTAAATAATAAATCAGGATTATGAACATCTACTTTAATATCGTCAATGTTCTTTAATAAAGTTCCTCCTAATACTTTAACATATTCCATGCTTTTAATAGGAAACTTCTTATTACTTCTTTTTACTTCTACTTTGAATGTCTTAAATTTTTCACCCTTTGCCACCTCTAAAATAGTATCCTTTATTGCCTCATCTTCACTATCACAGATAGTAGCAAGTTGATATGAATGAATACCAAAAGTATGATTTATTACCTCAATAATACTATTAAGATCTTTCTCTTTAAAAGAAATAGTCATATTAGATCTTTCTTTTAAAATACTACATTCATATTTATCTAACTTGTCTTTAATATTCTTATATAACGTATTAATAAAATAACTTCTATTATCACCTTTAGTATTAAGTTCTGCATATTTTATTAGAATTACTTTCTCCATAGTCTCACTTCCGCCTTAAATTATACCAAAAGAAAAAGGATTTTAAAATCCTTATTTTTTAGTATTTGTTTTTTTAGTAGTTTTCTTCTTTGGAGTAGTTTTCTTTTTAGTAGATGTTGTCTTCTTCTCTTCTTTTACTGGTGCCTTTTCTATTTTGTCTTTCTCATTAGTCTTATTACGAGCATAGATGATTAGTAATACTACTAAGCAAAGAACAACTAGAATAAGAATTAAAGCAACTGCATCTTGAGAATTAGATTCACTACTATCAGCAGAAGTTCCTTGATCACTAACAGCATTAGCTTTAACATCTTCAGAAACATATTTCATGACATCTTTACTACCATTTTTATAAAGATCTTTAATCTTAGTCTTAATTTCATCACCCATGTTATCAGTAAATCCAGAATAGTATTTATCCCCGATTACAATAAATGGTACTCCGGAAGCTTCTGTATTTAAAGCTTTAGCAGTAGCTTCCATTAAAGCAGAATTCTCTTCATTATTCCAAACTTCATAACTTATTAAACGATAATATTTACCATAGTCACCTTTAATACTATCGAAGAAATCTTCAGCATCTTGACAATGAGGACATCCTTCTCCTCTAAATAAATAAACATTTACTTTTCCTTTAGCGCTTACTGAAAGTGGTAATAATACTAAAAGAAGCGCTACTAAAACTAACTTAATCTTTTTCATCATAACCTCCTATAACTATTATAACACTTATTATTATTTTAGAAAATATTTATTTTTGATTTCTAAATTACTATCCATTTCATATACATAAGGAACACCAGTTGGAACCTCTACATTCATTATTTCATCATCAGAAATGTTCTCTAAATACTTAAGAATACTTCTAATTGAATTACCATGTGCAACAATAATAATATTTTCCCCTTTTAATAAGTTAGGTTTAATCTCGTTTAAATAGTAATCAATCGTTCTTTTCATAGTATCTTTTAGACTCTCAGTAGTTGGTAATTCCTCTTTTTTTAAGTTACGATACTTGCGATCATATCCTGGAAATCTTGGATCATCCCAACTAAGTGCTGGGGGTCTAACATCATAACTTCTTCGCCAAATATGCACTTGTTCTTCGCCATATTTTGCCCGCATTTCGTCTTTATTAAGACCTTGCAAAGCACCATAATGTCTTTCGTTTAATTTCCAAGTCGAAAAAGTTAAAATCATCGTTTGTAATTCTTTTTCCACTATCATCAAAGTATCAATTGCCCGATTAAGAACTGAAGTATATGCTTTATCAAAAACAAAACCATTTTCTTTTAACAATCTTCCTGCTTGTTCTGCCTCCAAAACACCTTGAGCTGATAAATCGACATCAGTCCAACCAGTAAACCTATTTTCCATGTTGTAGACACTTTCTCCGTGTCTTAATAATACTAATTTCATAGAACCTCCAAACTCTCAGCACTCTTAGCTTTATCTTGTAGATATTTAAGCAGTGTCTTTAAAGCTTCTAAAAGAGTTCCATCATCAATATGTTTCTTCATAATACTTTTATCTGTTCGATACTTATTAACAATATTTGTTAAATAAGTAACTACCTCTTCTAAAGTATATTCAGCTATTCTCTTTTTCTTTAATTCCTCGTCTAAACCAGCTTTACTATAAATAGCAACAGTTGAAGAAAGAATTAGTTCAAATAAGTCTTTAAACTTAGAATCTTCTCCCATAATATAATCATCATTAGTAAAAGTTACTACAATATCCTTCTTATTTAACCAATTAATTATTTCTTTTAGTTCTACTACTTCACTACGATATGAATAATAATCTCTTAAATAAGCCATTAGGCTTGAATATTCGTGCTGACAATTATCATTAACAGGACATGTACAACGCATAAACTTAACAACATCATTTTTAATTCTAATATCCACTTCATAAAGATTATTACCATCTTCTACACTAGATAATACCCGTGTTAAGTACTTATTTACTCTAACATCTAGAGCTTTAATTTTATTCTTATAGAAACTGTTGTATCCCCTAACAATAGCATCTTTCTTAAAAGAGAAGTTAGCACTTGGTAAATAGAAATTATCATAAGCCGCTACTCCATCAATAAACTTACCATTAGTATCTTGGTACCATCTCTTTAACATTTCTTCCAAAAAGATTCTATTTCTAGCTTTTTTAACCCTAATTGGCAAAAGTGTTGGTGCATTACAATAAGGGCAAACTGCTGTTTTGCCATCATCAATATAATCAATTATATCTTCTACTCGAACCCCTTCATTACAGTTATAACAAATACCCGCCCCATCATCTTTTAAATACTTCTTATTATTAAAACTATATTTATGAGCATCAATTAATTCTTTAGAAATATCTACAGATGAATCATAAAGAGCTTTAACAAATTCTTTATTATAGTAATAAACATCTTCTTCCCACATAATTGAAGTATATTCTTTAATAAAATCTTCTATTTCCTTAGCACTATATTTCTTATCATCTATGTTATCATCAAGTTCATAGATTTGATGATATTTTAAAATTCTTCTTAAATAATGACTATCTTGTTTATTGTCTTTCAAAATAGCTAAATAAGCTTTAACTAAAGGATCATTTAAATCAGTAGAATAAGACTTATCATTAATCTTTTCTAATAAAGAATCAACATCATTGAAGTTATCTACTATTATTCCTTTTTCTTCTAAAAGCTTTTTATTATTGTCATCTACTATTATCACAGCCATCACCCTAGGTTAATTATAACACAAATATATTCTTTTTACCCACTTTTTTAAGACATTTACCCAAGCAACTTATTTTTTTCAGAATACATTAAAAAGAAGGAGGATTTTATGAATTACAATGACTTTATGGAAACTTATTATGGTTTTCCAGTAGCGGGAGAACCAATTCCTAGCAATAACAATGTAGTTTTAGATAGTCCAGATGAAGGTTTTTTAAAAGGCAATATGTTTAAAAACACTTATGAACCCTATAAGAATTACCAGTATATGAGACTAAATCCCATTAACGAAAAAGAAAAACTACTCTATGAAATTTCTAAATATAGTTTCGCTACTCATGATTTAAATCTTTATCTAGACTTATATCAAAATGATAATAGTATCTTGATGCTATTCAATGACTATCGCAAGAAAACTAATGATCTTATTAATGAGTATGAAACTAAGTTTGGTCCAATGACTATCAGTACTGATGATGAAAAAGGTATTCCTTTTAAATGGGCTAGTAATAGTTTTCCGTGGGGAGGTAATATGAATGTTTAGTTATCAGAAAAGATTGATGTATCCAATCAATATTAAGAAAAAAGACTTAAAAATGGCCAAGTACTTAGTTACTCAATATGGAGGCCCTAATGGGGAATTAAATGCAGCTTTAAGATATTTAAACCAACGCTATACCATGCCTGATAATAAAGGAAAAGCTCTTCTCAACGATATTGGTACTGAAGAATTATCTCATGTAGAAATGCTTCAAACAATGATCTATCAACTTACTAAAGATGCTAGTGTTGAAGAATTAATTAAAGCTGGTATTGGTTCCAACTATACTGAACATGGTATGAGTTTCTTCCCTACTGATTCTTTTGGGGTACCCTACCAAGCTACTTTTGAATCAACTGGGGATGTTTTAGCAGACTTATATGAGGATATGGCTGCTGAACAAAAAGCTCGTACTGTCTATGAAAACTTAATTGATATGACCAATGATCCTGATATTTTAGGACCTCTTCTATGGCTAAGACAACGAGAAATAGTGCACTTTAATTTATTTAAAGAATTATTAGAACATTATAAAAGTAATCTAAAATGATTGCTTTTTTAGTATCATTTTGATAAAATAAGTAATGTAATTTATATGGCGGCGTTGGTGAAGTGGTTAACACACTGGTTTGTGGCACCAGCATGCATGAGTTCGATCCTCATACGCCGCCCCAGTTTAAAATGAAAAGATTCTTTTTAAAAGATTCTTTTTTTTTAATAAAATGTTATAATAGTATATATTAATAAAAATAAGGAGAATTATATGAATTATAAGAAAATAGTAGTTGCTGGTGGCGGTGTTTTAGGAAGTCAAATTGCTTTTCAATCAGCTTATTGTGGATACGATGTAACAATATGGTTAAGAAGTGAAGATAGTAAAACAAGAACACAACCTAAGCTAGATGCATTAAAAAAAGATTATATTAAAACCATTGAGTCTTTAAATCCTCATGATGAGAACAGTTGGGCAAGAGGAATATCTGATATTGATAGTTTTAATAAAGAAGAGTGTTTAAAAAAAGTTGATTTTGCCTATAACGATATTAAATTAGAAGTTGATATGAAAGAAGCAGTGAAAGATGCA
>JAFRCD010000004.1 GCA_017404555.1 Bacilli bacterium
AGAAAACAGATAAATAATATCTGTTTTTTTATTGGAAGGATTGTCTTTTTATATGAAAATAAGTATAATGAATATATAAGGTAGGTAAGTATATGAAGAAAATATTTAGTATACATAATGTATTTTTAATGCTTGTAGTAGTACTAATAGGAGTACTAAGTCTAAACACAAAAGAAGCAAAAGCGGCAGGGACAGTAACCTGGAGTGGACCAAATTCTATAACCATTAGAGAAACAATACATAATATAGCAGGACCTATTACTGCATATAGAGAATATTATCTTTATGAGTATTTTGGTAGCTATAATCAAGCAGCAACTGCAACAATAAACTATACCGCAAGTGATACCATAACAAATTATCAGCAGACTAAAAGTACTATAATGAATTTATCGACTTTAACATTTACAAAGCCAGGAGACTATAAGTATTTTATAGACTATGATAATTTATACGATTCGAATGATAGAAATATTGACTATTTTGCTTATTTTCACGCAGAAGAACCGCTTTACATTGCAACAGTATCGGTAAGAAATGTATTAGATGAAAATGGTGTCCCAACGGGTAATTTTACGGCAACACTTATATTAGAAGTCTGTACTCATAATGAACAAACAGATGAAGACGAATGTACAAAAGTAAATCCATCTTCAGGAACTCTATATGCTGATTATGATTATGGAGCCAGACCGAATAAGTTTGGGTATATAGAGTTATCTAAAACGGTAACAGGAATAGGAGCAGATACCACAAAATATTTTCCTTTTACAATTAACATAAATAACGATCCTACTACTGGCACTTATACATACCCGCTAGATACTAGCGGATGGACATATCCAATTACAGGAATAGACGCAAGTGTAACCTATAATGGAAATACTATTAACAATCCAACAACTATAACAGTTGGGACACCAACAACAATTTATCTGAAACATGGACAAACAGCAATCATTGGACAAGTAACAAGCGGTGGAAATACATTTGATGCCATACCTATAGGTCGCTGTCAAGGGACTTATAACACCAACCCTGATTCCGGGGGATCTGGTGGCGGGATTACATCAGCATATGATTATTCAAAGATACCGAATGCTAAAAAGCTGGCTAGTATTGATGGCGGAACTTGCTATGGAAGCTATTACACAATAGAGGAAGATCGTGGTGATTATGCGCCTGAATTTAGAGTTGGAAGTGGTTCTTTAGAAAGTGGATACTACGTATATGCCAAAGGTATTAATAACGGAACTAATTCAGTAGAATTTTTGAACAATAAAGAAATGTCACCAGTAACAGGATTAATCTTTACAATACTTCCTTATGTGATACTTATAGGTGTTGGTGTAGGCGGAACACTTCTATTTATGAGTTTAAAAAAGAAAAAAACTAATAAAG
Source organism: Bacilli bacterium (assembly GCA_017404555.1). GTDB lineage: Bacteria > Bacillota_I > Bacilli_A > RF39 > UBA660 > RGIG2361. Next base: position 1,402 of record JAFRCD010000004.1, read on the forward strand.
TATAGACAAGATATTGAAAAATATCTTGTTTTTTGTTATAATATGAACCACTTATTAAGGGAGTTTTGGTTATGGAGGATATTTTAGTAATCAAGAAATTACATTATAAAGATGTACTTAATGATTTAAACTTAAGTATTAAGAATAATACTATAAATTTTATTTCAGGTTCTAATAATTGTGGTAAAACCGCACTTTTTAAAATTTTAACTAGAGAAATTAAGAATTTTAATGGTTATGTAAATGACTTAAATAATATTTCTGCTATCTTTTATCCAGATCTTCCTTTTGTCTTTGATAATATCCTTGATGAGATGAAATTTGTTTTAGATAATTACGCTATTGATGTTTTACTTCGAGATGAAAGACTAAATAATCTTCCTACTAAGTATGGATTAAATCCTAAGAAGAAGATTAGTTCTTTAAATAATTTTGAAAAGATAAAACTTTCTATTATGTTAGAAGAATGTAAAAGTACTAAGGTATTACTTTTAGATAATATTTTAGTAGATTTAAATACTGTTCAGATTCATGAACTAATGCAGTTACTTAAAAGTCTTAAGAAGAAAATGGCTATTGTTATTAGTTCTAGTAATTTAGATAATGTTTTATATGGGGATTATCTTCATATTATTGATGAGAAGAAGGTTCTTTTTAGTGATGAGGTACTAAAGGTTTTAAAACATGATAGTAGATTAAATAAACTAGGTTTAGACTTGCCTTTTATTGCTGATTTATCACTTAAACTTAAGTATTATGATTTAACTGACTCCATTGAAACCAATATGAATAGGTTGGTGAGAAAACTATGGGATTAGTTCTAAAGAAAGTAACTTCTTTTCCTCTATATAATATTGATATTGAGTTTAAAGAAGGAATTAATGCTTTATATAATAATAGTGATAGTAGAAAACTTGTTGATATTATCATGCGTAAGGATGATTCTAAAGGAGAAATAAATCTTCCTAAAGAAGATATCTTTTTAGTGGAGAAGAACTTAAATAAAGAGTTTACTATGCCAACAGTAAAAGCTTATTTAAACTTTGCTTTTAAGTATTATAATGCTGTTAATAAGAAACTTACTGAATTAATAGAAGAATTAGGTATTGAAAAAGACTTCTTGGATAAAAAGTTTAATATTTTATCTAGTAGTGAAGAGAAATTAGTTCAATTCATCTTAGCTTTTGCACTTGATACTAAAGTCTTAATCTTAGAAGAACCTTTTATCTATTTAGATAAACATAATGAAAAGAAGATAATTAAATATTTAGATAAATTAAAAGACAAAATAATTATTATTTTAACTAATAATTCTAATAATATATATAACTATACTGATATGACTACTGTTCTTTTTGAACATAAATTGTTATGCCAAAGAGAAAGCAAAGAGCTTTTAGAAGATATTAAATACTTACGTAAATATAAACTAAATATACCTGATACAGTTTTATTTACTAGTAAAGCTAGAAACAAGAAAATAGATTTAAAAATTCATAAGGATATTAGAGATTTAATAAAGGATGTGTATCGTCATGTTTAAGAGAAATCCATATATACTTTTATTAAATTTCCTTCTATTTATGATTGCGATTATTAATTTTAATATCTATCTTAAACTAATAATCTTTTTCATCATGTTTATTGTCAAAATTAATAAAACTAGTAGATTAGATATTTTATCTTTAGTAACTCTTCTTATTTTAATAGTAAATATTGCTTATCATAAGTGGTTTGGTTTAGGAAATATTCTCTTATTAGGTTATTATTTAAGTTTAATGGTTGCTTATCTTAATAAAAAAGATCTACTAACATTCTATAATTATCTTTTTAAAAGAGAGAATAAAAAACGTAGTGAGAATTTCATTAGAATTATGCATTTTAAAGAAGAGTTCATTAAAGCTTTTAAAACTAATCTTAGAGTATTAGGTAATCGTAATTATAAAAAGACTATTAATTATTATTACTATGTCTTTAGATTATCACTTTCTGATACTAAAGAACGATTAAATAAGAAAATTACTATCTATAGGAGAAAAGGATTCTTTAATAAAAAGAAAAATCGCGTTATAATATTAACAGACTTTAAAGATATATTAGTAACTCTAGGATATATATTACTAGTAGTTATTAGTGTTAGGGGATGGTAATGTGCGCTATTTAATTAAGTTTTCTTATGATGGTACTAACTACAATGGTTATCAAAGACAAAAGGGCTTAAATACTATTCAAGAGTGTTTAGAAGATGCCTTAACTAGTATCAATAATAAGAAGAAAGTAATAGTTCATGCGACTGGTAGAACAGATAAATTAGTTCATGCCTTAGCGCAATATGCTCACTTCGATTTAGATGTCAAAATAACTGAAAACAAGCTTAAAAGAGCTATGAATAGTAATCTTCCTTTAGATATCCATGTAATTGAAGCTAGGGAAGTTCCTGATAACTTTCATGCTCGTTATAATGTTAAATCTAAAGAGTATAAATACTTATTAAATATGGGTGAATATGATCCTATAAACAGGAACTATATCTATCAATATAATCATATTCTTAATATTGATAAGATGAAGGAAGCAATTAATTATTTTAAAGGTACACATGACTTTAGATCATTTGTAACTGAAAACAAAGTAAAGGAAAACTGTGTTCGTACTATTACTAAAGCTACTATTAAAGAAAAGAATAATATTGTTACTTTTACTTTTAAAGGTAATGGCTTTTTAAGATATCAAGTACGAAATATGGTTGGTATTTTGATTAAAGTAGGAGAAGAAAAAATAAAGCCAAGTGATGTTCTTCGCATCTTAAATAAGAAAAATCGTGATAAAGAAGGAGTAACTGCTAAAGCTGAAGGATTATACTTGGTTGATGTCAAGTTTAAAAAAAGTTAAAAAACTACCTATTTTTGTTGATTTTTAGAGGGAAATCTAGTATAATTTAATACGGTACATTTTATATTTCCCCATAAATTAGACCCTGGGAAAGTCTGATTTAGGAAAGGAGAAAAATTATGACAAGTTATATGCAAAAGAAAGAAACTGTTGAAAGAAAATGGTATGTAATTGATGCTACTGATAAACCTCTTGGAAGAGTTGCTGCTAAAGCTGCTGTTCTATTAAGAGGTAAGCATAAAGTTACATATACACCACATATTGATTGTGGAGATAATGTAATCATTATCAATGCTGAAAAAGTAAAACTAACAGGAAATAAAGAAAACACTAAAGTTTATTACTCTCATTCAAGATATGTTGGTGGTTTAAGAGAAAGAACTGCTAAAGAAATGAGAGAAAGATACCCAGAGGAAATGGTTGAAAAAGCTGTTAAAGGCATGCTTCCTCATAATAGATTAGGAAGAAGTATGTACAAGAAATTACACGTTTATGCTGGTCCGGAACATAAACATGAGGCTCAAAAACCAGAAGTAATGGAGGTTAAATAATGGCAAAAGTAAATAAATATTATGGTACAGGTCATAGAAAGACTAGTATTGCTAAAGTAACATTAACTCCTGGTAAAGGAAAGATAACTATTAATGGTAAAGATGTTAATGAATATTTACCATATGAAGTATTAGTTATGGATCTATGCCAACCATTAGATGTTACTAAGACTAGAGAAATGTTTGATGTTGATGCTAAAGTAAAAGGTGGCGGATTCACTGGTCAAACAGGTGCTATTAGATTAGGAATTACTAGAGCATTACTTGACTATGACAAAGAAACTCCAAAGGATTCTGAGAATAGCTTTAGAAAGGTTTTAAAGGCTAATGGTTTTATTACTAGAGATTCTCGTAAGAAAGAACGTAAGAAACCAGGTCTTAAGAAAGCTAGACGTGCACCACAATTTAGTAAGAGATAAAAACTCGTATTATCGAGTTTTTTTGTGCTATAATACTGATAGGATGTGATAATATGAATAGTGTTAATCATTTTTATTTTGATGGATATGATATTGATAATGAACTATTAAATGATGTAGAACATATCAAAGCTTTTATTAATGAAATTAATGAAGTAACTGAAAGTGGAAAAGGCAAAGTAACCTTAATGCCATATTTCGATGGTAAAATTAAAAGAGATGGTGGTATTAGTTGCTGTATTATAGCTGATAATTTTCATTTTACTTGTCATACCTTTTCTTTTAAAAACACTGTTTTTATTGATTGCTTTGGTTTTGATAATTGTAAGGAAAAACTACTACCAATTATCCTAAAGTATTACCAAACAGATAATTATGATCTTTGTACTGATAATATTGGACCAGGTAAATTTGGTAAACACATTATTTTATCATGTAGTCCTATGAGTTATGAAGAAGGATTAGAGACAATAAAAATTCTTCTTGCTGATATTGTAATGACTCCTATTCGTGATGTAATAACAAATTATAAAGATGAATCTCATTTTGATTTGCTACAACCAATTGCTGAATCCCATATTTCATTTCACCGAAATGGTGAAGAGATGATTGTTGATATCTTCTCTTGTAAAGATTTTGATGAAAACAAAGTTTATGAATTATTTGGTGACTCTATTAAAGATAAGTTTGCAGTTAATAGAGGAGTATACTATAAATAACTATTTACAATATAACTAATTTTACTTGATAATAACCTTGATAAAAAGGTATTCTTGTGTTATATTGTATACGGATGAAGGAAGCTTCATACAATAAAAAAGGATACGTTTGATTGTGCGAATCAGACGTAATCCCTATGGGTACATCTGAAATCAACAATGTTGAAATCAGATGTTTTTTCTATTTAAATAATAAAGTATACATAAGTATAAATACTATAGTAAATAGAAGGAGTATAATGAAAAATAGAGAATGCTCTCTTTTAGTCATAATACCACCTCCCTTCGTTTCCAAAGGGAAAACATCTGACATATTCCAAACGTATCCAACTATATTATACGAATAAATAGATGGTTTTCAGGCAATAATATGGTATAATTTTTTTAGGAGGAAAGACTATGAATGAAGAAAAAGATGGTAGTAAGTATATACCGTTTGCTGAACGTAAAAGTGATGAATCGGTAGTTTATTTTACTCGTGATTTAAGTCCAGAAGGATTAAAAAAAGCATATGAAAAAGTTAATGAGGGTATTGATGGTAAAGTAGCTATTAAACTACATACTGGTGAACCTCATGGACCTAATATTATTCCTTCTTCTTGGATAAAAGAGTTTATTAAAGATGAGTGCCCTGAGGCCACAATAATTGAAACTAATACTTATTATGAAGGAGATCGTTATACCACTGAGCAACACCGCAAGACATTAGAGGTAAATGGTTGGAATTTTTGTCCGGTTGATATAACTGATGAAGATGGAACTATTGATTTACCAGTTAAAAATGGTAAATGGTTTGATCATATGACAATGGGTAAAAACCTAGTTAATTATGATTCTTTAATTACACTTACTCATTTCAAGGGTCATACTATGGGTGGTTTTGGTGGTAGTAATAAAAACCTAGGAATTGGTTGTGCTGATGGTAGAATTGGTAAAGCCATGATTCATACATATCCTGATAAAGATCAATGGTCTATCTCTATGGAGGAATTCATGGAGAGAATGACTGAAAGTACTAAAGCTACAGTTGATCACTTCGGTGATAAAATAACTTTTGTCAATGTAATGCGTAATATGAGTGTTTCTTGTGACTGTGAAGGAGTAAACGCTGAGCCAGTTGTAACTCCTAACGTAGGTATTCTAGCTTCTCGTGATATCTGTGCTTTAGATACAGCTTGTGTTGATCTAGTCTATGCCATGAAAAAAGAAGAAAACCATGATTTAGTAGAGAGAATGGAATCTAGACATGGATTAAGACAATTATCATATATGCACGAATTAGGAATGGGTAATACTAAGTATAAATTAATTGATATTGATAATGGTGATGTTGAAATTACCCAAAGTGAAGCAGTAAAAGATTTAAAACCATTTAAGGGAGAAGAAAATGAATAAATATATGAAGATTGCTAATGAATTAGCAGAAGAAGCAATGAATAATAATGATGGAGGCCCTTTTGGAGCGTGTATAGTTAAAAATGATCAAATAATTGGTCGTGGTGCTAACAGCGTTTTAAAGACTAATGATCCTACTGCTCATGCAGAAATAATGGCTATTAGAGAAGCAGCAAAGAATCTTAATACTTTTGATTTAAGCGATTGTGTTCTTTATACTTCTTGCTATCCCTGTCCTATGTGTTTAGCGGCTATTATCTGGGCTAACATCAAAGAAGTGTACTATGGTAATACTTGTGAAGACGCAAAAAACATTGGCTTTAGAGATGAATACATTTATAAATATTTAACTAATCCTAGTGATCAAGAGGGATTAAAATTAGAGTGCCTTGATCGCGAAGAGACAATTAAAGCTTTTAATAAATTTATGGAAAAAGAAGATAAAACTATGTACTAAGCCCTTAGGGCTTTTTCTTTATGGCAAAACATAATATATATTCTAAATAGAAAAACATATACTACTGTAGGGGGTAAGAAAATGCTGAATGTGAGTTTATTAGAACAATTATTAGTTATTGCGATGGCTTTATCAACAATAACTTGCGCTATGATTCAAAAAACTAAAGGCTTTTTTAAATGTAGTGATTGTCTTACAACTTATAGCTTTTTTGTTAATATTGCGATGGGTATTATCTTTTGTTTAAGCTTTACTAAAGTTAATTTTCCACTGAGTCTTTGGGTTGGATTATTTTCCTTTTTAGGAGCGGATACATTATTTAAATCATTAGAAGGTAAACTATCATCATACCGGGATATTGTTGAAGAAAAGTACATCAAAGTACCAAAAGAGAATATAATTAAAGCAGGGGGAGATAAGTAGTGGAGAAACCAATTTATCCAACAATGACTATGCGTATAACCCAAGGGTATGGTATTGGATCTCATCGTAATAGCTTTGCGATTGATGAAGCAGGAGCTAATACTGGTATTGAGTCATTACGGGCACCATTTACGGGAATAATTAAAAAGATTTATACAGCTGATGCCAATGAAATATGGTTGGAAAGTATTGATAAGGTTGAATATCCTGATGGTACAATTGATTATATGACTGTTTTATTTGCCCATGATAATGATGTTTCTAATTTATATGTTGGTAAAAAAATAAATAGAGGGGAATTGTTCTACCAAGAAGGAACTAAAGGTAATGTAACAGGAGCCCATTGTCACATTGAATGTGCTCGAGGTAAATTTACTGGTAGTGGTTGGTATAAGAATAGTGCCGGTTATTGGTCAATTATTAATGGTAAAGCTCCAGAAGATTGTCTTTTTATTGATGATAGTATTAAAATAATTAATCGTAATGGTTATAACTTTAAAAAAATAGAAACACCTAAACCAACAGTAACTACTAAACCAGTTGTCAAAGAAGAGAAAATTAAAGATAATAAAAAGTTGATTTTTACTTGTATAAAGAAGGGAATATATGCTATTGAACTTAATAAAGGAGATAAATTATATTTAGAATAATTTATCTTTTTTGTTTTGTGTGATATATTATTGGTGGAAGTGAGATTATGGAAGCCACTAAAAAGAAAAAGATTATTGATGGATTATATCAATATTCAATGCTATTTTTAATCGGTTGTTTTTTAGGTTGTATATTTGAAACTATTCTCTGTTATTTCCAAAGGGGATATATTGAAAGTAGAAGTGGTTTGATTTATGGACCATTTAATTTAGTATATGGCTTTGGTCTTCTAGTAATAATATTAGTTTTAAAAAGGTATAAAAAGGCCTATAGCATCTTCCTAGTAGGAGCTCTATTAGGTGGTATTGTAGAATATATTTGTTCTTGGATTCAAGAAGTTTTCTTTCATACTACTTCTTGGAATTATAGTCACTATTTTTTAAATTTTGATGGTAGAACTAGTGCCTATCATATGATTTGGTGGGGTATTCTAGCCCTTCTATTTATGAAGCATCTTTATCCATCATTGATGAAATTAATTAAAAAAATAAAAAAAGGAAGATTAGCTATAGCTATTATCATCATTGTTTTCTTTATTCTTAATTCCTTTATTAGTGCTTATGCTAACTGTCGTCAGTATGAACGTAGTAAGCATATTAAAGCTACTAATGCCATTCAAGTTTTCTTTGATAAACATTATCCTGATGAACGAGTAAATAAAGTATATCCTAACAGAAGGGATTCTGTTACACACGAAAAGATTAATAAAAAGAAATCACCCAAGGGCAATATCCAAAATCATCATAATCGTAAAACCAATAAGCGTAAACAAGGCCATTAGGTCTTTTTTTGGATTGGTTTGACTTTCAGGTATTAACTCTACTACAACGACATAGATCATAGCACCAGCAGCAAAAGCTAAAACAAAAGGTAAAATAGTTTTAATTCTTAAAGAAAGAAGGGCACCTATGACAGCAGCAATTGGTTCTACAAAGCCACTTAATTGACCATAGAAAAAGGCCTTTTTTCTAGAATATCCTTCTCTTCTCAAAGGAAGAGATATGGCACTACCTTCAGGGAAGTTTTGAATACCAATACCTAAGGCTAGTACCAAAGCAGCAGCAATACTAGCACCCTTGATATGATAAGAAGCAGATGCAAAAGCAACTCCTACTATCGCGCCTTCAGGAATATTATGAATAACAATGGAAAGAACTAAAGCCATAGTTCTTTTTTTAGCAGAACTAGTCTTGATATTTTTCTTTTTATAATATATTTCAAATAGTTTATCAAAAATGAAAAGTAAAGCACCTCCAGTAATAAAACCAAGAGCTAATATTAACCAGATATTTTGTTTAATTTCTTTAGCAATTTCTATTGCTGGTTCTATCAAGGAAAAGAAACTAGCAGCTATCATAACACCAGCCGAAAAACCTAATAAAGCATCCATAATATTCTTTTTAATTGTTTTAAAAAAGAAAACTACTGAAGCTCCCAGAGCAGTAATACTCCAAGTAAATAGTCCTGCTAATAAAGACTGTAAAACTGGTGATAAATTAGTAAAAAAAGTCATAAGTTACACCTCAACATTATAACTTATGACTAAAGAAAAGATTGGTATAGGCTAACGAATAGAACGTAGATCTAAAGCTTTGATTATTAAACCATCAATTACTAAATAGATTTTATTGCCATGATAATTAATGTGATTATTCTTAATAAAGTTATAGCAGCGATTAGTTAAAGAAAGAGTACTTTCTTCATTATTAAAATCTATACCCATTTCATATTTTAAATCCAAGTATAGATAGATTACTTCATCATACCCAATTCTTTTAATTTCATAGTTTTGAAACATCTAATCACCTAGTATTAGTATGAAATAATAATTTTTAAGTATACAAAAAAAGATTTTAAAACTGAAAAGCTTTAAAATCTTTTGGTATATCACAATCTAGTCCAGTAGTATAACTCTTATTACCAAACACTTTATCTAGATTAACTCTTTTACCAGCCAAATATCTATTAACATCTTTAATCATTTTGTCAGTTTCATCTAAGGCTTCTAGATAAAGTTCAACAAATGATTTATTACTCTTAATAGATGGATCTACTGGATTATACCAAACATCATGATTACTATTTAAAAAGTTATGACGATCATCTAGTGGGTAATAATATGACACTGGTTCAAAACGGAAGGCCTTCTTACTAGTAAAGGAATCAATAAACTTATAAAAGTTTCTCTTGATACCATTAGGATCTCTTCTAAATCTCTGAAGACATTTTTCCATTTGTTTTAAACAAACATAGTAATATTCAGACATATAATTAACATCATATACTTTTTTAAATACATCATCTAACATATCCGCAAGACCTTCAGTGAAAGGCTCAATATCAAAAGTAAAATCACTAACACTAAAAGTATAAGGATTAGAATTAGTTCTTCTTCTAATCATATCGTTATCTAAGAAAACTTCCATAAAGTTATGAACACCATTGTATTTATAAGTATCAGGATTATCTTTATTTAACCAACCAGTCTTATAAATGACATATGGATGAACAGTAGAATCCAATGAATAATGACTAATTGCTCCATATAAGAAACTCATAACTTCAGGATTATCAGTTAGATTATTCTCTTTAATATATTCTACTAATGACTTAAGATATTCACCCGTTTTATTCTCATGAAAATAACGATGAAACCTACGTACATCTTTACCCCTTCTTAGATTCGCAACATTAAAAAACATAATAGGATCCATGCTTTGGGCAAACATCTTTAATTTTTCAGGATTGTTTCCAACTTTCTCTTTACTATCTTCATCTAATAGATCATAAATATCTAAAGCAAAGAAAGAATGAGTTGCGGTTGCTGGCATAAAACCCCCTCCTTAATTGGCTCATATTATAACATATTTAGCTACTTTTGTAAATATTTGCGAACAATTTTAATAAAGTGTGATATAATCATAATGAGGATAAGGTGGCTACAATGGTATTAGAGAAACAATTTAGAAATCTAGATGAACAAATAGAAATATTAAAGAATAAAGGCTTAAAAATAGATGATGAAGATTATGCCAAAGAAGTTCTTTTACGAGAGAACTATTTCTTTATTATGGGTTATCGCCATTTATTCTTGAAAGATGATACTAGTAGGACATATATAGAAGGTGCAACTTTTGAAGAATTATATAGTATGTTTCTATTTGATCGTACTATTAGAAATATCTTATTTAAGAATCTATTGATAATTGAAAATAACTTAAAGTCAATTATTTCTTACCAATTATCAAAGATGTATGGGTATCGCGAAAGAGATTACTTGCGTAGTAAGAACTTTACTAATAATACTGAAAAGCAAAGACAAGTTAATGATTTAATAAAAAAGATTAAAAGACAAGTACGCGTTAATGGTAAAGATAATACTGCTACTGAACACTATGTCAGTAACTATGGTTATATTCCTTTGTGGATATTAGTTAAAGTTTTATCTTTTGGTATTGTTAGTGAGATGTATTCAATTCTAAAGAGTAGTGATCAAAAAGATATTGCGGAAGTATATGGTATAACGGTAGAAAACATGCTTAGTTATTTACCAGTTTTAGCAAATTACCGTAATTTATGTGCCCATGAAGAGATCTTATATGATCATAAAACACAAAAGGAAATAGATGATACTATATATCATAAAATGCTTAATATTAAAAAAGAGAATAATGAGTATATTTATGGTAAAAACGATATTTTAGCGCTTATTATCATTATGAAGCAGATGCTTAAGGATGAAGAATTTACTAATATGATGTATGAAATAGGGAACGCTATTGAAACATTAGGTTATAATCTTAAGAGTATTAAGATTGAAAAAGTATTATCTATCTTAGGATTACCAGATAATTGGGATCAATTAATTAACATCGAAAGGAAGGGTAAAAATGAATAAAGTAGGGAGAATAATTTTAGGTATAGTTATTGGTTTAATAATTGGTATTTTAGGTATGTATACTTTAATGCTTTTTACACCAGTTTTAGATAAATTCTTACCAAGTAGTACAGTTATTACTAAAGATAAAACTAAAGTAGTAGAAAAATCTTCATTAGCTCCTTCAATTAAGAAAATAAAGAATGCTGTAGTAGCTATTGAAGGGTATAAATCTACCCAAAAAGGATCAACTGGTACTGGTTTTGTCTATAAAGTAGATGATAAATATGGTTATATTTTAACTAATCAACATGTTATTGCTAATGTTGATAGTATTCATCTAATTCTTACTAATGACAAAGTAATTGAAGGAAAAGCCTTAGGTGGTGATGAATACTTAGATTTGGCTGTTATACAAGTAGATAAGAAGGATGTTCTTGCTATTGCTGACCTAGGTACATCAGAGAAATCTGAAATTGGTGATCAAGTCTTTACTGTTGGTTCACCTCTAGGAGAAGAATATCGAGGCAGTGTAACTAGTGGTATTTTGTCTGGTAAAGATCGAATGGTTTCAGTTAATGTATCCAATTCCACAAATAGTGATTGGGTTATGAAAGTATTACAAACTGATGCTGCTGTAAATCCCGGTAATAGTGGAGGACCTCTTGTTAATATTAATGGTCAAGTTATAGGTGTTATTTCAATGAAATTATCTGATGAGGACATTGAAGGTATGGGCTTTGCTATCCCTATGGAAACAGCACTTGCTCATCTAGATGCATTAGAAAAAAACAAAACAATTGAATGGCCAGTTATGGGTATATCTATGTCTAATATTGATGATGCTGGAGCTATTTATAAATACCGTCTAAATATTAAAAAGAAACCAAGTTATGGAGCCTTAGTTGCTAAAGTAGAGAAAGATGGTGCTGCTGATAAAGCCGGTCTAAAAAGCGGAGACGTTATAGTAGCTGTTGATGGTCAAAAAGTAAAGAATTCTGCTTATTTAAGATATGAACTTTATAAACATAAAATAGGGGATAAAGTAGAAGTAACCTATATTAGAGATGGAAAAGAAGGAAAAACCAAAGTAACTTTAGAAAAAGAGTAGTTTTTAACTACTCTTTTTTAAATGTTATAAAACTATATATAATATAGTTCTATAAACAAGGTATATCAACATATAAACATGGTTCATGTAGAATACACTAAAAACACTAAAAAAAAACTAGCTAAAGAAGACACTCATTTGACACTTTTATGACAAGAAAAATTGACTTTTTTCGCTAAAAAAAGGTATAATTAAATAGTAAAGTAGGAGAATATGTAATATATAGTATGTCTCTTTTTTTACGAAGCATTTACTATATAAGGAGGTGGATTATGAAAGGGAATAAAAAGATTCTAACATTAGCAGTTCTAATTCTTCTAGTTGCAGTATGCTTTGGTGCTTATGCCATCTATCGTTCAGCTGCAGATGGAGATGGAAGTGTTGCTGCAGCAGAATGGTCAGTAAAGATTAATAATACTGATATTGATTCAGCAAACTTCGATTTCGATGCTGATGATATTACTTGGACTTCTTTAACTGGTTACAATGATACTATTGCTCCAGGGTCAGAAGGATACATTGATATTGCTGTTGATGCTACAGGATCCGAAGTTGATGTGCTTTTGTCTGCAACATTAGATACATCTAACTTACCAACTGGAATGACTGCTACAGTTCAAGGTGGTGGTTCTCAAACTATCGCTTATAATGCGTCATCAATGGCAACAACAGTTAGAATTAATATTGCCTGGGCTGGTGCAGAGTCAGATACTACTGCAAAAGATACTACTGATATGAATGTAGCTGGAACTGATCTATCATTACCTGTTACTTTAACAGCTAAACAATCATTAACTAGCCACGCATCATAATATAAAAATATAAAAAAGGATTAATAGTTAATACTATTCTTTCCTTTAAAGCTTATAAATCTAAAGCCTATAAATTATTTATAGGCTTTAAAGGGAAGTGGGGAAAATGGAAAAAGATCAAAAAGTAAAAGACGAAAGAAAAGAAAAAAGGGAAAAAATAATAGATAGAATAATAAAAATCGTCCTAATTATCATTATTATTTTACTTCTGCTTCATAATTGTGAATTGATTAGAAGAGGGAAGTTACTTAATGGTAATGGTGATGTCATCGAGATCAAATGTGATAGTAATGGTCAATGTGATGATAAAGACAAAGATAATCCTAAAACTGGGGATAATGGTACTGGTGGTAAATATGGTACTGCTATCAACGGTAAACAATCAGGAGGATCATCAAGTTCTCAAGGAACAACACCATCTATAAAAGATGAAGATGATGATGACGATGATGACGAAGAATTCACTGTTTTTGACAAGAAAATAACTTGGGGTAGTGAATCAGTTCTAGATATTTTTGAAAAACCTATCTATGGTTATAATAAGAAGATAGCTCCAGGAGATCATAATGCTTATAAATTTACAGTTAAAAATATGACCAAATACAATTTAAAATATGATATGACCTTCACAGAAGTTGGTAATGATAACATGGAGATGAGGTACAAGCTTAAGAAAAATGGTTCTTATGTCGTTAGTAATTATGTGACTTATGATCAATTAGACTTAAGCAGCCAATTAATAAATTCTAAAAGTAGTGATGTATATTTACTAGAATGGAAATGGCTTGGTGATAATTCTGATAGTACAGCTAAAGATAATAAGGATAAGGCTGCTGCTGGAGTAGCAACATATAAAATAAAAATTAATATTGAGGCTGAGAGTATAAATGGCTAAAGCGTTAAAGATTATATTTAATATTATCCTTATCGCTTTTATTGCTGTTTTGGCTTTGTACTTTGTTTTAAGGTTTACTGGTCGAGCTCAGATCTATAGAACCGAGACTGGTTCCATGGAAACAGATATCCATGCTGGTGACTACGTTTTAATCTTTGACAAGAAGAATTATGAAATTGGGGATATAGTTACTTATAAAAGAGGTAAGTATTATATTACTCATAGAATTATTAAAAAGAAAGGCGATAAAGTAATTACCAAAGGTGATGCTAATAACACTGAAGATAAAGCGACAAGTGTTAAAAACATTGTTGGTAAAGTGATTTATCGCGGTGGAGCCTTAAATATTCTAATAGATTACAAATATATAATTGCTAGTATATTACTAGGTTTATACTTACTTAGTTGCTACATCAATGATCGAAAACCGAAGGAAGCAGAAAGTGAAGGGAAGTGTTAGTGTGCGAAGGAAACTATTAATCATAGCTATCATTGCTGTTTTATGCCTTAGTGCTGCCCTAACTTATGCCATGTACCGAAAAGGTAAAACGGGTTCTGGTTCACTTGATGCTGCTACTTGGAGTATAACTCGTACTCAACCTGGTGGGGATATTGATTTAGTAGCTGATGACACAACTACTGATACTTATACACTTACTGTAACTAGCGCTTCAGAAGTGGATGTTATCTATAAAATTATTATTGATAATGTACCAACTGGTGTTTCAGTAAAGCTTGATGATGGAGCATATCAAGCACCACCTGCTAATAGTAATACTATTACTATTAATGCCGGAACTATTAATTATAATGATTCCGTAAAAACAAAAACACATACTTTGACATTTAAAGCTAGTGCTAATGCTCAATTAGTAACAGATGAAGATGTTGATATTGATGTAGAATTCCGTCAGGGGTTAGGAAATTAAATAAGGACAGATAGAAGATAAGAAGAGAGGTAGAAAAATGAAAGGAAAAAGACGTACACAATTTATTATACTAGTCGTAGCACTTGTTTTTTTCTATGTCCTTCTTAACGGAACATTGGCTATTTATCGCCAAGTAATAGGCGATACAATAGACTTAAGTATTATTGATCCAAGTGGAACACATCAAGTAACATTTGTAACTAGAGGAGGATCGGCTGTAAGCCCAAATCCTCGAACTGTAGCTCATAATGCTGAAATAGGACAATTGCCAACAACAACCTTAGCTGATTATAATTTTGATGGTTGGTATACTGAACCTAATGAGGGAGATGGAACTAAAATAGATAGTCACACTGTCATTACAGGCGATGTGACTTATTATGCTCATTGGATAAAAATAGTTTGTAAAAAGGCCAGTACTCTTCACACAGAAACATGTGCTGCTGGTGGTTCATGTATAGGTCATGGATATAGCGTAAATGATACTATAACTTATGGTACTATACCTATTACTGATAATCCACTAGCAGGATATGCTTATGATTGTGATGTTAATGATGATGGAACATGGGATCCAGCAACTGAAAGATTCTATTATGTAAGGGGTTATGGTGGAACTTCAAATGTTGAAAACTCAGTTTTAGTTCATTTTACAAGTTTTGATGAAGATGGACAAATGGATGATTCAACCACAAGAAAAATATATCAATTTAGTGCAGCTCTTGGTTGGCTACCAACATCAGCAACTTGGGATAATCCAGCTCTTATTGAAATGGATGGAAATGTAACAAGATTTAGTTCGCGTGCTGATATAGAAGCTGCTTGTGGATCTATAGATGGTGGCGGTTTTACCGATTGTCAGTTCTATCTTGAAAATACTAGATTTCAATCAGATACTAAAGGTAGATCAGGAATATGGTTATCAGCAGAGGGATCAACTCACTATAGAATTCATTCAGGACAACTTTCAGTTATAACAGCAGCTTCAGATAGTAGTAATGCTGTAAGACCAGTAATAGAAATCCCTTCTAATACAATTGAAGATTTCCAACCACCAGAAAATTACACAATAACATTTGATCCTAATCAAGGTCAATTAGATGACCCTAGGGAGGCAACCAGATCAGTACCTGGTGGAACAGCTATTGGTACATTACCAACTGCAACTAGAACAAATTATATCTTTGATGGTTGGTATACTGATCCTGATGATGGTGAAGGAACTGAAATCACCGATCATACTATAGCAACTGGTAATGATACCTATTATGCACATTGGAAAGAAAAAATAACTATTACCTTTAATGCTAATGGTGGTACTGTAAGTCCAGGTTCTAAAGATATTGCCAAGGGAGCAGCTATTGGTAGTATGCCAGTTCCTGAATATGGTAATCATGATTTTGTAGGTTGGTTTACTGAACAATCAGCTGGAACACAAGTAACTGAAAGTACAACCTTTAATGCCAGTACTGAAATCTTCGCTCATTGGGAAGAAAGCTCTTCGAATTATGTATTCCATATCCCTGGAGAGTGTAAATTCACATCAAGTGGTATTCAAAACGGAGAAAATGGTAACTGTATAAGTACGGTAAATCCAACTGGTTCAAATATTGATTATACAGAAAGTACCTTATCAGCTAAAAAGTATATTGATACGCAAGTAGCTTTATATAATACAACTAATCATGATAAGAATTATGAAATACATTTTGAAATAGTTGATTATGTACCTTCAGCTAATGTAAATCAAGCAACCTTCTTTAATACTAAAAATGAAGCAACAGGGTACCCTGGATTGGTTGTCAGAAGAAGTAGTAATAATATTCAAATTGCTTCTAGAAGAACTTCATCTGCCAATTCAGAAGTACTATTACCTTATGCTACTGTCACTAAACTATCAGTTTATAGAATAGGTGGCGAAATATATTATAGTGTAAATGATGGTGAAAGGGTACTCATCAACAATTTATCAGAGTATAACCCAGTGTTTGATTTAACGACATGGTTTGGAGCAACCCCAACAAATGCCCAAGCAACAACGGCCCAAAGATTCTTTGTTGGAACACTATCAAATATTTATATTAAAATCGAAGATAATTCTGATAAAGCAACAATAACATATGATCCTAATTATACAGGTGCATCAACATTTGATGAACAACATACTATTAATCAACCTATTGGAACATTACCAACAATAACAAGATCTGGTTATTCATTACTTGGTTGGTTTACTGATCCTGATGATGGTGAAGGAACTCAAATTACATCAAGTACAGTAGTAACAGCAGATGATACATATTATGCTCATTGGGCTGAAGATGTAACTGTTACTCTTAATACTAATGGTGGTACTGTAAGTCCAAATACTATAACTGTACCTTATAATACAGCGGTTGGAGAATTACCAACTCCAACGAAAACAGGATATACTTTTGATGGTTGGTATCAAGATCCAGGATTTAATACTCCAGCAACAAGTGCAACAATTATTACTGAAGATACTGATTTCTATGCTAAATGGATAGAAAATATTACGGTAACACTTAATCCTAAGGGAGGAACTGTAAGTCCATCAAGCATATCTTTTGCACCGGGAACAGCAATAGGACAATTACCAACTCCAGAGAAAACAGGAAATACTTTTGCTGGTTGGTTCACTGATGATGGAACATATTTGGATGAAGTAACTTCATCAACAACATTCAATTCTACAACCGAAATTTATGCTAAATGGATAGAAAGCATCACAGTAACATTTAATCCTAAGGGAGGAACTGTTAGTCCATCAAGTGTAACCTTTGCCAAAGGAACAGCAATAGGACAGTTACCAACTCCAGAGAAAGTAGGATTTACTTTTGAAGGTTGGTTCACTGATGACGGAACATATTTAGATGAAGTAACTTCATCAACAACATTTAATTCAACAACCGAAATTTATGCTAAATGGGAAGAAACCAGCGACATTACAATAAACTTAGATGCTGATGGAGGAACTGTAAGTCCAACCAGTATAACCATTACACCAGGAACTGAAATTGGTGAATTACCAATTCCAGTTAATACTCCTGATAAAACAGGCTATGTCTTTGCTGGTTGGTATACTGATAATACTTGGACAACTGAAGTAACCGAGTCAACAACATTCAATTCAACTACAACCATTATTGCTAGGTGGGTTGAAGATACTTATGTAGCTCGCATTGGAAGCACCTGCTATACAACTTTACAAGCTGCTGTAGCAGCAGTTCCTACTACGGGTACTAAGACAACAATAATAATATTGCAAGATATTAACAATACAGAAACCACAACAATAGCAAGTACTCAATGGGTAGAATTAGATATCGGTTCATATACTATTGAAACTAGTACTGCTCAAATAGATTTAATATTAAATAATGGAAAATTAGATATCAATAATGGTACTTTAACTAGTGCATCCCAATCTGTTGGTGGAAATAATAGAAGAGGTTATGTCATTAAAAACGCTTCAGGAGCAACCTTAAATATAACAGGTGGAACCCTTTCTTATACTAGATCAGCTGATACTGAAGGTAAACCTATTGAAAACCTAGGTGGAACAGTTAATATAACAGGAGGAACCCTTACTTGTAATTCCCAAGCCGCAGTAATTAATAATAGAACAAACGGTATATTGAATATATCCGGTGGTCATATTGAAGGAAGCAATATTGTTAAAGGACAAGCTGTTTATAATGAAGGCGGAACAGTTACAATTAGTGGTGATGCTGAATTAAAGAATGTTTCTCAATCAGGAAGTTCTGCTGGTAGAGCAGCCCTTACAAATGCTTCAGGAACGGTTAATATCCTTGGTGGAACACTCATAAGTACTTATAATGCTGGAGCTTCTAATAAGGGTACAATGACAATTGGTACTAGTGATGGAACAATTGACATTACTTCTCCTGTGTTACAAGGTGGAACTTATGGTTTAGAAAACACCAGTGGAACGGTAACTGTTTATGATGGTATCTTTAAAGGAAAAGGTACTACTCAAAATAAAGCAATAAGTAGTGAAGCTAGTGTTACTCATAGCGAAACAACCTCATTTGTTCATACAACAGAAACTATAGGTGGTTCTCAATATGATGTAGCTTATCTAGAAGATTCAGCAGTAAATATCACTATAAACTTTAATAAAAATGGTGGAGACAATGTTTCCTATAACACTAAAACATTGACAGAAGAAGGACCAATTGGTGAATTACCAACAGCAGCTAAGGATGGTACTGAATTCCTAGGTTGGTTCACTTCTGCTACTGGGGGAGAAAAACTACTATCAACAACTGAGATAACTGAAAGTGATGATGGAACAACATATTATGCTCATTATACAGTTGATGATACAGTATGTAAGCCAGCTACGACACTTCATTCATCTGGAAATACTGACTTTGGTCAAATTCCATCAGGTGGAACATTAAGTGCTGGAGATGCCTTTGACTGTGATGTTAATGGTGATGGTACATTTGATGCTACTAACGAAAGATTCTATTACTTAACTAATACCGCTGATGGAAAAGCAGTTATGATCTTCTCAAATAATGTAACCCAAGGACAGAGCGATGTAAGTGCAACTTGTAGCGCAACTGGAGTTAGTTATGCTGGAACTTATACTGAAGGTCCTACTACTGCTATGGCAGAACTTCCAACTACAGAACAATGGAAGAATGTAAGCATTTATACTCAACCTAGAACTATTACCAATCAAAATGGTGTAACTGCTGCAAGTGACGTTATTTATACTGGAAAAGCAGCTAGACTTGCTAACCTTGATGAAATTAAGGCAGCAACTACTTCTGGTATAAATGGAACTGTTAATGAACTTGCCAGTTATCCATTCCTTCTTGAAAATACTCCTACATATGATGCTAGTTGTAGATCTAATTATTGGTTAGAAACTACCCATTCATCTGGTGGAGCAACAAGAATTAATGGAGCTACTAATGGTAAGAATTTAGGACACGCTACTGGAACATCAGCTATACGACCAGTAATTGAAGTTCCATACTCAGTAATTGATGGAATAGTTAATATTGTTGAATTCGATACTATTCCAACAGCTATGAGGACATATTTCAATAATATTAGTACTTGGGCCGCTGGTAGTGATGATAGTTCACATAGTAGTTTCGATACAGCCATGACCAACAATTTAAATGCTAATAACTGTGTTTATTATCAAAACGATAATGTTAATACTGAATATGGTAGTGTTCATTGTGATCAACCAAATAAATATGATACTGGTGTTACTGGTAATATTAAGGTTTATGAATACAATGAATCAACTGGTGTTACAGCAAATGATCAAGCTACTTATGTATCTAATGATAATGGTAAGTTATATAACTTTATTCCTGGAAAAACATATTATTGGGAGTCAGCATCTGATTCTACTAAAAATGGATATGTTAGACCAACTGGAGAGAGAAGAATACTTACTATTAATGGAACTAATAGAAAGACCCGTAATGTTCGTGATTTAGGAGGTCTACCAGTTGATACTGATGGCAATGGCACAATTGATGGTAAGATTAAATTCCAGAAACTATATCGTGGTGAGAAGATTTGGGGTGGCGATAATGCTACTAAGAGTATCTTCCAAAACCTAGGTGTTAATAACGAATTTGATTTGCGTCAATCATCTGAAGCTGTAACAAGCGAAGAAGATAAACTAACTAACTATATTTCTAATGAAATAATTCATTATAGGATTGATTATACTGAGTTTGGTACACCTGCTCCAGAAACACGATTCAATGGTAAGAGTTATTATCAATTAGCTAGAGAAGCAGCTATTGACGTTATGAACAGAGTCGTAAATGGTAATGATGATTATGCTCTATATTTCCATTGTCGAATAGGAGCAGATAGAACTGGTACATTAGCTTATATTCTAGAAGGTCTTCTAGGAGTACCTACTGAATATCGTTATCAAGACTATGAATTAACTGTCTTCTTCGGATTACGAGAGAGAACTAGATATTACTATGCTAAAGGTAGTGATACATATAAGTTCATTTATTTGAAAAATGCTATTCGTAATGCAACACCAAATAATACTAGTGGTGTAGAAGATGTTAAAGCTTGGTTCCTACAAGGAAGCGATAATGTTCAAGCTGATGAAGCTTTAATTGCTCAGTTTAAAACTAAGATGATTGATTATAATTAAAAGTACTTTGTCTTTCGACAAAAGTACTTTTTCTTTGACATTGATTAGTAGTTGAAAGTGTGCTATTATAAAGATGGTGATATGATATGACAAGCAAAAGAATAAGTAGTAATAATAGAAATAGTAATTTAGTAACTAAGAATAGAAGAACAAAAAAAACAATTTCTATCAAAAAAGTATTAATTTTTCTTCTTATTGTCGCAGCTCTTGTTTTTGGAGTTATAAAGATGTGTGGACGTCCAAAGAAGGTCGAAGATAATGATTTAACCTATAATCGTCATAAGAGTTTCCTTAAGTCGCAAAATATTGGGGGAATAGTCTTTAAAGACATTGAATGTACTTATGATGGGAAGAACTCTCTTATTAAATATACTATTATTAACAAGACTAGAAAGAAAGTATACTTAAGTAATTATGATATACTTGTTCAAAATAAAAAGAAAAGGAGTATTACGAGAATAAAGGCTAGTTTTAAGGACACATTAGCTCCTAAAGAAAAAGTAGAACGAGCAGATAGTGTAGTTGGTACAGATTTAAGTAAGGCCTATTATCTGAAATTAAAATTAAAGACAACAAAAAAGTAAAGCACAGATTTGTGCTTTTTTCATACACTAATATAGGTGATTTAAATGGATAGAAAGACTATTAGGGGAGTAGTTGTTGATGCTGGACATGGTGGCAGTGATCCAGGAGCTATCTCTGGCAATTTAAAAGAAAAAGATCTTAACCTAAAAGCGGCATTATATATGGCTAAAAGATTAGAAGAACTAGGTATACCAGTGGTTTTAACTAGAAATAGCGATGAAACTTTAAGTAGAGATGAAAGAGTAAGAAGAATAAGAAATGCTTTTGGAAGCGATCCTAATGTTATTCTAATATCTAATCATATTAATGCTGGTGGCGGTGAAGGAGCTGAAATAGTCTATGCGCTTCGTAATAATGATACACTCTCTACAAGTGCGCTAGATAATATTGGTAATGCTGGTCAAAAGAAAAGAAAAGTATATCAGCGAAGATTACCAGAAAATCCTAATCAAGATTATTACTTTATCCAGAGATTAACCTCTCCTTTAGAAGCACTTCTAGTTGAATATGGTTTTATTGATAATAAAAATGATCAAATAAAATTAGAGAATAATATTGAAGACTATGTCGAAGGAGTAGTAAAAGCAATTGCTGATTATGCTGGGGTTTCCTATAGTACTGATGGTGATACATATATCGTAAAAAAAGGAGATACACTATATAGTATTGCGAGAAGATATAATATGAGTGTTGATAATTTAAAGACACTAAACAATCTAACTAGTAATGAAATACAAATTGGACAAGTATTAAAAGTATCTAATAAAGATCAATTAAATAAAGATGTTATAGTCTATATTGTCCAAAGAGGAGACAGCTTATATAAAATATCTAAAATGTTTGGTACTACTATTGAAAGTATTAAACGTCTTAATAATCTAAGTAGTGATATTATTACTCCAGGACAGGAATTAGTAATAAATGAGAATATACCTGTTGGGGAAAACAATTATTATGTAGTCAAAAAAGGAGATACTCTCTATGGTATAGCTAAAAATAACAATATTACTGTAGATGATCTTATTAAAACGAACAACCTAACTTCACTTATTTTAAAAGTTGGAGATAAATTAATAGTTCCTTAGGGAACTATTTTATTTGACTAGAACTAATATATTTATTAGAATTAATAGTGAGGTGATAAAATGAAGAAACTACTAGTAGCTATAATAATAGGACTAGTACTTATAACTGGTTGTGGTAGTAAAAAAGGGAGTGATAATATGTTGAGTGGTAAACAAAAAATAGCTATTGAAATTGAAAATTATGGAGTAATCAAAGCAGAATTAGATGCTGATGTAGCACCTATTACTGTTACTAATTTCATGAAGTTAGTTGATGAAAAGTTCTATGATGGATTAACGTTTCATCGTATTATTGATGGTTTTATGATTCAAGGAGGAGATCCTAAAGGTGATGGTACTGGTGGTAGTGATGAGACCATTAAAGGAGAATTTACTAATAATGGAGTAGAAAACAATATTTCTCATAAAAGAGGAGTAATTTCTATGGCTCGTAGTCAAGATAATGATTCAGCTAGTAGTCAGTTCTTTATTGTTCATAAAGATTCCACTTATCTAGATGGTGAGTATGCAGCATTTGGTCATGTTACTGAAGGAATGGAAATAGTTGATAAGATTTGTGCAGATGTTAAAGTAGAAGATAATAATGGTACTGTTTTAAAAGAAAATCAACCAGTAATTAAGAGTATTAAAAAAATAAAGTAATCAATACTTTATTTTTTTATATTCTAATACTAATTTATCTAAAGACATAGCTGCATTAGCAGGTGAAGGACTAGGTAAATAAATAGCTTCCATACCTAGTTCTTTTCTTAAGTACTTATTATATAAATCATAGGCCTTTTTACCAGTAGTAAATACTTTTTCTATCTTAGAAGCTTTAATTATCTTCTTAATATCATTTACTTTAACATTTTTAATAGATGCATCACTAGAACCAACAATATCACAAGATGCAATCACATCCCATAAAGCAATATGATGATTTAAAAGGAACTTTTCTTTATCACCTATTTCTTCTTCATAAAGAATGCTTAATATCTTCCAAAATCTATTCTTTTGATGAGCATAATAAGAACATACTTCTCTTGATTTAACACTAGGAAAAGAACCTAGTATTAAGACTTTAGAACTATTATCATAGATTGGTTTTAAATTATGAGTTGCCTTCATATAACCTCCCCTGATAAGTATCTTTTTTAACCATTAATTTATCAATATCATTCATTACACAGAATTTCTTTATTAACCAATCTGGTTCTACTAAATCTTCTTTCTTAGGATCACCAGTAATTCGACAGATAACAATATCTTCTTTCAAGTGTTCCAATTGTTTAACTACTATATCGACATATTCTTCCTTCGTAAGTAGATGAAAAGGTTTTTCTTTATACATTTTCTCTAATTTAGTGTTCTTCATAATTGATAACATATGGATCTTAATACCCCAGATATTTAGCTTATTTAAATGCTTTATAGTATTAAGCATATCTTCTTCTTTCTCATAAGGTAACCCATTAATAATATGTACTATTACTTTAATATTTATTTTATTTAACTTGTGTACCATTTCATCAAGTATTTCTAGACTATGACAACGATTAATTAGCTTAGATGTTTCTTCATTAGTTGTCTGAAGACCTAGTTCAATAGTAACATCAGTTCTTTTATTTAGCTCTTCTAAATAATCTAAACATTCATCGGTAATAGCATCTGCTCTAGTGGCAATATTAATACCGACAACATCATCTAAAAAAGCTACTTGTTCGTACTTTTCTTTTAATTCTTCTATAGGTGCATAAGTATTAGTATAACTACCAAAGTAAGCTATATATTTAGCTTTAGGCCACTTTTTTAAAAGCATCTTCTTAACTTTTTCGAATTGAATAACTAAATCATCAGCTCTATTTCCCGCAAAGTCTCTATTACCATTAGAACAGTATATGCAGCCACCATAACCTACTGTCCCATCAATATTAGGACAAGTAAAACCACCATCTAAACTAACTTTAAAGACTTTAGATTTATACTTATGTTTATAATAATAGTCTAGAGTATAATATCTTTTGTTGGAATCGCTATATTTAAAAGACATTTTATACTTCCTTGATTACATAGATATAAAGAGCCATTAAAAACTCTGATGGGTGTAATACTAGTAATCTTCTAACTTTGGAAAAATCATCAGTAACTAGACAATCATAAATACTTTTAATTGTTTTAAAATTACCCTTTTTAGGACTGTTTTTCATATAAGAATCAAACTTTTTAATAATTCTTTTATTATACTTCTTATAGTTATAGATAGGGGTATCATCAATTTGTAAGAAAGACCCTACATTCTCCATAATTCTATAGAAATACTTTTGTAGGTACTTATCATTAGTAATGTTTTTTAGAATAGGAATAGCTCTAACATCAATTTTCTTATTAATAATATTATTAAGGCAATATAAATAAGTCTCTTTATGAGCATTATAATTCTTCTTTAAACTGTTTAGTTTAAAAGTAAAAGTATTACCTTCTAATTTATTAAAAGCTTTTAATGTATCGTTATATCCATATTTAATATTTCTTAAAGCTGGTTCGTTATTAAAATCTAAGAAGAAAGAAAGATCATTATTAGGCTTAATCGTTGTAATTTTAATGTTCTTCTTTGGTTTCCTAGTCTTACCAGGAGCACTTAAATTAACCGCGATAACTTCATCAGCTCCTAAATCTATCGCTAAATTAATAGGCATATTGTCATAATAACCACCATCAATGTAACTATTACCATCAATATTTCTTTTCTTAAAAGCTGGAAAACAAGTAGCTGAAGCCATTAAATAATCAACTAATTTGTCTCTAGGAATATCTTCTTTTTTTAATTCCTCTGCTTGCCTTTTAGAATAATTGAATGTAACTAAACCAAAATCAATTTTAGAACGATAGAATTTACTAGTATTGATATAAGCACTTACTAATTGTTCTAGCTCTTTAACATCCATTCCTCCTTCTTTAAAGAAAGAGTCACTGTAATTCTTTAAAATTCTTAATTTAGTAGAGGTATCTTTAACTTTACCTTTACCAAACAATAAATCAAAATTAATATTTTTCCATAATTTGATAGCTCCATGATATTTCCTTTGAACCATCAAAGCTCCGTTTAAAGCACCTACTGATGTTCCGGTGATAATATCATATTTAATATGGAGTTTGCGCAATGCTTTCCATACTCCGATTTGATAAGATCCTTTGGCGCCTCCACCTGATAAAACTACTGCTTTCATATAATCACCAAGAACATTATATCACAAAATAATAGTCTTGATAATTATTGTAAAAAAAACTTAACAATGATATAATTTATTTAGGGTAAGGTGGTGATTTCATGCCAACTAGAACTGTCAAAAAAGTTAAATTAAAACCAGGTAGCGAGAGAATTTTAAAGATAATAGGCGTTGTAGTAGCGTTATTATTAATTGTCTTTATTTTCTATCGTTCTAATATTAATTCCTTAAAGAAAATAGGTTATAGTGAGAAAGCGGCTAAGACAATTCTCTCTAAATTTAAAAAGGATTACTGTCTTCAGTTAGGGGAGAATAAAACTTTAAATGCAGCCTTTGAAAGTAGTGATTACATCGAAAAGAATTTAGATACTTATTCTAAAGTTAAATATCGCAAACAAAAGCATTTAATTAAAAATATCAATAAATTAATTAAAAAGAAGTATAGTAACGACCAAATTTCCACTATTATTACTCATGGTGATGATAAAGCAGTTAGTGAATTCACTAAAAGAGATAAAGTTCGTTACTTAGATGAATTCTATACTTTAGACTATGCTAAACTAGCTCTTTATGATCGTTATGTTGATTTTATGAATAAATCAAGAGAAGATGCTGAAGGTAGTGTTATCTATGTTAACTTAGATTTAGATAAAGAAAATTATAAAGATTATAGCTTTGTGAAAGATTTCTCATATGATATGTTGATCAACAAACATCGAGCACTATCGCCAAAGTTTATACCGCCACGACTAGTTAAAATAAATAAAGAGTACTGTACTGATGGTGAAAAAATAGAGGGTAATGAGAAAGCTATTGATGCTTCAGAGACTATGATTGCCGCGGCAGCTAAGAAAAACATTCATATACTAATTAGTTCTGGTTATCGTAGCTATGATGGTCAAAAAGAAATAGAAAATATGTATTTAAAACTATATGGTGAAAACTATGTTAATAAGTTTGTTGCTCATGCCGGTTTTTCAGAACATCAAACAGGATTGGCTTTTGACTTTGCCAGTGCTAAGAAGAGTATCTTTACTACTAGTGATGAGTATGTATGGATGTTTGAAAATGCTTATAAATATGGCTTTGTCTATCGCTTCCCTAAGGGTAGTGAAGAGATAACCGGTTATACTGCTGAACCTTGGCACTTTAGATACGTTGGTAAAGAGATTGCTAAAAAGTGTCATGATGAGGATATAACTTTTGATGAATACTTTGCTAAATATTTATATTAAACCTTTAAAAAGGTATATATTTATGATAGAATATTAATAGTAAATAATAGAGGAAAAGGTGTTGGCTATGTATCCACTAGGAAAGCAATTTGAAATTGACTATACTAACGCAAAAGCCGATGGTAAAGCTATCTATGGTGGTAAAAACTATAGAATTAGTGTTCTTAGTGAAAGAGTTGTACGTCTAGAATATTCACCAGCAGGACAGTTTACTGATGAACCAACTCAATTAATTAGAACTAGAAACCTTGGCCCAGTAGATGTAAAAGTCAATCAAGACCAAACATACCTAGAATTAACTACTAGGTATTTTCAGCTTGTCTATGTTAAAGAACAGCCTTTCCTAGGTACCAAGATTGATCCGGCTAAAAACTTAAAGATTACTCTTTTAAGTACTAAAGATAAAGATCGTCAAAAGGATTGGTACTATGGTCATCCTGAAGTTCGTAATTTAAATGGTAATATGGTCTCTACAGATATTAATGTACCAAACAATCTAAAAAAAGGACTATATTCATTAGAAGGTTTTGCTTCTATCGATGACTCTAATAGTAAAATCCTAGCTGAAGATGGAACTCTAGTTAATAGAAAACCAAATCAAACTGATATCTATGTCTTTATGTATGATTTTGACTTTGGTCAAGCTTTAGAGGATTACTTTAAACTTACAGGTTATCCAGAGTTTATTCCAAGATATGCTTTAGGTAACTGGTGGAGTAGAAATATTACTTATGATGATCAAAAAATAGATGAATTAATTAAAAAGTTTGAGAAAAAGAAGATACCTTTATCAATACTACTTCTAGATAGTGATTGGCACTATCGTAATGTTGGTAAGATACAAAATACCAAAACAGGTTTTACTTTTAATAAAGACTTGTTCCCTAATCCTAAAAAGACTATTCAAAAACTTCATGATCGTAATATTAGAGTAGGTCTTAGAATTGATCCTTCTGGAGGATTATATCCTCACGAAGAGTTCTATAGTAAAGCTAGTGAGTATTTAGGAGTAAAAGAATCCAAAATAATATTATTTGATCCTTTAAATCCTAAGTTAATGGATGTTTATTTAAAAATCTTCTTACACCCATTAGAGTCTTTAGGAGTAGACTTCTTCTGGAATGACTATGATGGTAATAAAGATCTAACTAATCTTTGGTTTAATAATCATTATTTATATTTAGATAGTGGTAGAAATCCCGCTAAAAGAAACTTATTACTATCAAGAAATGCTATTTATGCTCCACATCGTTATCCTGTTTTATACGGGGGATCTAGTGAGATTAGTTGGGAGAGCTTAAAACAGTTACCTTTCTTATATCTAAATGCTTCTAACATTGGTGTTACTTTCTGGTCTCATGATGTTGCCGGTAACCATGGTGGTGTTGAAGACTCTGAACTTTATGTTAGATATGTTGAATTAGGTACTTTCACTCCAATCTTTAGATTTCATGCTGCCAGAGGAAAGTATTATAAAAGAGAACCATGGCTTTGGGATCCAAAGACTGAATCTATCGCTACTAATTATATGCGATTAAGACATCGTCTTATCCCTTATATATATACAGAATGTTATAACTATACCCAAGCCGGAATACCGTTGATGCAACCATTTTATTATAACTATCCTTGGGTATATGATGATGAACTATATAAGAATCAATACTATTTTGGTTCTCAGTTACTAGTTTGTCCAATCTTAACTAAGAAAGATATTGTCATGAACCGAACAATCCATCGTTTCTTTATTCCTGATGGTATTTGGTATGACTTTAATACTGGTAAGAAATTCCCAGGTGGTAAAAAGTATGTCTCTTTCTTTAAAGAAGAAGACTATCCTGTCTTTGCTCATGCGGGATCAATAGTACCACTATCTAATCGTAGTGACTACAATAATACTGGTATCCCAACTGATATGGAAATTCATGTCTTCCCAGGAGTATCTAATACCTATACTTTATATGATGATGATGGAGTAACTTCTCTATATAAAGAAGGATATTTCTTAAAGACATCTATTGATTATAACTATTTAAAGAGTAATTACACAATTATTATTCGTTCAGTTGAAGGTAAAAGTGGAATTGTTCCTAAAACAAGGAATTATAAACTAGTTTTCAGGAATACTAAACAAGCTGACCAAGTAGCAGTTATGTTTAATGAAACTCCAGTTGAGTGTGAAAGTTATATTGATGGTAATGACTTTATTGTTGAGGTTAAAGATGCACCAACAATAGGACAAGTTACTGTTAATTGTCGCGGAAAAGACATCGAAATTGATGCTATCAGAGTTATTAATGATGATATTGATTCCATTTTAATGGATCTAAAGATTAAAACCTACTTAAAAGAAGAAATAGCTAATATTATCTTTGGTAAAGAGACTATTTCCAAGAAAAGGATTGCTATT
Source organism: Bacilli bacterium (assembly GCA_017404555.1). Classification (GTDB taxonomy): domain Bacteria; phylum Bacillota_I; class Bacilli_A; order RF39; family UBA660; genus RGIG2361. The sequence continues at coordinate 31,256 of JAFRCD010000004.1, forward strand.
CGTAAGTTAAGGAAAAAAGGTCTATCTAAAGAATATATGCAGTTGTTCTTAAAATTGCTTGAATATTTAAGTGAAGTTTAGTATACTATTAATAATTCTTTATATATTGGTAGGAGTAGTAGTAATTTAATCTTATTGAAAGAGAATTTGTATATGGTGAAAGCAAATATAAGAACTTTACGAACTTACCTATAGGAAATATATCGGTGAAGATCGTTAAAACTATAAAGCTGCATGGAAACATGAAGTAAGGTGGTACCGCGAAAATTTCGTCCTTATAGATAAGGGCGTTTTTTTATTAGGAGGTTGAAATGGAAGAATTAAGTGTATTTATTCTAACTTTTATGGGAGTATTAGCGGTTTATTTAATATTTATCTTTATTCCTAATAAAAGAAGATATGATAAAAAGGATATGGACAAACAACCTATGGAGATAAAACTCTTAGAGAACTTATATAAAGTAAATATTAAAAAGACTAATTATCAAGCACTATTATTACTGATTTGTATTATATCATCATTTGATATAGCACTAATTGTATCCGTAGTAGCTATGCTAAAGAGTTTTATTCTAGAAGTATTAGTAGGAGTAATTCTAATTATTGTGATGATTTTTGTAAGTTATTATCCAATCGGACTATATTATAAGAAAAGAGGTAAGACAAAATGTACAACTACAAAGAAATAGAAAAGAAATGGAAAGAATATTGGGAAAAGAATAAGACTTTTAAGACTGACTTAAAAGATTTTTCTAAACCTAAATTCTATGCCTTAGATATGTTTCCATATCCATCAGGAGTAGGTCTTCATGCTGGACATCCTGAAGGATATACCGCAACTGATATTGTAAGTAGAATGAAGAGAATGCAAGGATATAATGTTCTTCATCCCATGGGTTTTGATTCCTTTGGACTTCCAGCTGAACAATATGCCATTACGACAGGTAATCATCCTGCTGGATTTACTGAAGAAAATATTAAAACCTTCAGAGATCAGTTAAAGATGCTAGGCTTTTCCTATGATTGGGATTTAGAACTATCTACTAGTGATCCTAAGTTTTATAAATGGACTCAATGGATTTTTAAAAGATTGTATGAAGATAATTTAGCTAAAGAAGTAGAAATGCCAGTTAACTGGTGTGAAGAATTAGGAACAGTTCTAGCTAATGATGAAGTAATTGATGGTAAAAGTGAAAGAGGGGGTTACCCAGTTGTAAGAAAGATGATGAAACAATGGGTAATTGAAATTCCTAAATATGCTGAAAGACTACTAGAAGGATTAGATTCCATTGATTGGCCTGAAGGAACTAAAGAAGTACAGAGAAACTGGATTGGTAAATCAGTTGGAGCTCATGTTGATTTTAAAATAGATGGTAGTGATAAAAAGTTTACTGTCTTTACTACTAGGCCTGATACCCTTTTTGGAGCTACATATTGTGTTTTATCACCAGAACATGAACTAGTAAATGAAATAACAACTACTGAATATAAAAAAGAAGTAGAAGCATATCAAAAAGAGGCAGCATCTAAATCTGATTTAGAGAGAACAGAACTAAATAAAGATAAGACGGGTGTCTTCACAGGTGCTTATGCGATTAACCCAGTTAATGATGAGAAAATACCTATCTGGATTAGTGATTATGTTTTATCTACTTATGGAACAGGGGCTATTATGGCAGTTCCTGCACATGATGATAGAGACTATGAATTCGCTAAAAAGTTTGATATTCCAATTATTCAAGTACTAGAAGGTGGAGATATTTCTAAAGAAGCCTTTACCGAAGACGGAATTCATATTAATTCAGAATTCTTAAATGGCTTAGATAAAGAAGAAGCCATCAATAAAATGATCGAATTCTTAGAAGAGAAAAAATGTGGTGAAAGACATACTAATTATCGTATTAGAGACTGGATCTTTGCTCGCCAAAGGTATTGGGGAGAACCAATCCCAATAGTACACTTTGAAGACGGAACAACAGAAGCACTACCTGATGATGAGTTACCATTAGTACTACCAGAGTTAGATGACTATGCACCTAATAAAGACGGAAGCAGTCCTTTAAATAAAGCTAAAGACTGGTTAAATGTAGAAATAGATGGAAAAAAGGGTACTAGAGAAACTTCAACTATGCCTGGTTCTGCTGGTTCTAGTTGGTACTTCTTAAGATATATTGATCCTCATAATGATGAAGAATTTGCTAATTATGAACTATTAAAACACTGGTTACCAGTAGATTTATATGTTGGAGGACCAGAACATTCAGTAGGGCACTTACTATATTCAAGAATGTGGAATAATTACTTATATGATAAAGGTTTAGTACCAGTAAAAGAACCATTCCAAAAGTTAGTTCATCAAGGAATGATTCTAGGTGAAAATGGTATTAAAATGGGTAAAAGATATCCAGAATACTCTATTAATCCTAATGATATTGTTGATAAATATGGAGCTGATACTTTAAGGTTATATGAAATGTTTATGGGACCACTTGAAGCCGATAAACCTTGGAGTACTACAGGTGTTGAAGGAAGTAAAAAGTTCTTAGACCGTATTTGGAGACTTTATGTAGATGAAAACAAGATCAAAGATGAAGAAAACAAGAACTTAGATAAGGTATATCATCAAACAGTTAAGAAAGTAACTGATGATTTTGAAACTCTTAACTTTAATACTGCTATTTCTCAACTAATGATCTTTATCAATGCTGTTTATAAAGAGGAGACGTTACCAAAAGAATATGCGGAAGGATTCATTAAGCTTTTAAATCCAATCGCACCATTCATTACTGAAGAGCTATGGAAACATTTAGGTCATAAAGAAACTATTGCAAATGAACCTTGGCCAACATATGATGAAAAATATTTACAAGAAGATACAAAAGATATAGCTGTTCAAGTAAATGGTAAAGTAAGAGGAACTATTACTATTAGTGTTGATGAAGACGAAGAATCTATTAAAGAAAAAGCTTTAAGAGAAGATAACGTTAAAAGACATACAGAAGGTAAAGAAATTATTAAGGTAATAGTAATAAAAGGTAAAATAGTTAATATTGTAGTTAAATAAGACAAGGAAACTTGTCTTTTTTTAATATTAATTGACATAACCATGTAATAAATATTATAATAAAGATAAGATAGATAATAAGGAGAAGTATATGAAAAAAGTGTTAAATATAAAAAATATTGGACTATTATTAATAATAGTACTAATAGCAGTACTAACAATAAGTACTAAAGAAGCAAAAGCTGCAGGAACATTAACTTGGAGTGGACCAAGTAGTATAACTATTAGAGATACAATACATAATATAGCTAATCCTATAGTAGCTACTAGGGATTATGTGCTTCAAGCTACTGGTGGACAGGAAGCATCATCAGTGACACTAAATTATACAGCTAGTGATACTATAACAAACTATCAATTGACTAAATCAGCTGTATTGAATCTATCAAACTTAACATTCACTAAACCCGGTGATTATAGATATGGAATAGTGCCTGATGATTTGCGCGTATCAGGTAACAACCTTAGTTATTTTACTCCAGCTGATGCTAACAGGTATTACGAAGTAACAGTTTCCGTACGAAATGTTGTAGATGCTAATAATGTACCAACCGGAAACTTCACAGCTTCAATGATACTAATTAAATATGATTATAACGAAACTACTGGTGAAGATGAACAAGTAAAGATAAATCCAGTTTCCGGAGTATTATATGCTGATTATGATTATATACCTGATGAATCATTCTTTGGACACATTGAACTATCTAAAACCGTAAAAGGTATAGGAGCAGATACAACTAAGTATTTTCCTTTCACAATAAATATAGATAATGATAGTAGCTTGGTTCAAGATGAACAAGCTCTAATTGATAGTAGTGGGTGGACATATCCAATAAGTGGAATAGATGCAACCGTAACTTATAACGGAAATACTATTAACAATCCAACAACTATAACCGATGGGACCCCAACAACCATCTATCTAAAACATGGACAGACAGCAATCATTGGACAAGTTACAAATGGAGGAAACACCTTTGATGTTATACCTAGGGGTTTATGCAGCGAACTTATTGATCCTTATACTCCTGGTAACCAAAACTACGATTTTTCAAGGTCACCGAGTGTCAAGAAATTAGCTGAAGTTGATGGAGCCACTTGTTATGGAAGCTATTTTACCATTGAGGAGAATCCAGGAGATTACACACCATCATTTTCATTAGCTGGATATCCAGCTACTAGTGGCTACTATGTTAGCGCTGAGGGTATTGTGGATGGTAGTAACACTGTTGATTTCTACAATCAAAAGGAAATGTCACCAGTAACAGGATTAATCTTTACAATATTACCTTATCTAATACTAGCAGGTATTGGTGTAGGAGGAACCCTTCTAGTAATGCATTTAAAGAAAGAAGAGAAAAAAGCAAAGGCATAGTTGCCCTTGCTTTTATTTTTGACTTTTTTCCTTATTTATGGTATAATATGCGCTAATTAAAGGGGGTATTGTGATGGAAAGTTGGTTAAGTGCTGAAGAAATAAGAAATAGTGGAAAATATCCAGTAGTTACATTAGAACTCTTTGATAAAGTATATGATTTAAAACTTGATGATGCAGTAATTGAAAAAGAACAAGAAATCAAAGCTAAGTATAATCAATATATCAAAGAACTATTAGATATGAAACCAGGTGACCGTCGTAAGTTTTTAAAGATAATCAAAGCTATTGAAATACGTGATAATCAATACTTAGAAGATGGAAATAGATTCTTAGTAGAGTATTATCAAGAAAGTAGAAAAGTTAACTCTATTGATTATCTTATTAGGCATGGAAAAGAATCATTAAATACGAATAAATTAGTTAAGGCTCATAAAATAGTATTAGATGGTTGTCTTAATGGTACTAACCGTATTTATAGACGTTTAGATAATACTAATTATGTAGGTAAAATAGCTGAAGATGGTGAAAGAGAAATTAGTTATTTCCCAATTGATGCGAGAGATATTGATAAAGCTACTAATGAATTCCTACATTTCTACAATAGTAAGTATTTTGATGAACATTTATTATTAAAACCACAAATAATTCATGGCTTAATCGCGACAGCCCAAATATTTGAAGATGGTAATACAAGACTTGCTAGAACATTAAAGAATGTTAAGTTATATGATTTAACTACTTTAGAGTATCCATATGAATTAGAAAACCCAGTAATATATGGTACAACAGCATATTTTGAACACCGTGATGAATATCGTAGTCTTATTAGAGATATTGCTGAGAGTAATGATGATGAAGTTTGGAATAATTGGTTTAAGTTCAACTTAGAAAGATTTGATGAATCGTTACTACACTTAAAAAGAAATAAACAAGAATACGAAAAAGTATTGGGAAGATAAAATTCGACATGAATTTTATCTTTTTTTATTATTATGTAATTGGTGATAATGTGAAAGTTAAAGTAATCGATGAAGAGTGTGAACAGGATTTAGAAGACTCCGTTAATCTTTTCTTAGAAGAAGGTCATGAGGTAATTGATATTAAATATCAAGTTAGTTCTTTTGACTTAGGAGAAGAACAAATATATTGTTTTTCAGCTATGATTATATATAAAGAATAAAAAACCTACTTAGTAGGTTTTTAATGTCTAATATTTTTAATTTTATGGTATAAACCATAACTAATCTTATATAAATAATACATTGGCTTATTAATAATTAAATCAAATTCACCAATTAATTCTTCAACAACTCCACCAAAACTCTTCTTAAATAGATAAAGTCCATATAAAGGATTATCTTGTGAGAAATCACCAGTAATACCATAGAAATTATATCTATTATACTTATTCTCAACCGCGTACTTAATACCTTCAAAGTGAAGAGAGTAGGCTGATTGAAAGTTCATTAATTCCTCATTAGAACCACCATATAAAGATAATACTTCATTACCATAGATTAAGAATAAAATACCACCTAAAATAGTCTTCTTACCATATTCTTTTTGGTATTTCTTTATTTTATCTAATTGAGCTTTTAATCTTTCCATGGCACTTTCATCTTGTTTTTGTCGAGAGGTATATCTCTTTTCATTCATTTGTAGTAGTTTCTTTTCATACTTCTCTTTACGATCATTATAAGCATTTTCTATTTCTTTAAGTTCATCCTCAGTATTTTGATAATACTTTTCAAAATCTATCTCCGCAATCATTATCTTAAGCATACCTTTATCATAGAAAGCATCCCACATATGTTCATAATACGAAAGTGGTCGGTCAATAAAAGCTCGTCTATCAGAAGTCTTTTGCATAATCTCTTTATAAATAGGTAGTTCGTCTCTAGTAATATCCCGGCAGATAACACTTGACTTCATATTCTTTCTTAAGATCTGTCTGGTCTTAGACTCCATATCTTCCATAACTTCATCTAAAGATTTACCCTTAGTATCAATAACATGCATCCATCTAGGTTGTAGAGAGTCCTGCATCACATTAAAACCAAAGTGTTTATAACCAAGTTCTTTAAGATTAGTAATTGTACTACTATTATCAAAGCCACCTTCTACTAAAGCTCCATTATTATCATGTTCCTTATATTTAACATAAGGATCAATCTTAATAAAGACTGCTTCATGTTTCTTAGCTTCTTCCTTTATACCATCAGTGAAGGCTTTAAGAACTTCTTTGTCATTATAATCAAGAAGAAATCCCCTTGGTGAATACCAAATATTTTTCTTAACAATCGGTAACTCTTTCTCTAAAATAAGAGCACAAGCTTTAATCTTCTTTTTATCTTCTAAAGCAAAATAATATGCTTTCCAGCCATTATATTCTTTTAATTTAGCCCAAGCACTACTTTGATGAAAAGTTATTTCACTGGATTTTAATGCTTCTTTATCGAATTTTTTACTATCAATCTCTATTAATTTCACTTTCAAAATCCTTTCTTGTTTTCTTTCTCTTTAATTTCCTATAAAGAGGAACTAATTTAGTAAAGACAAAGTACATAAATGGTTTAGCTACATAGTCAAATTCGCCAATGAATTCTACAAATTCTCCACCTAGACGTTTCTTAAAGTTATGAATACCGTAGACAGGATTATCTTTACTAGGATTAGCATCTCCACAAGTACCAAAGAAATCTACTATTTTATAACCTTCATCAAAGGCATCTTTAATGATTGTGTAATAGCACAAATAATTAGCGTTTAACTCCATTAAAGTAGAACTATTACCACCATGAACAGTGAAGACAGTATCATCATATTTAACAGTAATAATAGATGATAGGACAATAGTATCTTCCTTAATATCTTTAATCTCATTTAAAGTTTTATTTAATTTAGCTTTTTGGTTTTCTAAATCTTTACTTTTCTTTAAAGCTTTGTCTCTATTCTTATATTTATTTTCATCTTTTAGTTTATCTATTTCTTCTTCAAGAGTTTTGATCTTGTCTTTAAATATTTTTTTAAGTTTTTTAGTATTAGCTTTTACTATATATAAATCACTCATACCATCTTGATTAAATGTCTCAAAGAAAAGTTTATAGTACTTTTTAGGTGCTTGAATAATTCCTTCTCTTTTAGAAACATCAATCATTGTTTTATAGAAGTCATCAATATCTTTAGAATTTCCTTTAATAATATCAAAATCATATTGATTACCCTTATTTAAGATCTTTTTAGTAGTAGGATGCATTCTTTTATAAATATCATCCCAAGATCCATCTAAATGTAGTTTAAATGTATAACGAGGTTGCTCATGCTCAAAGAGTTTATTAAAGCCTAGATGCTTAAAACCAAGACTTTTTAAATCTTCAACTAATTTAGTATGATCTTCACCCTCAATAACATTACCCTCAATATCTAGATTATGTAATTTAATAGGAGGATCAATCTTAATAAAGATAGCTTTAGGAAAGTATTTCTTTAATTCATTATTGAATTCTTTTAATAAATCCATATCATTAAAATCAATCGCATAACCACAAGGAGAATATAAGTAAGAGTATCCTAAAGGTAGTATCTTCTCTAGTAATAGGGCAGCACACTTAATCTTATTCTTATCTTTAAGACCAAGATAATGCGCTTTAACACCTTTAAACTCTCTAATTTTACCAAAGTCATAGCTCTGCATAAAATGAGGATTTTTACTACTTAAAACGAACTTATCAAATTCCTTTTTTTCTAAATTTACTAATTTATTCATACAATCACCTTGACAGCTTTAGTATACCACGAATATTAGTCTAATACCATAATAAAAACTATTCCTAGGAATAGTTTTATTCATTATTTACTGGTTCTACCTCAGTAGAATCATCTTTTTCCTCTTTATCAGGTTTAGATACTGGATCTTGTTGTGGAGAATATACAGTAACTGTACCAGTATATAACTTACCATTATAATCAATAGTATATTGATAAGTACCAGCTGATCTATTATTTACTTTTGAAATATCTAATTTAATTTTATCTTTAGCATTATCAGGAATACTTTCCTTAATATAAGAGTTTAAATCAGTAGGAACAGGATCATTAATTAGAAGAGTAATATTCTTTAGAGTAATACTAGCTAAACTCTTATCTGGTTCTTTAATATTAACAATACCTACATAAACACGTTTATTATAAGTAACTGTATATTGATAAGCACCAGGTTGTTTAATATTAACAAGTGAAGTATCTAGTTTTAATTTAGCTAGAACTTTATCGCTAACAGACCCAATATTCTCAATATAATCTTTTACTTCTACACTTAAAGGTACATTTACATCTTGAGTAATATTCTTTAAGATAAGTTCTAGCTTATTACTACTAGCGACTCTTTTTTGAACTACTTTAAGTTTAACGATGTTTTTCCCTTTAACAGATAAAGAAGGCATAATCATACCACTAGAGATAGCGGTTATACCTAAAAATACTATTGATAGAATTAAGAAATATCTAATTTTTTGATTCATATCTATCACACCTACTATACCTTATACTACAATTTTAATACTTAACTTTTGTTGAAAACAAGAATAAAAGACTGTAAAAGTGTCAAATATAGTAAAGTATATTATTAGTATGATCCTTTATATCATATAAATACCTGTATTTTTATCAGTATAGTCATTATAACTATTTAATCTTTTCTCAAGTATATTAATCCTATTATTAATCTCTTCAATCTTTTTTTCTAATTCCATTATCTTACTATTAATATCATAGAAATTAGGTCCCATAAAAGGAGGCCAAGGCATATTATTCATAAACGTCACATCCCAATATAAAATATGTAAAAAAAAGAAAAGTGTTAACATTGACAATAACCTAGAAAAAAGAGTATTATAAACATATAAGATAGTAAGGAGTTATATATGAAAAAGTATAAAAACATATTATTAATCATAGTAGGGGCATTATTATTTTTAGGAGGTACAACTGGTCTTGTTATGACTACTAATAAAGCATATGCTTTACCACAAAGAGAGGGAGTAGCTGATAATTATGTCATTCCAGGAGAGTATTCTTTCACTCCTAAACTTATAAGTGGTGTAACTGAAGCTGTTACAGAATATGACAACACTCCTACTTTTCTTGCTGATAACACCATAAATTATCATGACGTAACTAATACTAATGCTAATAAAGTATATGTTATTTATAAAAATGTTGGTCGTTATCAAGGACAAATTGTCGACATGAAACTAACTTTTACTGGTTTTGAAACAGTCGATAGTTCTAGTTCTGAAAAAGTAGGAATTCTCTTTTCAGGAGCTAATATTGGTATGAGTAACCGGCACAACAACACTCGTAAAAAATATAAAATAGAGTATTATAAGCATAATACTAATGAAAAAATGAATATTAAAAACGTATTAGTATTTAATGATATTGATGGACCAGGTAATGGTAATCCTAGTTCTTTAGGAGAAGAAATAGGATTTAAAAACTTTGATAAAGTTTTATACTATGACCAATATAAAACTCATTTTTCCATCTCTAGTACATCTGATTATCTATATTTTATAGGTAATTGTAATTATACTAGTTATGAGGCAACAAGTGGTGCTCATTGTGATGCAACTGTTGATAACCCAACCCCCAAAGCTGGTTATTTAATAGGCTTAGGTGATAGTAGTAATACTCAAGAGTTTTCATGGCGTTATTTATGGTTAGGTATATCAGCTTCTCCATTTAGAATAGAAGATCCTAATCCTCTTAAGAGTGTCGATAAAGTAAAAGCTCATGTTGGTGATGATTTGACTTATACTATTGAACAATATGTACCAAGTCAATCAAATGAAAACTATTATAGTAATTGGGGAATTTATGATGAAATACCTGAAGGAACAGTTTTAATAGATAATTCTTATAGTATTAAAGATAATACTGGAAGTGATGTTACTAATAAGTTTGATATAACCTTAACTAATGATAATAAATTAGAATTTGAAGCTAAAAGTGAAGAATTAGCTGATGTAGCCTTTTATAATAATACTTATATAATTGAATTTAAGGTTAAAGTAGAAGAAAAAGGTGAAATCATTAGTAATGAAGCAACCCTAAAGAATAATTATTATACCGAAGGAAAAGAGTCTAATGAAGTAGAAACTGCTATAGTTTATAAAGTAGAAACCGAAGTAGAAAATGGAACTATTACTGAAAGTGATAACGAGGTGTTATGGCATCATGATAAAACAATAGAATATACTCCTGATACTGGTTATGAATTAAAGAGTGTAACAGTAGATGGAACTCCAGTAAGTATTAGTACATATAAAGATGATTATACTTTTGAAAATGTTCAAGATGATCATACTATAAGAGTAGTATATGGTCCTAAGGCGATAGGGTACACGGTAAAATACTTAGAAGAAGGAACTAACAAAGTATTACATCCACCAAAGAATAATGATACCGCTACTTATGATGCAGAAATAATAAGTGTTGAAGAGAAAATAGACATTGACAATTACAATTATGTTGGAGCTAACGAATACAAAATCACAATAAGTGAAGACAAAGATAATAATGAAATTATTCTTTATTATCAAAAGAATAGTCCTGATGATGTCATAAAAGATAATAGTATTGATAAGACAACTACTAAGAGTAGTATTACTAAGATTGATGAAGTAATAGATTACAAGATAGAATATAATGTTGGTTTAAAAGATTATGTTGGAGTAGCTAAAATAGAATTAATTGATTTATTACCATATGAAATAGATGAAGCAAAATCTAATTTAGATGGCGGAGAATATGATAAAGAGGATAAGACTATTAAATGGAATATAAATAAGAATGTTCAAAAAACTGATACTGGAATAAGTATTGTAAAGAACATTAAAATAGTATATAAAAACTATGATTTTACTAAAGAAGCTATTCACAATGTAGTTGTTGCTACAACTAAGTTAGTAGAATTGGATAACTATACAATTGAAGCTGATGATGATTTGGATATTACTCAGGGAATAGGTAAAGTAAAGATAATAACTCATCATGTTGATAAGAATGGTAAAAAACTAGTCGATGATGTAGTAATAGAAATATATCCAGGAGAAGAATACGCAACTAAAGTATCAACTATACTACAAGATTTAGGATACAAAGTAAAAATACCAACGAATGCTACAGGAGTTGCTAAGGAAGATATGGAAATAACATATGTCTATGAAAAAGAAATAGTAACACCAGCACCAGTAGAAAAGAGTCCTAATACGACAACTAGAAATATGTTCTTATACATAATAATAATACTTCTATCAATTCCGTGTATTATAATTGGTGCTAAAAGCATTAGAAAAGCACATAATTAAACCTGATTTAAATCAGGTTTTTAAATGTACCAAACATTGACAACACCCTTAAAAAAAGAGTATTATAGATATATAAGATACCAAGGAGTTATATATGAAAAGATTAGTAAATATGAAAATTATAGCATTAATATTTGTCATAGCTTTAGTATCAATATTAACTATAAGTACTAAAGAAGCAAAGGCAACTGGAACAGTAACTTGGAGTGGTACTAGCTCTATAACAATAGAAGAGATTATTTACGACATTACCAATCCTATAGCTGGTACTAGAACTTACAATCTTGTCGATAATGTTACAGAAAATACTGTGGCAACGGGGACTATTACTTATACAGGAAATGAAACTATTTCAGCTAATCAGATAAGCAAAACTACAACAATAAATTTATCAAATCTAACATTTACAGAAGCTGGTGATTATAGTTACAGTATTTTGCCAACACTTGATGCTGAATATGGTGATAATGGTTTCTGGCTTAATGCATTTTTTCGAAGTGGTAATGATCCAAAGTATGAAGTAATAGTATCAGTACGAAATGAGGTTGATGCTAATAATATAGCAACTGGAAACTTAGAAGCTACGTTAGTATTGAATGAATGTACATTTAATCCAAGTACAGGAAACTATGATGTGTGTTCTAAAGTAAGTCCAGCTTCGGGAACTGGTACTTTAAATGCTCATTATGTATATATCCCCGAGGATCTGATGTTCAGTCATATAGAATTGGGAAAAGAAGTCAAAGGAACAGGTGCAGAGATAAACAAGTATTTTCCATTTACAATTAATCTACAAATTGATTCTAATGTTTGTAAGCCTTTAAATTGTAATCGGTGGTCTTTTCCAATAAGTGATGTAGATGCCACAGCAACTTATAATGGTAGTACTGTTAATAATCCTACTAGTATAACACCTGGTACTCCAGTTACGGTTTATTTAAAAGATGGACAAATAGCTGTTATTGGTGAGGGGCATGAAGCAACTAGAGGAGCTGTTAATACTTTTGATACTATACCAGCTCGATGTAGCACAGTTCCTATAGCAATGAGCAATAAATATAATCTTAACAAATCAACAGGCATTAAAAAACTATCTAACTTTAGCAATGGTAGAATAAAGAAATTGGATGGTTCTAATACTGCTCCTAGCCAATTAAGCATTTCTGAGACAGCAGGAGATTATACAGCTGCTTATACTATTAATGGGGATACATCTCAATCAGGAGCTTCTTTTTCAAATCTGGCATTGGAATGTCATACTAATGAAATCCTATTTGAAAACACTAGGACTATGGCACCATTAACAGGGGTTATAATTAATATAGCGGCCTACTTAATAGTTATTGGTATAGCTATAGGAGGATTCCTATTATTTAGAAATATAAGAAAGACAAAGTTATCAAAATAATGATAACTTTTTTATTTGTATGCTATAATAAGTAATAAGTTGGTGATATAGATGAGACTTCGTAATAATAAAAATAAAGAAGAAATATTAAGTTCATCTAAATACTTAATTAGAGATGATTTAGAAAAAAATATGGGTAGATGGAAAGATGTTTTTAAAAATAATAATCCTATTCATATAGAAATAGGTATGGGTAAGGGTAAATTTATTATTGAAAATGCTCTTAAGTTTCCTAATATTAATTTCATTGGTATTGAAAAGTACGATAATGTTTTAGCGAGGGCTTTACCTAAAATACCTGATGATTTAGATAACTTACTTATTATCCGGATGGACGCTATTAATATTGATGAAGTATTTAATCAAGAAATAGATCGTATTTATCTAAACTTTTCTGATCCTTGGCCTAAAGATCGTCATATTAAAAGAAGATTAACTAGTCCCATCTTTTTAGAGAAATATGATCATATTTTTAAAGATAAGAAAGAAATCTTTCTTAAGACCGATAATGTTGGGTTGTTTGATTACTCTAAAGAATCACTGTCTGAATATGGTTATAAGCTATCTGATGTTACTTATGATTTACATAGTAATAGTAATGATATTATTACTACTGAATATGAAGATAAATTCATAGAAAAAGGCATTCCTATTGCTTATTTAAAAGCTACTAAGAATGATTAAAACTACTTGACACAAAAGCGACATAAAATCTTTAATAATATTAAAAAATTTGATATAATAGAAAAGAGTAGGTGAAATAAATGAAAAAATTTATCGCATTACTACTTATCACTGTTATTTTTATCTCCGGTTGCACTGTAACTAGAGTCGATAATAAAGAGATAGGAGAAATAACTGATATTATTTTAGGAAGTAAGAACAATCTAAAAAATACTGTTTTTGATGGTTATTCATATTACTTACCTAAAGGCTTAAAAATAGATAATAAAGATGAATATAATACTATTTTTACAGATGAGAATAATTATCGTTACTTTATGTATGTTGATGTAATTAGTTTTTATAATAATACTAAATACAAGTATAAAGTAGATGATGATAGTTATTACTCAAAGAGATTAAAATATGGTAAAAAGACTGGTTACATTGAAATAAATAAAGTCAAAAACAAATATTTTATTGAAGCCATGTATAATTATGCTAAAATAGAAGTATATGTAAGAGAAAAAGACATTAATGATGCGATCAGTAATATCTGTTACATATTATCTTCTATAAAATATAATCGTCGTGTTTTATCAACAGTTATTGGGGATAATACCCTTAACTATAAAGAGGAAACTTTCAACATTTTTAAGACTAAAAAGAAAACTACTGATTTCCTTGATTATGTTAAAGAATATGACAATATTGATGAAAAAGATGTTGATGAAGACAATGTTGAAATCGACGAGGAATAAGAAATAGGTGAAATTATGAAATTAATGGACAAATTAAAAAATGCTTTATTTGAAGAAGAGTATGTCGAAATTGAAGAGAAACCCAAAAAAGAAAAACCTAAAAAGGTAAAGGCACCAGAGAAGATTAAAGAAGACAAACCAATTAAAGCAAGGGAAAAGAAAGAGGAACCAATCGCTAAAAAGATTGCTCCTGCCAAAAAAGAGCTAATTATTATTGATGAAATAGAGGAAGAAGAACCAGTTAAGACTGATAATAGTTTTAAATTTCCAGTAATGGAAGAAGAAGATTTAAAACCAGATAATGTTCCAGCTTTTATTTCCGATAAGAAGTATGAGAAAAAACCTTGGGGTAAGAAGAAAGAACACAAGAAAGAATACCGGGAGTATGAAACTAAGGATTTAAGTTATACTAGTTATGAGGAAGAAAAAGTAGAACCGAAGTTTAAACCTTCACCAATTATTTCACCAATCTATGGAGTTTTAGATAAGAACTACAAGAAAGATGATGTAAGAGATAAAAAAGATCGCGAGATTAGACTAACATCGCCTTATTCTAGAGATAAAATAAGTGTTGATGATGTTCGTAATAAAGCTTTTGGAACTCTAGAAGATACTATTGAAGATAATCCTCTTTTAGAACAAGTAGAACCATTAGAAGAGGAAGAAAAAGTAATGGATTTTACTAACAGTAGAAAACCAAGAGTAAATAATGTTACGATGGGTGAAGCTGAAGAATACTTTGAAGACCTAGGTCTTGAATATAACAAAGACTATGTTGATAGAGGAACAACTAATGACGAAGAAGATGCTTTAGAAGAGGTTAAGGAGCCTAAAAAAGAAGAGAAGAAACCTAAAAAAGCACCAGAACCAATTAAAGAAGATAATGATTTAGATGATGATAATTTATTTGATTTAATAGATTCAATGTATGATGAATAAGGAGGGAATATTTGATGTTAATAATGAATATAGATTTATTAAATGAATTCTTACCAGCAGTACTATATATAGTAGTAATTGCTTTGGTGATTACTTTAACTGTTTTAGCAGTTAAACTAATTCAAGTGACTACTAAATTAAATAGAATTAGTGATAATGTTGAAGAAAAAGTTAACTCTTTAAATGGTATCTTTGGAATAGTTGATAAGGTATCTAATGCATCATATACCATTGTTGATAAAGCGGTAAATACTGTTATGGGAACAGTTGGAAAAATAAAGAAAAATAAGGAGGAGAGTAAAGATGAGTAAAAAAGGATTTGGAAGATTTGCAATAGGAGCTGCTATTGGAACAGGTTTAGGACTTTTATTCGCACCTAAAAAGGGAGAAGAAACTAGAAAAGAATTAAAGAAGAAGATTGATGAATTAATTGAAAGTGCTAAAGAAATTGATACTAAAGAAGTAAAAGATAATTTCGATAAGAAAGTACAAAAACTACAAGCTGATCTTAAAGACTTAGATAAAGAAAAGGCTTTAAAGATTGCTAAAGAAAAAGGTGAAAAAATAGCTGATGAAGCTTCTAAATTAGTTGATATGGCTGTTGAAGCTGGTAAACCAATGGTAGAAGAAGCAGCTGAAGAAGTAAGAAAGAAAGCTGTTAAAGTAACTAAAGACGTTCTTAAGAAATTAGAAAAAGAAGAAAAGAAAGCATAGGAATATGCTTTTTTTATTCTTTACTATTTAAAATAATAATAAAATATGGTATATTATTAATGAGTTTTTAGTAATCAAGGGAGTTGATATTATGACACTTTATGAAGATTTAGAGTGGCGAGGATTAATTCAAGATATTAGTAGTCCCGAATTAATTGATAAATTAAATGAAGGAGGACTAACTTTTTATATTGGAACTGATCCTACTGCTGATTCTATGCATATTGGACATTATTCATCTTTCTTAATATCTAAAAGATTAGCTAATGCTGGTCATCACCCAATTCTTTTAGTAGGAGGGGGAACAGGTCTTATTGGTGATCCTAAACCAGATGCAGAACGACCTATGATCACTAAAGAGGAAGTAGAAAAAAATATCGAAGGTTTAACTGCCCAAGCTAAAAGAATATTTGGTTTTGAAGTTGTTAATAACTATGATTGGATTAAAGATATTTCCACAGTTGATTTCCTAAGAGATTATGGTAAATTCTTTAATATTAATTATATGTTAGCTAAAGACCATGTAAAATCTAGATTAGAAGTAGGAATTACTTATACAGAATTCTCATATATGATTCTACAAGCCTTAGATTTCTTACACTTATATGAAACTAAGAATTGTACTCTCCAGGTAGCAGGTTCTGATCAATGGGGTAATATTACTTCTGGAATAGAACTTATTAGAAAGAAAATAGATAAAGAGGCTTATGGTATGGTTATGCCACTTGTTACTGATTCTACTGGTAAAAAGTTTGGTAAAACTGAAGGTAATGCTCTATGGTTAGATAGAAATAAGACTTCTCCATATGAACTATATCAATATTTAATTAATTTAGAAGATTCAATGATTATAGATTGTCTAAAGAAATTAACACTTCTATCAAAAGAAGAAATTGAAAAAATAGAAGAAGAAAATAATAAGGCTCCAGAGAAAAGAATTGCTCATGATGCTTTAGCTAAAGCTATGATTACTGACATTCATGATGAAGAAAGTTATAATGAAGCAGTTAAAATATCTAAATCATTATTCAGTGGCAATATTAAAGAATTAAGTGAACAAGAACTAGAAGATGCTTTTAAAAATATTGATAGTTATGATATAAGTGAAGATAAAAACATAGTAGATTTATTAGTAGAAGCAAGTATTTGTTCTTCTAAAAGAGAAGCTAGAGAGTTTGTTTCAAATAACTCAATAAGTATTAATGGAGAAAAGATAAATGATTTAGAAAAGGCTATTACTAAAGAAGACGCTTTATATGATAAATATGTAATTATCAGACGTGGTAAGAAAAAGTATTATGTAATTAATTACAAATAAAAAAACGAGAATTTCTCGTTTTTTATTTGTTATAGTACTCAACTATTAGTGATTCATTAATATCAGCATTAAGTTCATTTCTTTCAGGAAGTCTTACATAAGTTGCTTCTTTCTTCTTATCATCATACTTAATGAATTCAACTCTTTTTGATACTTTCTCTAAAGCTTCATTAACAACTTTTAAGTCTTTATCTTTCTCTTTTAAAGAGATAACATCTCCTGGTTTACATCTGTATGATGGGATATCAACCTTTTTACCATTAACAGTAACATGTCCATGATTAACAAGTTGACGAGAACCACGACGAGTATTCGCAAAACCAATACGATAAACTAAGTTATCAAGACGAGACTCTAAAAGTCTTAAGAAATTAGTACCATGAATACCTTTTAATTTAGAAGCTTCATCAAATGTCTTACGGAATTGTTTTTCATTAACTCCATACATAAAACGAACCTTCTGTTTTTCTTTTAAGTGAACACCATAATCAGATAATTTACCACGTCTAGAGTTACCATGTGCTCCAGGAGCATAAGGACGACGAGCTAATTCTTTACCAGTTTCACTAATAGAAAAACCAACTCTACGAGCTTTTTTATAAGCTGGTCCAGTATATCTTGCCATAATCTTCTCCTTTCTATATATTACATAGAACTTAAAACGATATTTTAGTCTAGTTTTAGGGAGTAATTTCTTCGCCTAACAGCAAATAGCTACTAATCTTGAAATACACATTAAAACTATCTAAAAAAGCTGTTCAAAGTCAATATGCAGTATCAATTATAACATATTAATTAAATAAGTCAATTATTATTGATTTACAAAGTGAAAATGAGTTATAATGAAACTAGATAATATAGATGGTGATTACATGGACAAAAGATGGAAAGCAGTATTAATAGTAGTTTTAATAATAACAGGAGCATTCCTGGTTTTTTCGCGTGCTGATAATACAAGTAATAAGTTATATGATGTATTGAAAGATGCTGCTACTGGTACAGTAACAATCTTAACACCATATATACTATTATTAATATTTAGTATACTTACTACTTTTGGTATTGTATGCGCTCGTAAGAAATTAGAATTAGAAAAGAGTTAATAAGAGAAGTTATTTCTCTTTTCTTTTATTTTAAATTATGATAAAATAAAAATAGTAAGGTGGTGACTAAAATGCACGGTAAAGTACTTTTTATTGTTACAGGAATAATAGTAGTAATTATTGTTGTTGCTTTAATCATCTATTTTTATCGTAAACACCGTCTTAATAAATATTATGCTAAACTTGATGAAAGAGAATATGAAAAAAACTTAATTACTTCAACACCTATTGGGGTTGAACTATCTAAGGTAGAACCAATTATTAAAAATGACAAGATGGAAGAAAAATATGAGAAATGGCAGAAGAAGTTCGAAAAGATTAAAGGTGAAGAAGTAGAAAAGCTTCAAGATATGATTATAGAACTTGAAGAATATATTGATCGTCGTGAATATAAAGAAGCTGATAATAAATTTGCTAAACTTGATATGCAGTTATATATTACGAGAGAACATGCCGATTCCCTACTTGAATCTATTAAAGAGATAACTTTATCTGAAGAAAAGTATCGTAGTATAGTTATTAAACTTAAAGCTAAATACCGTGATCTTAATAAAGAATATGTTAAACATCAAGACTTATATGATGAGATGCAAGAAGCTGTAGCTCTTCAATTAGAAAATATTGAGAAAAGATTCCTTGATTTTGAAAAAGTTATGGCTAAGAACGAATATAATGAAGTAGTTCATGTAGTTAAAGCTCTTGATACAATGATTGATCATATGGAAATAGTAATTAAAGAAGTACCAGACTTACTTCTAATGGGTAAACAATTAATTCCTAAGCGTATGAAAGAAATTAAAGATACTGCAGATAGTATGATTAAAGAAGGGTACTCATTAGACTACTTAAATATTGATTATAACTTGGAAGAATCTAAAAAGAATATTGATACTATCTTAGATAAAGTACGTGTTCTTAATCTAGAAGATTGTATGTTTGAACTTAAGACTATTCTAGATTATATGGATTCATTATTTGTAGACTTTGAAAAAGAACGTTTATCTCGCAAAGTTTATGAAGAAATGGGTAAAGATTTTGCTAAGAAACTTAAAAATACTAATGAATCAATTGATGATATTTATTCTCGTCTAGATGAAATTAAAAATATGTATGATCTAGAAGAAGGGGATATTGAAACAATCAATAATATTAAGAAAGAAATAACTACTATCAATGATGAACATAAGAAGATCAAGAATAAAGAGAAGAAGAATTCTACTCCTTACTCTGAACTTCATAAAGAAATAGAAGCTCTTTCTAATAAACTTAATGCTTTAGAAGAAAAACTAGATATTTCTTTAAAATCTCTAGGTAATATGCATGATGATGAACTTCGAGCTAGGGAACAATTAGATGAAATAGAAGAGTTCTTGAAGAAGTGCAAAGTCAAAATAAGGAGTTATAAATTACCAATTATTACTGATAAATACTTTATAGAACTTAATGAAGCTAATGAAGCTATTGTAGAAGTAATTAAGGAATTAGAAAAGAAGCCTATTGTTATTAATACTTTAAATATTAGAGTGGATACCGCTAGAGATTTAGTATTAAAGCTTTACAATACGACTGTAGAAATGGTAAAATATGCTGAACTAGCAGAAGCAGCTATCTGTTATAGTAATAGATATCGGGGTGTCTTTGAAGATATTGATACAGCGCTAGATAATGCTTCTAAGGAATTCTTCAAAGGTAACTACCAAAAGTCTTTTATAGATACAACTAAACTAGTTCAAGATATTGATCCAAATCTACAGAAAAGGTTGGTAGAAGAATATGAAAGTTAAGAATAATAAAAAGGGGTTTATTACCAATGACCTTATTACTATTATTGTTGTTTGTTTAGTTCTTTTCACTGTTATCGCAACTATGGCTTATCAATCTACTAATGGTGAAAAGTATCGTATTATGAAATATAGTGCTTATAATATGGCTACTAGTGTTGCCCATTATAAAACAGATAATGAAGGCCTAGAAGCTCATTATCTTCAAGAATTAATTGATAATGGTGCTTATTCAAATGTTAAGAATCCATTTAATAGTGCTGCTAATTGTAGTCCTACTGAGTCTTTCGTTCGCGATGTTAATTCTAAGAAATATGTTACTTTAAAATGTGGTGCTTATCTAATTGATGATCAGTATATTGGAGAAGATGCATATACTATTTATAAAGTAGGACCTTGGCATGAAGGGATGAAAGCTAAAAAAGGTGTTCAAACTAGAGCCAAATACAATCTATTAAAAGATGGTAAAGAGGTCTATCCTGAGTATTTAGATGAAGCATTGTTTATCTATACAGTTAATAAAGATAATGATACTTCTTATGGTAGTATTATTGATATAAACAAAGAATTAAAAGTAGTAGAAAAACCTTTCTACCGAACTAGAATAGTTCATATAAAGAAGCAAGATTAAGCTTCTTTTTTTTGTTCTTGATAAATAATTAATAATAAAGTATAATTGATATAGAATAGATAATTCTGGGGTGATTAGTGTGTTTGAAAAAATTACTTATATCAGTGACAATTATGCCGAGATAAAACTTATTAATAAGGATAATATCAAAGCTAACCTAATGAATATGCATCTTATCTTTGAAGATGATAATAAGCTAATTCTAGGTGAAGTAGATGATATTAATGATGACTTAGTAAAAGCCAGGTTTTTAGGTGAAATAATTAATGGTAGTTTAATTGGTGGTGTTATTAGAAAACCTTCTTTAAAAGCCAGTATTAGAACTGTTAAGAAAGAAGAAATACCTCTTATTTTAGGAGAAGATAAAAAAGGTAATATGCTTTTAGGAGGATCTCCTTTCTATAATAATCATCCAGTTTATATTGATATTAATAATTTCTTTTCTAATCACTTTGCTATCTTTGGTAATAGTGGTTCTGGTAAATCATGTGGTGTTACTAGAATATTCCAAAATATGTTTTTAGATGAAAGATTATTCCCTTATAAATCAAATATTTTATTATTTGATTCATCTGGTGAATATTATAATGCTTTCAAAGATATAAATAGTATTAATCCTAACTATAATTATCGTTTCTTATCTACTAATGAAACTAGTAGTTATGATTATGCCGAGAAGTTAAGAATACCTGTATATTTACTTAATAAAGATGATTTAGCACTACTACTTGAATGTAATGCTCATTCTCAATTACCAATCATTGAAAGAATGTTAAAGTTAGCTCGTATTTTTGCTTCTACTGATATGAATGCTAATGATTATAAGAATCATTTAATAGCTAAAGCTATTATGACTATTCTTTATACTAATCAAACATCTCCTAATAAGAGAAATGATGTATTCTCTATTCTTAATACTTGTACAACACCAGAGTTTAATTTAGAAGCTGAAGTACAAGGTGTTGGTTATACAAGAAAGTTTAGAGAATGTTTCATTATTGATTCTAAAGGGGGATTCTCAGAGAGTGTTCTTTTAACTGAATACTTAACTAAATTTATTAAAGAAGAATATGATGATTATGAACCAAGTGGTGAAGCTTTCTATGGATTGGCTGATCTAGAAAAAGCTCTTAACTTTACTTTAATTAGTGAAGGTTGGTTAAGAAATGAAAATACTTATGGTGATGCAGTTACAGTAAGAGTAAGAATGCATGCTTTACTTACTGGTGAATATGCTAAATACTTTGAATTAGAAGATAAAGTAAGTATTGAGAAGTACTTATCATCACTATTAATAACTAATGGTAAGAAGTATCAATTAGTTAATATTAATCTAGATGATGTAGATGATTCTTTTGCTAAAGTTATTACTAAAATCTTCACTAGATTAGTATTTGAATTTGCTAAGAGTCTTCCTGATCGAGGAACTATTCCTTTCCATGTTATTGTAGAAGAAGCTCATAGATATATTCAAAATGATACTGATAGATTCTTATTAGGATATAATATATTTGAACGTGTTGCTAAAGAAGGACGTAAATATGGTGTTATTCTAGGACTTATTACTCAAAGACCTTCTGAACTTTCTGATACAACTATTTCTCAATGTTCAAGTTTCTTAATCTTTAAAATGAACCATCCAGCTGATGTTGATTATATTAAAAAGATGGTACCTAATATCTCAGAAGAGATTATTGAAAAACAAAAAAGTTTACAATCAGGAACTTGTCTAACTTTTGGTAGAGCATTCAAAATACCTCTAATAGTTAAACTAGCAATGCCTTCACCAGAACCACTATCTGGTAACTGTGATGTAGTAAGTATTTGGGATGGTAATCAAAAAGAATATACTGGAAGTAATGAGAAAGTTAAACAAGCTAATAGTTCTACAGTTGATTTAAATCCTAATATAGATGAAGAAATTGTAGAACAAGCACAAGATTTAATAGTTGAAGAACAACCAACTACAGAAGAACCTACTAGTGAAGTAACTATTGAAGAAGTTCCAACTGAAGAGAAAGCACCTCAAACTACAGTGGTAGAAGATAGCACAACTTCTCCCCAAGATGTAGTTGATGATAGCATCTTGAAAGAAAAAGCAGAACCTGATAATAACGATGAACTAATTACTGTAGTACCAACTACATAATTAGTTTTTTTATTTTGTTTCTTTATAAAATAGTGTATAATATGCATAGGTGATATTATGTTTGAAAACTTAGGAGATAGACTACAAAATGCCATTGATAAGATTAAAGGTTATGGCAAGATAACTGAAGAAAATATTGGCGAAGCAATGAGGGAAATACGTCTTGCTTTATTAGAAGCTGATGTTAATTATAAAGTTGTTAAAGAGTTTACTAATAATGTTAAAGAAAAAGCTCTAGGAGAAGAAGTTAAAAAGAGTATTAATCCTGGAGATTTATTTGTCAAAATAGTTAATGATGAATTAACAGAATTATTGGGTGGTGAAGCAGCTCCTTTAAACTTAGCTGGCTCTCCTGCTATTTTAATGTTAGTAGGTCTTCAAGGTTCTGGTAAAACTACTACTATTGGTAAATTAGCTAATTTTCTACGCAAGAAACATGCTAAGAAACCTCTTTTAGTAGCTTGTGATGTTTATAGACCAGCTGCTATTGATCAGTTAAAGACAATTGGTAAACAACTTAATATTGAAGTATATGAAGAGGGTAAGAAAGACCCTGTAGGAATCGCAGATAATGCTATTAGATATGCTCGTGAAAATGGTTATGATTATGTCTTAATTGATACTGCTGGACGTCTTCATATTGACGAAGAACTTATGGATGAACTTAATAATATTAAAGATAAAGTTCATCCTAAAGAAATTCTTTTAGTAATTGATGCTATGATGGGACAAGATGCTATTAATGTTATTGAAGGTTTTAATAATAAACTTGACCTTACTGGCGTAATCTTAACTAAACTAGATGGTGATACTAGAGGTGGAGTTTCTTTATCAGTTCGTCATTTAACTAATGTTCCAATCAAGTTTATTGGTACCAGTGAAAAACTAGATGGATTAGACTCATTTGATCCTGAAAGAATGGCTGGAAGAATACTTGGTATGGGAGATGTTGTTTCTTTAGTTGAAAAGGCTGAAGAAGCTATCGACGAAAAAGAAGCTATGAAAAGTGCTAAAAGATTAGAATCTGGTAAATTTGATTTAGAAGACTTCTTATCAACTATGAATCAAATGAAGAAACTAGGACCACTAGAAAACATCATTAAGATGCTACCGGGTGCTAAAAAGATGGGTCTAACTAATATTAAAGTTAATCCTAAAGATATGGCTCATATTGAAGCTATTGTTCTTTCTATGACACCTAAGGAAAGAAGAAACCCTGATATTATTAAAGCATCTAGAAAGACTAGAATTGCTAAAGGAAGTGGTACTTCTGTTCAAGAAGTGAATAAACTATTAATGCAATTCGAGCAAATGAAAAAAATGATGAAGAATATGAAAAATGGTAATATGAAATTACCATTCTAGGAGGGAATATGTTAAAGATAAAAGATATTTCTAAAAGTTATAAGACTGGTGACTTTGTTCAAAAGGCTTTAGACAAAGTATCTCTTTCTTTTCGCTCTAATGAATTTGTCTCTATTTTAGGACCTAGTGGTAGTGGTAAAACTACTTTACTTAATATTATTGGGGGACTAGATCGTTATGATAGTGGCGATTTAATTATTAATGGTAAATCTACTAAGAGTTTTAAAGCTAAAGAATGGGATGCTTATCGAAATAATTGTATTGGTTTTGTGTTTCAGAACTATAACTTAATTACTCATATTAGTGTTTTAGCTAATGTTGAATTAGGTCTTACTTTATCAGGAGTATCTAAGCGTAAGAAGAAAAAACTAGCTTTAGATGCCTTAGACCGAGTAGGACTACTTGATCATGCTCATAAAAAGCCTAATCAATTATCTGGTGGACAGATGCAGCGAGTTGCTATTGCTCGGGCCTTAGTTACTGATCCAGATATTATTTTAGCTGATGAACCAACTGGAGCATTAGATTCTAAGACTAGTAAAGAAATTATGGAATTAATCAAAGAAATAGCTAAAGAAAAACTAGTTATTATGGTCACTCATAATAGAGAAATTGCTGAAAAGTATTCAACTAGAATAGTGGAATTAAAGGATGGTAAAATAGTTAGTGATAACAATGAAATAAAAGAAAAACAAGAGAGTAATGATTTCACTATTAAGAAGACAAAGATGAATTTCTTGGAAGCCTTGACTCTTTCTTTTAATAATATCAGAACTAAAAAGGGAAGAACCTTTTTAACATCATTTGCAGCTTCTATAGGTATAATTGGAATTGCTTTAATACTTTCTCTATCTAATGGATTCCAAAAGAAGATTGATGAATTCCAAGATACAACTCTAGCTAAAGCACCAATTCTAATTATGACTCAATCAATGAATATGGATACTAATGCTTTTAAAGATATGACTTCTTCTAAATTAAAGAAGTTCCCAACTAAAAAAGAGATTTATCCTAAGGATGATATGGTTGAGACTTTAATTCATAATAATAAAATAACTAAAGAATATGAAGATTATATTAAGGATATAAATCCTAATTATGTATCAAGTATTTCTTATACAAAGACAGTTAATCTAATCGCTATTAATAAAGATGATGAAGGTAAATATAACTTAATTCCTAATACAACGATTTCTAATAATGAAAATGCAACATCTAGTATGTGGGTTATGTTTCCATATCGTTTAAATAATAATAATACTGATATTGTTAGTGATACATATGATACTTTGGCTGGTAAAATAGAGGATGATAAACCAGGATTAGTATTAATGGTTGATACAAGAAATAGAGTATCAGCATCTATCTTAAAACAATTAGGATTTACTAAGGATCTAGATAAAGTGTCTTTTGAAGATATTATGAACAAAGAGATTAAAGTTATATTAAATGATGATTACTATACTAATATTGGTGGTAGTTTTGTTCCTAAACAAGATTATGAAGCTCTATATAATAATGATAATGCTGTTACTGTTAAAGTTCAGGCTATCTTAAGAGGTAAAGATAATGAAGAAGCTGCTTTAATTAGTGAAGGTGATGGTATTGGTTATACTAAAGGATTAATGGATATTGTCATTAGTAAAAATGATAATTCTGAGATTGTTAAAGCACAAAAGGATTTAGATTATAATATTATGAGTCATGCCGCTTTTGATAAAGAGGGAACTAATACTAAAGAGAACTTCTTAGGTTATTTAGGAGCAGATACTTCTCCTTATATGATTATGATTTATCCTAATGACTTTGATTCTAAAGATCATATTATTAAATATCTTGATAAGTATAATAAAGGTAAGAAAGGTGATAATAAAGTAGAGTACACTGATCAAGCAGAACTTATAACTTCTCTTACTAAGAACATTATGAATGCGATTACAATTGTTTTAATTGCTTTCTCATCAATATCACTAATTGTTTCATCAATCATGATTGGTATTATTACTTATATATCTGTTTTAGAGCGTACTAAAGAAATTGGTATTCTAAGGGCTTTAGGTGCTCGTAGGAAAGATATTAAACGAGTATTTATTGCTGAAGTAGTTATTGTGGGTATTTTATCAGGAATTATTGGTATTGGAATTGCTTATTTATTAACGATTCCTGCTAATATGATTATTAAAAATCTATCAAATTTAACAAATGTTGCCCAACTTTCACCAATTCATGCTATAATATTGATAACAATAAGTGTCATCTTAACAATTATTGGTGGCAGAATACCATCAGGTATTGCCAGTAAAAAAGATCCGGTTGAAGCACTTAGATCGGAGTAGGAGGAAATATGGAAAAATTATTAAAGAGGATTTTTACTACTTCAGTCGTTACTTCAAGTATATTATTATTAATAGGAATTTTACTTATTGTTGAATCTGAAGTTACAGTTTTAAGTATTTACTATATTATAGGAGCTACTATCCTATCATTAGGAGTTCTGGCTATTGTTAGATACTTTTTAGCTCTACGAGGTGATAAAACTGGCTATGGTTTAAGTATCGTCTATGGAATTATTACTTGCTTTGTGGGAGTAGGGATTATTAATAATCCTAGAAGTATTGCTGGTATTATACCAGTTATAGTAGGAATAGGAGTTTTAATTAATAGTAGTCTTAAACTTGAATACTCTATGGAATTAAAAAGACGTAATAATGACATATGGAAAAGTACAATGGTTATGGCTTGTTTATCACTACTATGTGGAGTTTTACTTATCTTTAATCCTTTCCAAGGAGCAAAAATTCTTGCTAAAATAGTTGGAGGATTCTTAGTTGTTTATGCTATTCTAGATATTGTAGGAACCCTTCGAATTAAAAAAGTAATTAAAGAAGAATTTAGTGATTTAAAGAAAATAGAACCTAAAGTAACGGAAGCAGAAGTAGTTAAAGAGGAAAAGAAAAAGAAAAACAAAAAATAAGGAGGAGGATGAAGATGTATTTATTATCAATAACTAGTAAACTAAAAGATCTAAATTCAGTAGTTCATAATTTTGTTGATAAATTTTCATCTAATCCGGCTTTTTCCTTTATTATTGCGGTAGCTTTAGCTATATTCATTTATGTAGGAGTTGCTAATTTTACGAAAAAATAATAGAAAGGGGTAATAATCTTGAAAGATGACGATATAGAGGTTCTAACACTGGATGATGAAGAAGTAAAAGAAGTAAAGAAACCTAAGGTAGAAATCATTCCTGTGAAACCAGTAGAACCAGTAATAGAAGAAAAAAAAGAAGAAAAAGTACCAGCACCAGAGCATCCTCAAGAAGAAAAAAAACAACCTAAAAGGGATTATCAAAAGTTAGTAATTATTATCTTGATAGCGGTAATTATAATAATGGTCATCTTCATTATTATGGTTCCTTTATTTACTAGATGGCTTGATCGAAAGAAAACTAATGATAAAATTAATAGTAGTAAATATCAAGTTCTTGTCTGTTCTAAATCTGATAAGAAAGAAGGATATATTATAACTGATGCGGTTAAGGTATATCATATTAAAAGTAAAGCTAAAAAAGTTGATTATATAACAGAAAGTAACTTTTATGATAAGAGTGATGATTATACTAAAAAGTTAAAAGAATGTACCGAATTAGACAGTAAAAGTGATGAGGTTTTGGGATATTTTACAAAGTGCTTAGTCAACGATAAAAAGCTAACTTTAGATAAAGAATATGATTTAGAGATATTTGATAACAAGAGTAAAGCTAATGATAAAATAAAATCAGTAGTCTTATTTGATCAAAATATAAAAGAGATTGAAGCTTATTATAAAGATAAGAATTATACATGTGAATAAAATACTAGGTAAAGGCCTAGTATTTTGATTTGAAAAAAAGAAAAAAGTTTTGTATAATAGGTTTAGGAACAGAGGTATTAACTATGAAAAATTTAGAAATAGGGAAGAAGTACCAGATTCATGGGTATAAGCATAATGGTAAAATCCATCGTGCTTGGGATGAAGCGGTACTATTAGAAATCCATGATGATTATTTAATTTTTGGGAATAATAGAACTAAAGTAATTGAAGCAGATGGAAGAAGTTGGCGAACTAAGGAGCCAGCTGTTATGTATTTTTATAAAAACAATTGGTTTAATGTCATTGGTCAATATAAAAAAGATGGTATTTATTACTATTGTAATATTGCTAGTCCCTTCTTAATTGAAGAAGATACAATTAAGTATATTGATTATGATTTAGATTTAAGAGTATTCCCAGATGGTTCTTTTAAAGTATTAGATCGTGGTGAATATAAGTACCATAAAGAACTTATGAATTATTCAGATAAACTAGATAAAGTTTTAAAGAGTGAATTGACTTTTCTAATAGAAATGGTTCGTAAAAAGGAAAGTCCTTTTGCCAAAGGAATAGTTGAACACTATTACGAAATATACAAAAAATTAAAAAAGAAGTAATACTTTTAAAACCTTTGCATATCATATAAAGAAAAGAAATTAAAAATAATTTCTTTTTTTGTTGACATTGGAAAAAATACTTGTTATATTAAAGGAGCGCATTTAACGAAAAGTGTCAATAAATGCCAAACCAATTTATCAAATTGAGTGTCAACTAAATTTTATTGACAACTATATATAATAGGGCTTTGCGAGATTTTTGACAAAATTTTAAAAAGTAAATTTTATGTCAAAAAAAAGTAAAAAAAGTCTTGACAAGTCGAATTATATTTGGTATATTGGTAACGCACTGCAACTTTCGGCAGTGGAATGATCTTTGAAAACTAAGCAAAACGTCAATTTATGAGTAGCTAGGATAAGATTTTTTTATTATGATTAAAACACTTTAAGTGTTTGAATTTTATTTGAGAGTTTGATCCTGG